>JBGARR010000040.1:0-27317 GCA_044230125.1 Phycisphaerales bacterium
GCCCCGCCACCCGCCCCCAGCAGACGAGCTTCACGCATGAGCACCACCGTCGACTACTACGAGGTCCTTGGCGTCGCGCGCGACGCAGCGGGCGAGGAGATCAAGAAGGCGTATCGCCGCATGGCGATCAAGTGGCACCCGGACCAGAACCCCGACAACCCCGATGCCGAGGGCAAGTTCAAGCTCTGCGCCGAGGCGTACGAGGTGCTCAGCGACCCCGAGCGGCGCGCCATGTACGACCGCCACGGCCATGCGGGGCTCCGCGGCCGGCCCGCGCATGACTTCCGCACGATGCACGTCGAGGACATCTTCTCGATGTTCAACGACATCTTCGGGGGGCAGCAGACGGGGCGGCGCCAGCGCGGCCCCGCGCGCGGATTCGACCTGGAGACCGAGGTGGAGATCACCCTGTCCGAGGTGGTCGAGGGATGCGAGCGTGAGGTGAGCTTCAAGCGCCTGGAGGTGTGCACGCTCTGCAAGGGCAATGGCGCCAAGCCGGGCACCAAGCCCGTGGCGTGCCCCACCTGCGGCGGCCAGGGACAGGTGGCGCAGCAGGGGCTGGGCGGCCTCTTCCGCATGGTCACCACCTGCCCCTCGTGCCAGGGGCGGCGCACCATCGTCAAGGACAAGTGCAGCGAGTGCAGCGGCAGCGGCCGCACAAGCATCCATCGCAAGCTGAACGTGCGCATCCCGCGCGGCATCGCCGATGGCCAGGTGGTGCGCGTGGGCGGCGAGGGGGAGCCCCCTTCGCCCAACGAGAGCGCCGATGGCACCGGCATCCGCGGCGACCTGCACATCGTGGTGCGCGTGCAAGAGGACGAGCGCTTCGAGCGCGACGAGAACGACCTGATCACCACGCTGGACGTCACCTTCCCCACCGCCGCGCTGGGCGGCAAGGTGCTGGTGACCACCGTGGAGGGCGAGTCCGAGACGGACCTCTCGCCGGGCACGCAGCATGGCGACATGTTCCGCCTGGACGGCAAGGGCGTCCCCGACCTGCGCACCGGCTCGCGCGGCGACCTGGTGGTGATCGTGCGCGTGGTCGTCCCCAAGAAGCTGACGGCGCGGCAGCGCGAGCTGATCGAGGGGCTGCGCGCCACCGAGCAGCCGCCGAAGGCGATCGACGCGCGCGGGCGCAAGAGCGGGCGCGCCAAGAGCGCTGGCGCTGGGCAGGGCGCCGGACAGGGCACAGGCCAGGGCGGTGCCGCGGGCGGCTCGGGCGGCAGCGGGAGCGCCTCGGAGAGCGAGCGCAAGCGCGCGGGCTTCTGGGGCAAGGTGAAGGACACCTTCGGCAGCTAGGCTTGTTCCGGGGCGAATCGGCATCGCATTTGAATCGCACACGCATCGCGCAGGCATCCGTTCCGCTGCGCCACACGACTGGAGACACCCATGGTTCCGCATCCCCACCAGCATCCGCATGGGCATCACCACGCTCGACCCGAGTCCGACGAGGACGCGCGCATGCGGCAGCAGGCCGAGTCGCACGCGCAGCCGCACGTCGACGATCGCGCCCCCGAACCCGAGGAGGCGCGCGACGCGATCCGCGCGCTGGAGGCGCGCATCGCCGAGCTGCAGGCGGAGCTTGCGCGCGCCAAGGAGCAGGAGCTGCGCGCGCACGCCGACTTCCTGAACTTCCAGCGGCGCATGAACCAGGAGGAGCCGCGGTTGCGCGCCTCCGGGACCAGCGTGGTGGTGCGGCACGTCATCCCGGTGCTGGACAACTTTGACCATGCGCTGGCGCAGGACCCCGCCACGATGACCGTGGCCGGCGCGATGGATGGCATGCGCCTGGTGCACGCCGAGCTGGTGAAGGCGCTGGAGCGCTCCGGCGTCGAGCCGATCCAGCCCGCGGTGGGCTCGGCCTTCGATCCGCACGAGGCGCAGGCGATCATGCAGCACGCCGTGCAGGGGATCGCCCCCGGGAGTGTCAGCATGGTGCTGCAGTCGGGGTATCGCCTGGGCGACACCGTGCTGCGCCCCGCACAGGTGGCGGTCGCCCCCTGAAGGCGCCACGCAGGAGCAAACGCACATGCCCACCTATGAGTACCGCTGCACCAAGTGCGGCAAGGAGTGGGAGCAGTTCCAGTCGATCCTGGCTGCTCCCGAGAAGAAGTGCCCCAAGTGCGGGCGCGCCACGGCGCAGCGCAAGATCACCACGGGCGCGGGGATCCTGACGGGCGGCGCGTCGGGGCGATCGGATCACGCGGAAGCGGCCGCGGCGGAACGGACCGCTGCGACCCCTGCGCCCGCGGCGGCGGCGGATGCGAAGCCAGTCGCAGCGGACGCTTCCGCAAAGTCAGCAGTGCCGGCGCAAGGCAAGCATGCTGCGATGCCAGGCGCTGCCGCGAAGCCAGGCGCCGCCGCGAGCCCAGCGCCCGGCGCGCCCCCGACGCCAGCAGCGACGTCGGCCGCGGGCTCCTCGACATCGTCCGCCTCCGCTCCGGCCGACGCGGGCAGCGTCAATGCCACGCATCCCGCTCGCGAAGGGCGTGGCGCAGGAAACCTGCGCGATGCCATCGCACGGCAGCGTCGCGACGGCGCGAAGACGCCCCCGACGGCCAAAAAGCCCGGCGGCGGCACGCGCGCAGGCGGCGGCGCCTCGCCGCGCAGCGCTCCATCGGGCGGCAAGCGTCCGAAGCGGTAGGCTCTCTCCGTGCCCCTTCGTTTCACACAACGCATCGTTGACCACCTGGCCTACGACAACTATCGCCCCTCGGAAGTCTCCGAGGTGCAGCGGCAGCTGCGCGTGCAGCCCGACGACGAGCGTGCCTTCGAGGCCGCGGTGGCGCAGGTGGTGGAAGAGGGGCGCGTCGACCTTGGCCCCGACGGCAAGCTGCGGCTGCCTCGCTACGGCGATGAGGCCGAGGGACGCCTGAAGCTGAACCCCCGCGGCTTCGGCTTCCTGGTCGCCGACAAGCGGATGCGCGAAGGCGACCTGTACATCCCCGCGGGACAGACCGCCGACGCGCTGAATGGCGACCGCGTGCGCGTGAAGGTGATCCGCAAGAGCGGCAGCGGCCCGGCGGGCCCGCGCGGGCGCGGTGCCGCGGCGGCCAAGGCTTCCTTCGGCGGGCGCGGTGCCGCAGGCGGCGGCGATGGCCCCGTTGGCCGCGTCGTCGAGGTGCTGGAACGCGGCCAGGCGCGCTTCGCGGGAACGCTGACCAAGGATGGCCGCGAGTGGCTGGTGGTGCCCGACGGCCGCGCCCTGCACGATCCCGTGGTGGTGCGCGACCCCGGCGCCAAGGGGGCGAAGGCGGGCGACAAGGTGGTCTTCGAGATCATCGTCTTCCCCACCGACCTGAACTACGCGGAGGGTGTCATCACCGAGGTGCTGGGCGAGTCGGGCAAGCCCGACGTCGAGACGCGCGCGGTGATGGATGTCTACAACCTGAACCGCGAGTTCCCCGAGGAGGCGCTGGAAGAGGCGCGCGAGGCGACGCGCCGCTTCGAGTCCGAGTCGCATGGTCCCTGGGAGGACCGCGAGGACCTGACCGAGACGCTCATCATCACCATCGACCCGCCGGATGCGCGCGACTTCGACGACGCGATCAGCCTGCGCCATGACGCCGACCGCGGCGAATGGGAGCTGGGCGTGCACATCGCCGATGTCGCGCACTGGGTCAAGCCCGGCAGCGCGCTGGACCTGGAGGCGCGCGAGCGCGGCAACAGCGCCTACCTGCCCCGGCGCGTGATCCCGATGCTGCCCGAGTCCCTCTCCAACGGCATCTGCAGCCTGCAGGAAGGGGTGCCGCGCTTCACCAAGAGCGTCTTCATCACCTTCGACAGCCGCGGCAAGCCCGTTGCGCACCGGCTGGCCAACACCGTCATCCGCAGCCGCAAGCGCTTCACCTACATCGAAGCGCAGGCGATCATCGACGGCGACCAGGGGCGCGCACGCGCGCACGCCAAGACCGAGACGGGATACGACACCGATGTCATCGACCTGATGCGCCTCTGCGACCGGCTGGCGCACATCCTGCGCGAACGACGCCGCGCGGATGGCATGATCAGCCTGAACCTGCCCGAGGTGGACCTGCTCTTCGACGAGGCGGGCCACGTCACCGGCGTCGAGCGCGAGGACACCAGCTTCACGCACACGCTGATCGAGATGTTCATGGTCGAGGCCAACGAGGCGCTGGCGCGCACCTTCAGCCACCTGGAGCTTCCGCTGCTGCGGCGCATCCACCCCGACCCCGCATTCGGCGACCTGGAGGAGCTGCGCATCTTTGCGCGCATCGCCAAGTACCGCCTGCCGGAGGAGCCCACGCGCCGCGACCTGCAGGCGCTGCTGCAGGCCACCGCCGAGGGGGAGAGCGCGCGCGCGATCCACTTCGCGGTGCTCAGGACGCTCTCCAAGGCCACCTATTCGCCGGCGCTCGTGGGCCACTACGCGCTGGCATCGGACCACTACGCGCACTTCACCTCGCCCATCCGGCGCTACCCCGACCTGACGGTGCACCGCGCGCTGGGCGCCTTCGTGGACGCCACCGAGAATGGCCGCGCCGCGGGCGGACGCAAGCGCCGCGACCTGAGCACGCGCCTGAAGGCCGACGACCGAGTCATGGACGAGTCGACGTTGGTGAAGATCGGCACGCACTGCAGCGAGACGGAGCGCAATGCCGAGGACGCCGAGCGCGACCTGCGCACCTTCCTGGTGCTGCAGTTCCTGAAGGAGCACCGCCTGGCGGACACCTTCGACGCGCTGGTCACCGGCATCAACGGCACCTCGCTGGTCTTCCTGAGCCTGGAGGAGTTCCTGGTCGAGGGCGCCGCGCGCGTGGGCGAGCTGCCCTCGGGGGCGGGGCGTGCGGACCGCTGGATCCCCAACGAGTTGACGGGGCGGCTGATCAGCCCGCGCAGCGGCGCGTCGATCGGGCTGGGCGACCGCGTGCAGGTGACGATCGCCATGATCGACCTTGCCGCGCGCAAGATGGACCTGACGGTGGTGAAGCTGATGCCGCGCGCGGACCTGGACAACCTGGATCCGCGCGACCTGACCAACATCCGCCAGGCCAAGCCGGGGCAGTCCCCGCGCGAAGGGGGCAACCACGCCCCCGGCAAGGGAGAGCGGGGCCGCAAGGGGCGCGATCGCAGCAAGTACAAGCAGGGCCGGCGCGGCAAGAAAAGCTGGTAACCGGTCGTAGGATGAGGGCATGCACGTCCTCGCTGCCCTGCTGCTGCTGTTCATCCAGGATCCACCGCCGCGCTGCATCCAAGCGCCGGTGCCCGCACCGGACACGCGCCCCGCGGAGTCGCAGCCGGACTACACCCGGGCACTGGAGCGCGCGGGCGCCAACGGCGGCCAGCTGAAGCGCGCGGTGCAAGAGGTGGCCCCCGCGCTGCGCGGCGACATGCAGTGGCTGATCGCCACCATGCCCGAGCGCGACCTGCACGAACTGACCGCCGAGTTCCTGGTGAAGAACGCCACGCTGGCCGACCGTGCGCGCCGCGAGGCCCCGTGGGGCAGCCAGATCCCCGAGGAGCTGTACCGCCAGTACGTGCTCCCCTATGCCAACCTGAACGAGCGCCGCGACGACTGGCGCCAGGACTTCTTCGATCGCTTCCACGCCGAGGCATGGAAGTTCAAGGACCCCATCGACGCCGTCAAGTGGATCAATGACCACCTGCCCGACATGCTGAAGGTGCACTTCAGCGCGGAGAAGCGCAAGAAGCCCGACCAGAGCCCCTACGAGAGCATGGAGATCGGCTGGGCCAGCTGCACCGGCCTCAGCATCCTGATGGTGGACGCATGTCGCGCGGTGGGGATTCCCGCGCGGCTGGCGGGCTGCCCCGCGTGGAAGAAGGTGCAGGGCAACCACAACTGGGTCGAGGTGTGGTGGGACCGCTGGTACAACGTGGGCGACTCCGGGAGCGACCCGCGCGGCGTCGATTGGGTCCGCGAGCGCTGCATGACCGAGACGGATCCCGATGACTGGGTGCACGCCGTCTACGGCGCGGTGTGGCGACCGACGAACACCAAGTACCCGCTGGTGTGGGCCTTCGAGATCGAATACGTCCCCGCGCTGAACATCACGCGCTTCTACACCGATGCGGTGCAGCATCCGGTCGACGTCCCTGGCGGCGGCCCCGCGCAGGTCCTGGTGCGCTGGGCGGGCGAGCTGGTAGCGCGCACCACTGCGGGCGCCGACGGCAAGGCGATGCTCCCGCTGGCGCGCGGTTGCCAGTTCGACGTGGAATTCCTGAAGCCGGATGGCACGCGCGTCGTGCAGACGCTGAAGCCGTAGCGGCGCGGCATCGTGCGCACCGGGCCATCCCGGTGCAGCCAGGAGCACCTATGCAGATCACCTATCGCCACGACGCGCCGCTGACGGTGGAGGAGGCGATCGACCTCTATCGGCGCTCGACGCTTGGTGAGCGACGGCCCATCGACCGGCCCGACATCTTTGCGCAGATGCTTGCCCGCGCAGACCTGACGGTGACCGCGTGGCAGGGCGAGCGGCTGGTCGGCATCGCCCGCACGCTGACGGACTTTGCCGCGGTGGCGTACCTGGCGGACCTGGCCGTGGACGAGTCGCTGCAGCGCCAGGGGATCGGGCGCGGGCTGGTGGCCGAGACCCGGCGCCATCTCTGGCCGGAGTGCAAGATCGTGCTGCTGGCGGCGCCGAAGGCGACGGGGTACTACGCCAAGATCGGCTTCGAGCAGCACCCCAGCGCGTGGATCCTGAAGTAAGGCGCCAGTCGCCCGCGGCCGTCCCCGGCGGTGCCAGGGGCTCCCGGTCGCTGCACTTGGCGCGCGGCGGGCCCTGCATCGCCCGTTGACACCCGCGCGCTTCGTACTACACTTGTAGTACGACGACCGTAGAGACGGCGCCCCACCCATGCCCAAGCCCACCAAGAAGCCCGCCGAAGTCCACCTCTCCCAGCTGCAGCTGGCGGTCATGCGCACCCTCTGGGCCACCGGCGAAGCCAGCACCGCGCAGGTCGCTGCCGCACTGGCGCCGCGCCGCGACCTGGCGCACACGACCGTGGCCACGCTGCTCACCCGCTTGGAGAAGCGCGGCGTGGTGGCGCTGCGCCGCGAAGGGCGCCAGCTGGTCTATCGCGCCCTGATCACCGAGCCCGAAGTGAAGCGCTCGATGGTGGCCGAGATGATCGCCACCCTCTTCCGCGGTGACGCGGGCGCGCTGGCCTCGCATCTGGTGCACGACTCCGAGATCACCCCCGGTGACATGAAGCGCATCCGTGCCATGCTCGCCCAGGACAGGAAGGAGAAGGGCCGTGGCTGAAGCGTTTGCCGCAATGGTTGCACTTCTGGCGACGTGGCTGTTCGCGTACCTGCTGCACAGCACGCTCTTCCTGGGCGGTACCTGGGCCTCCGAGCGGTTGGGGCTGCTGCGTGCGCACGCGGCGCGCGAGTTCGCCTGGCGTGCGGCGCTGGTGGGCGGCGTGCTGACGGCATCGCTGCAGACGGCGTGGAGCGCCGCCAGCCTTCCGCGTCCCGGCTTCCTTCCTCCGGCATTCACGGTGGAGCTGGCCGATGCAGGCCGTGCGCGCGGGGTGGAGGCGATGGCTGCCGATGAGACGATGGCTGCCGTTCAGATGTCCACTGCGAGGCAGGCATCTGCTGCCGATCACGCACCAGCGATCGCGCAGCGGCGAGTGGCGGCGCAGACGCCATCGGCGGAACTGACGCCAACTGCCGCGCAGGCGCTTCCTCCGGCACAGGCGTCAACCGCCGCACAGGCGCAAACCGTCACCCAGGCGCCAACTGCCGCACCGGCGCCTGCCGCCGCACAGGTGCCAACCGCCGCACAGGCGCCAGCCGCCGCGCGCGCGTCCGTCCCCACCTCGGCCTGGCCGATCATCCTCTGCGCCTGCTGGATCGCTGCCGTTGCGCTGGCGACTTCACGCCTGGCAGCGCTCGCCTTCCTGGCTCGCCGCGAACTCTCCGGCCGCCGCCCGGTGGCTGGCACGCCTCTCTCTCAGCGCCTGCATGCGCTCTGCGCGTCCCGCGGCCTGCCGGTGCCCCGCCTCTCGGCGTCCGCGCGCCTGGCAAGCCCCATTTGCATGGCCAATGGCGAGATCTGCGTCCCCAGTTGGGTGGATGCCACGCTCACCCCCGCGCAGCAGCGCGCGCTCCTGGCGCATGAACTGGCGCACCTGCAGCGCCGCGATCCGCAGTGGCTGCTGGCCGCACTCCTGCTGCAGGCGCTGCTGCCCATGCAGCCGCTGCTGGCGCTCGCGCGCCGTCGGATCGCCACGCTGGCCGAGCTGCAGGCTGATTCGTGGGCCGCGCGCGCAGTGGGCGACGCGCGCTCGCTGGCGGAGTGCCTTGCCGAATGCGCCGAGCGCGTGATGCCCGACCGCGCGGCGCTCTTCGGGGCGGCCATCACCGGCCGCTCCTCGCTCGTTCACCGGGTCCAACGCCTTCTTGAGGGAACGCACATGCACACTGGAACGCTCTCGCTCCGCAAGCGCGCCGGCATCCTCGCCGCCGCCGCCTCGATGGTCCTTCTCGTCCCCGTCATCGTCGTCCAGGCGAGCGGCTGCTCGATCGGCGGCGACTCCAGCAGCGTCTCGATCAGCTCGGATTCCGCGGGCTCGCACAGCACCATCAAGGTGACGCGCCCGGGCTATGCGCTGAACGCGACGGTCGGCGGTGCAATCACCTACGACGACGCCGAGACGAAGGTGGCCACGATGGCCGCGGGCGCCAGCCTGGACCTCTCGGAGAAGAGCGCGGGCGTCACGCGCCGCGTCAAGTGCGAGAGCAGCGATGGATCCGCGATCGTCACCACCTACTGGGTCGACGGCAACCAGGTGCCGATGGACGCCGCGGGCGAAGCGTGGATGGCCAAGTCGATTCCTTCGCTGCTACGCGCCACCGAGGACCCCAAGGTGCGCGTCGCCCGGATCATGAAGCGCGGCGGGGTCGATGCGGTATTCACCGAGATCCAGGCGATTGAGGGCAACTACAACCGCTCGCGATACCTGGCCGTGCTGCTGGCCGAGCCCACGCTGACCGATGCGCAGTTCGACCGCGCCGCGCAGATGGTGGGGACGATCAGCTCCAGCTTCGACCGGCGCAACGTGCTCAGCGCCGCACTGGCAAAGTCCACCGATCCCGCGCGCCAGCTGGCGCTGCTTGCCGCCGCCAAGGGGATCAGCAGCGATTTCGACGCCACCGAGCTGCTCGTGGGTGCGATCCCCGTGCTGGCGCCGGACCAGCAGGTGTGGGACGCGTGGCTCGCCGCCGCAGCCGGGATCAACTCCGACTTCGACATGCGCCGCGCCTGCACCGCCGTGCTTCAAGACAGCAAGGCGCCCGCTGCCGCCCAGTCGGCCACGCTGCGCATGGCGGCCAGCAACATCGGCAGCGCCTTCGACCTGCGCGAGGTACTGGCCAGCTGTGCGCGCCGCGCGGGAAGCGATCCCGCAATGCTCCAGGAGTACTGCGCCGCCGTCGACCGGATCCATTCCGACTTCGATCGGCGCGAGGCGATCGTGGCGCTGCTGGCAGGCGCCAAGCTCGACGCCGGGGGTTGCGCCAAGGTCCTTGAGGTCATCGCACCGATCAAGAGCGACTTCGACCGCGGACAGGCGCTGGTGGCGATTGCGGCCAAGATGCCGGCGGACCAGGCGCTCATCGAGAAGTACCGCTCCGTCGCGCGCACGCTCAGCGACTTTGAGCGCGGCAAGGCCGAGCGCGCGCTGGACCGGCTGGCGAAGTAGCGCACGGCGGCGTCGGCAGGCGCGGTGCGCGGACTCCACGCGTGCCGCGCGGAGGCCGTGCGCCGCGAACCGTCAGCCGACCCAGGGGCACTCGGTCACCTTCGCTTCGTAGCGGGGGCCGAAGACCTCGCGAAAGAAGCCGCGCATCAGCGCAAAGCTGCGCTCGTCCGCCAGCGGGCTGTACTGCATCCCCCCGGTGGGGTCCTGTGCAGCGGGATTCGTGAAGGCGTGGCCGCAGCCACCCAGCGCGTGGATTTGCCAGTCCGCGCCGTGGCCGGAGAGCTCCTTCGCGAAGGCCTGGACGCTGTCAGGGCGCACCATGGGGTCGTTCCATCCGTGCACCGCAAGCACCTTGGTGTGCATCTTGGGCGCGCGCTGCACCTTCGCGTCAAGCGGCGCGAAGAGGCCGTGGAATCCCACGCATCCGCGCACGCCGGCGACGCCGTAGCGCGCCAGGTCGAAGGCGCAGAGGCCGCCGAAGCAGAATCCGATCGCGCCGATGCGGTCGGGGTCCACCATGGGCAGCGAGCGCACCCGGGCGATCGCCGCCTCGGTGCGGCGGCGCAGCAGCGCGCGGTCCTCCAGGAGGGGCGTCATCAGCGCACTGTTCTCGGCGGGGCTTCCGCCCCGCCTGCCCTTGCCATACATGTCCACCGCGAATCCGACCATGTCCAGCCCCGCGAGCATGCGCGCCTTCGATTGCTCGAACTCGCCCAGCCCCGCCCATTGATGGAAGATCAGCACCGCGGGGCGGCGCGCTGGCGTCGAGTCGTCGTAGGCCAGGAAGCCCTCGAGTTCGTGCGCGTCGTCGTGGTAGCGATCGGAGGCGTGGTGCATGGAGAGTCCTTCGGTGAAGCGCGTCGCGCCGAGTGGCGCTGCCAGTTGTCGCAGCGCATCCTATTTCCGTGCCCGCAGAAAAATGCGCGCTGAAAAAAGGCGGTGAATCGCGAAGCGCGCTCGATGCAGGTGCACCATGCACGCATGCGAAACGCATTGCCTGCGATTGCAATCCTCCTGCCTTCCTGCCTGGCGGCGCCGGCCGCGGCCCAGGCGCACGCCTGGGCGCTGCTGCACCAAGTGCCGGCGCCGCGCCCCGTTGCGGGGGCGTTCGGTGCGGCGATCTCCCTCTCCGAGGGCCGCCTTTGGGTCGGCCCTTCGCGCGACCTGGACGTCGGCGAAGGACCGCCGCAGGTCTGGGCCCTCGATCTGTCGGAGGTCGCTGGGCGCGTTGCGGCCAATGGGGTCCCCGCGGGCGGGAACGCTCCATGGCACGGGGCGGACCCCCGGACTGGGTCGGACCCCCGGACGGGAACAGCCCACGGTGCAATCGCGGGCGCAAACGGTGGCGTGGGCGGCGGTCGGGGCGATGTGTTCGCTGCCGCGCTTCCGGTGCCTCCAGCGGCGGCGATCGACGAACCGAAGCTCGATCGGCGTGCAGGTTTCGGTCTCGCGGTCGCCGCCGCGGGGGACATGTGCGTCGTGGGCGCCCCGCACTGGGGGTGCCTGCGGCAAGGGTGCGACATGGGGCAGGCGTATCTCGTCTCGTCCGATCATGCAGTGGACGGCGCGGGCGCAGGGTGGCGCCTCGACGAGATCGCCTGCCCCGAGCCAGAGCCCGCATCGGAGTTCGGCGCGGCCATCGCCTTCGACGGCGCGACGCTGGTGGTCGCATCGCCGCGCGCCGACGCCGGCGCCAATGATTCCGGCGCAGTCGACATCTATCGCGTCGGGCCTGCACCCGGCCGCAACGTGACGCACGTGGTTCGGCTCCGCGCGCCGCACCCGCAGCGCAGCGCTCACTTCGGCGCCAGCGTGGCCGTCAGCGGCGACTGGATCGCCATCGGCGAGCCGGGCTTCGACGGCGCAACGGCCAATGAGGGCGCCGTGCACATGGCGCTGCGCACCTCGGAGGGGTGGCGCATCCAAGCTTCCTTGCGCGCGCCCGCGGGCGCGGTCGGCTGGTACGGTGCCAGCGTCGCGCTCGCGGGCGTTGATTTGCTCATCGGCGCGCCCACGGCGCGGCGGGAACACGCCCCCGAAAGTGTGCCCAGTGCCCGCGGCAGCGTGGTCCGTGCAGCGCTCCTGCAAGGACACTGGCGCGCGACGGAGGTCCTCTGCCCGGGCCGTGCCACCGAAGCGAACGGCTTCGGCCAGGCGCTGGCCCTGCATGCACCATGGGCGATCGTCGGCGCGCCCGGTGACGATGCACTGGGCGAAGCCACGGGCTCCGCGTGGGTGCTGGACCTGAACACCAACCGCATGCTTCCGCTCCGGCCTGCCGTCGCCAAGCCGGGGCAGCGCTTCGGAGCCGGCGTCACGCTGGGATTCACGCGCGCGGTCCCCGGAGGGCTGCCGCCGCGGCTGATCGCCGCCGTCGCCAACGGCCACGATCCCGAACGCCCCATGGCCCCCGGTGAAGTTTCCATCTACGGTCCCGTCACGCCTGCGCGCGCGTTTCACTCCGGCGCGGCGCAATCCATGTCGGCGTCGGCCATCGCCATCGCGGCGGATGCGTCCGTCACCACCGCAGGTGCCCAGCCCTCGTGCGCCGCGCGCTCCTGCGCTTCGGGGCCGTAGTGGCGCTCGATCACCTCGCGCCACTCGGGCGCGGTCTCGCAGCGGATGAAGTCCGCCTTCACTTCGAAGGCGTGCGGATGGTGCTGCGCGAACTTGATCCCGAATTTTCGCATGTGCCTGCTGGTGCGCGCGGCTCCGTGGATCACTTCGCTGAACTCGTAGTGCTGCAGCAGCACCTGGCGCTGGTCGGCGATGCCAGGCCCGACGGGCGGCCTCCCCGCCATCATCTCGCGCGCCTGGCGGAAGATCCATGGATTCCCGATGCACCCGCGCGCGACGCTCACCGCATGCACGCCGCACATGTCGATCATCCGGAAGATGTCCAGCACCGTCCAGATGTCCCCCGAGCCGAAAATGACGCGGTCCGGCCGCCGCTGCACCAGGTCGCGCAGGAACTCCCACTTCCCCGGACCCGTGTAGCGCTGCTCCACCGTGCGGCAGTGCACCGTCGCCCATGCGAATCCCAGCTCATAGGCCGCATCGAAGATTCGCTCGAAGGCGTGCGCCATCTCGGGCGTGTCACTGAAGCTGCGGCGCAGCTTCACGGTGCAGGGGACATGGGCCGGCACCGCGGCGCGCACCGCGCGCAGGAGCGCGATCGCCTCGTCGGGGTGCGCCAGGAAGTGTCCACCGCGCGCGCGCTTCTTGATCTTCTTCACCGGGCAGGCCAGGTTCACGTCCAGCACCTCATGGCCCATCGCCGCCAGCAGCACCGATCCGCGCGCGATCTCGTCCGGATCCGAACCCATGATCTGGCCTGCGATGGGATGGTCGTCCAGCCCCGCCGCGCGGTTCTCCTCGATCTCCCCCATGCCCACTTCGCTGGCGATCAGGTCCGGATCCTCCTTCCGGCGTCCCTTCCCGCCATTGATCAGCGTGCGGTCCAGCAGCGCCTCGGTGACGCAGAAGGGCGCCCCGTGGCGGCGCGCCACCAGGCGCATCGCCCCATCCGAGTAGCCCGCCAGCCCTGCCTGGAAAAAGGGCGCGTCGAAACCCGGCACCGCCGCCGGGATCCGCGGGTCGATGCGCACCAGTCGCGCAGTCTCCTCGACGGGGCGCGAGAGGTGCCGTGGGGGGATCCGAGATGGATTGAGTTCGACGCCCATGTCAGTGAGGGGGACCTGGATGCGGGAAAGGCAAACTGCGGATCTGCGTCGAAAATCGACGCCAGGAGTTGGGCTTCGGATATTCGACGCCTCGCACTTCGCGCGGCGCGCCCAGTCTCCGGGGGCAGCAGCGGAAGTCGGAAGCGCCTGCGCCGGACCGCCGCAGCACCGGCCGCGCAGCCCGTCGCGCACGCACGCGCGCGCCGATTTCGGAGATACTACGCACGCCATGCCGCGCCCCTGCGCCAAACCCGCCCTGCGATGCTCCTCGGCCGGCCTCTGCGCGCTCGTGCTGGCCGTCGCGGCCACGCCCGCGTGCCAGCGCTATCCCAGCGACCCGACGCAGGCCACGCGCGCCTACCCGCGCCAGATGAAGCAGGAGTCGGTCGTCGACATCCAGGTGATCTCAAACCTGAGTTCCGGCTCGCTGAAGGTCGTGAACGCCACCGCGGTCAGCTACCGCGACTTCGACCTGTGGATCAACCAGCGCTATGTCCGCCATGTCGCCGAGATGAAGGCGGGCGAGACAATCGAGCTGGACATCGACACCTTCTGGGACGAACGTGGCGAGGGCCCCTTCCCCGGCGGGTGGTTCCGCTACTACCAGCCCACGCCCATCGTCCTGGCGCAGATCCAAACGGCACCGGACAAGCCCCTGGTCGGGCTCCTGGCCAAGCCGCCGGATGTCGATCGTCGATAGGGAAGAATCAGCGCACGTTGCCCGACAGCATGTAGGCGCGCCGAAGCACGCCCACCGCCAAGTCGGCAATGAACGGATCGGGCGCGTAGGTCATGCTCGACCATGCCGTCACCACCACGCGATGCGCGCCGATCAGGCCCGGGGCGTAGCGCTTGTGCGCCAACTTGGCCGGCGCCGCGCCGTCCGAAGCGCCCGCTGCCCCCGATCCTCCAGGCGCACCTGCGTCCGCGCTGGTTGCACCCGCGGCGGAAGCGGTGACCGCCGCGGCCTTCTGCTCCGCCAGAGCGCTCTCGACGGGCGCGCCATTCGAAGATCCGCCCGCCGACGCACCATCTCCCGTTCCCGGCACCGCAGCCAGCAAGTCGGGGGGCGCCGGGGCCCGCACTGCGCAGGAACGCGAACCGCGCATCGCACCGGCGCGCACCTCGTCATCAGAAGTCGCATTGCCCCAAGTTCCATTCGCGGCTGCATCGCTCGATGCCACCTCGGTCGCTCCCGCGCCCTTGGTGGCGCCCCCGCTGACCGGAGCATTGCGCACCAGCACCGCCGAGCCGGGCTCGATCTGCACTTCAACAATCGTCGGCGCCAGGTTGTCCGCGTAATAGAGGAACTGCAGGCGGCCCGCGCTGGGATCGCTTCCCTTGGCACCGAGCATGTCGCTGCCACGGCCCACGGGGCGGAAGCCCTCGCTCTCAAGGGCTCCCTTCGCCTCGGCGTACAGGCGCTCGCTGCGGCCCTCGACCGCCAAGCGCTGCGCGCAGCCACCCACGAAGGGCAGCGCCGCCAACACCAGCAGGAGCATGATTCGCAGGTTTGCCATCCAGAGGACATACCGGGGGCCCCCCTTCCGGTTGCGCCCTTCCGGACCCGCGCCGCCGCTCAACACCCTCAATTATCAGGCCTTCGGAGCCCGTGACTGCCCGAAACTGGCGCCGCTCCCGCCATCCCCGGAACCCCCCGCGCGCAGCCCCAGCTTCGAGCGCTTCGCCTCCCACTCGGCCACCTCGCGCTTGTTCTCCGTCGCCAGCGGCGCACCCGTCCGGATCGCCTCGATCTCCAGCTTGGTCAGGTTCATCCCCTCCAGGCGATAGTCCTCGAAGGCCTCAGCCGCCACCGGCACGATCGGCTTCAGCAGCTCGTACATCGCGTTCGCGAAGACACGGATCTCGATCTGCGCGTGCGGATCCATGCGCAGCGACAGGAAGTGGAAGATGTTGTGCAGGTCGCACTTCCAGTACCACTCCGTGTAGACGCTCACCGGCAGCGCCGCGCGGGCCAGCTCCCGCGCCACGCCGCGCTCCGTCAGCCCCAGATACTCCTGGTAGAGCGCCTCTGCCCGCTCCAGCAGCTTCAGGAAGTCCTCGGCCGTGCCGGCATCGATCGCCTCGTCGCCACCCTGGCGGTTGGACTTGGACTGCTTGCGCACGGCCTCGATCCCGGGCCGGTAGAAGCGGTCCGGAAGGATGGAATAGCGCGCGGAGTACTCGTTGACGTTCGCGGTGCGATGGCGGATCCACTGGCGCGCCACGAAGACCGGCATGGCGATGTGGAACTTGAACTCCACCATCTCGAAGGGGGTGGAGTGGCGGTGGCGCATCAGGTAGCGCACCAGCCCGCGATCCTCGCTGACATGCTTCGTCCCCTCGCCGTAGCTCACGCGCGCTGCCTGCACGATCGCAAAGTCAGCAGTCTTCCCCTGCGGCACCAGGCGCGGCATCGCGTCCACCAGCGCCACGAAGCCGTGGTCCAGGCACGGGATCTCCCAGCGGGCGGCCCCCTGCATCACGTCGACCATGGGCGTCTCGGGGGGAACAACCTTGAATGCGGGGCGCGCCGCCTCGGGGCCGCGCTGGGCCGCCGCGTCGGGAGTGACGTCAGGTGTGGTGGAAGTGTGCGAGCTGTTCATCGAAAGACTCCGTTCCGGGCAAACTACTTTCCGGCGGTGCGGGCCGTTTGCTGAAAGCCAACCGCACCGCTCGCGCCAGCTCCGCCCACCATCCCGCTCCCGCGGTGGCGCCCGCAATCACGCGGGGCGCCTTCACGGCGCCTTCACGGCGCCCTCACGGCGCCCTCACGGCGCCTTCGCCGCCACGCGCGAGCGCGCGTACTCCGCCAGCCACGCATTCACGGCATCCAGCGTGCCGAACCCGCTGGGATTTCCCTTGCAGTTCAGCATCGGCGCAGCAAAGCCCGGATTGGGCCCGCCCGAAGGCCAGGTGACGCCCACCGCGCCGCACTCCGCCGGCGCCAGGTATTCCTTGCCTTCCATCGCCTGCTCGCGGCTGGCGGGCCAGCCCGTGGCGGGAAGCGGCCCCTGCCGCGCATCCACCCCCTCCAGCGCCGCATCGCCGGTGGGGAAGACCCCGCCATTGGCGCCCGCATAGCAGAGGATCGACCATGCCATCGAGCGCAGCGCCGCGTCCGTGGTGGCCGCGCGCGCGCGCGTGGCGGCCGTGACCGTGAAGCCCCAGAAGAAGACGGCCACGCAGGAGATCACGAAGAGCACCGCCAGCACGCCGATGACACGACGGTTCCGCGCCGCCCGCTCGGGCGTCATCGGCTCCTGGTGCCACTCGGTCACTTCTCGATCTCTTCCTGGAGCATCCGCTGGCGCTCGTTGCGCTTCTTGGTGTCCACGCGCGGATCGCACTCGGGCACCGCCAGCAGCAGGCGCCGCGTGTACGGGTGCCTGGGCGCCTCGATCACCTCGTCGCGCGTCCCCTCCTCCACGATCTTGCCATCCTTCATCACCGCGATGCGGTCGCAGACATGGTGGATCACCGCCATGTCATGGCTGATGAAGAGGTAGCTGAGCCCGAACTCCCCCTGCAGGTCCGCCAGCAGGTTGAGGATCTGGCTCTGCACGCTGACATCCAGCGCGCTGGTGGGCTCGTCGCAGACGATCAGCTTGGGCTGCAGCGCCAGCGCGCGCGCGATGCCGATGCGCTGCCGCTGCCCGCCGGAAAACTCATGCGGATACCGGTCGATCGCCGCCCGCCACAGGCCGCAGCGCTCCAGCAGCGCCTCGACGCGCTCGCGCAGCTCCTCGCCCTTGGCCATGCCGTGCACCTCAAGCGGCTCGCCCACGATGCCGCCGACGCGCATGCGCGGGTTCAGGCTGCCGCCCGGATCCTGGAAGATGATCTGCATGTCGCGGCGCAGCTGGCGCATGCTGGCCGCACCCAGCGAGAAGACGTCCTTCCCCTCGAAATAGACCTTCCCACCTGTCGCGGGCTGCAGGCAGAGCACGGTGCGCCCCACGGTGGTCTTGCCGCACCCGGACTCGCCCACCAGCCCCAGCGTCTCGCCGCGGCGGATGTGGAAGCTGACGCCATCCACCGCCTTGTGGTGGCCGATGGTGCGTTGCAGAATTCCCTTCTTGATCGGGAAGTACGTCTGCAGGTCGCGCACCTCCAGCAGCGGCTGCCCCTGCTGCGGCGCTGCCGCGGAATCGCTGCGGGTCTGGGTGGAATGCGCTGACATCGGTGCGGAGCGGAATGGTATCCGCGGCGCCCGCGCCACGGCCCCCGCCCGCCGACCCGGCATCACGGCTCCGCGCCATGGCCCGTCGCCCGGCACCGCGTGCCGCAACCCGCAGCCCGCCGCGCCTCACCGAATCGGAATCTCGATCTGCTTCTGCACGCCGTCGGGACGGATCACCGTCAGCGCCAGCGAGGGATCCCCGGCCAGGCGCGTGCGTCCCGTGGCAAGCCGCGTGAGCCGCAGGAAGAGGTCATCCACGCTGTTCACGCGCTGCCCCTCCAGCGCGGTGATCACCGATCCGCTGGGCGCGTCCGCCGCCAGCGCACCGGTGGCGCGCCCGATCACCACGCCACGCGCGCCCGCATCGGGGCTGTCCGACAGCTGCGCGATGCCCGCGCGGCGCAGCAGGTCCGCCCACAGCCCGCCATTCACGAAGGGGTCCATCGTTCCCAGCGTTGCACGGAGCGTCGTGCGCTGGCCGGAATCCTTCTCCACGTCCGGGCGCCACACCTCGACGGCCAGCTCGCTGCCGGGGCGGCTCGTGCCCACTTCGCTCAGCACCTCGTCGCGCGAGACGATCCGCCGCGCCCCGATCGCGGTGATGACGTCCCCCGGCTTCAGGCCGGCCCGCGCGGCGGGGCTGCCGGGCGTCACCAGCGTCACCACTGCGCCCTCGCCTTGGAAGCGCCGCGCGACCACCGCAAAGACCGCGTCGTCCGCGGCCTGCGGCGGCACCAGCCGCGCATCCAGCAAGCTGACGCCCAGGAAGCCCTTCGCCACGGTGCCATGCTCCAGCAGCTGCTCCACCACGTTCTCCACGATGGTCATGGGGATGGCCAGCCCGATGCCCGCGAACTGCCCGCTGCCGATGGTGTTGCCGCGCCCCGTGGCGATGGCGGTGTTCATGCCGATGACGCGGCCGCGCACGTCCGTCAGCGGTCCGCCCGAGTTGCCCGGGTTGATCGCCGCGTCCACCTGGATGAAGTTCTCGTACTCCACCTCGGCCAGCCCCGCGCTGCGGCCGATGCCCGAGACGATGCCGCTGGACATGCTGAAGCGGAACTCGAAGGGGGAGCCGAAGGCGAAGACCAGGTCCCCCTGCGCCGGAAGCTCGGACGAGCGCCGCGCGGGGTGCAGGCCATCGGATTCGATGCGCAGCAGGGCGACATCGGTGCGCAGGTCCAGCCCCACCAGCGTCGCAGGGCGCAGCACGCCGTCGTGCAGCTGCACCTCGATGGCGGTGGCGCCATCCACCACGTGCGCGTTTGTGACGATGCGCCCCTGGTCGTCCCAGATCCAGCCCGAGCCGCTCTGCGTGAAGGCGCGCGAACCGGCGCGCCCCTTCACCTCGCCGGCGACGCTGACATGCACCACCGATGGCTCGACGGCGCTGCCGATGTCGCGCAGCGCCGCGTTGTAGGCGACCAGCACGTTGCTTGCATCCAGGCGCCCCTCGGCGGCATCCACGACGCGCTGCGTGCGCTCGGTGTGCGCGGTGCGCAGGAGCGCGGGCACCACCCAGAGGCTGATCCCCGCGGCCACCACCAGCAGCGCGGGAGGAAGCGCGCGCGATGCGAGCGAATCGCTCATGGCGCGTGCGCCGCCATCTGCATCAGGCGCGCCAGTTCATCGGGCGGCAGCGTGTACGGGTGCTCGCCCAGCTCGCCGGTGCGCACGCGCTCGCACCAGGTGCGCGCGGCGCGCTCCACCTCGCGGCCAAGCTGCGCCAGCGGTTGCGCGAAGGCGGGCTGCCATGCGGTCATCCCCAGCATGTCCTGCAGCACCACCACCTGGCCGTGGCAGGCGGGCCCCGCGCCGCAGCCGATCACCGGCACCGTGGCGCGTTCCACCACCATGAGCCCCACCTCGGCGGGGCACGCTTCGACCAGCAGCATCGCGGCCCCCGCCGCTTCCAGCGCCGCGGCGTCGTGCAGCACGCGCAGCGCGCTCTCGGCGGTGCGGCCGGTGCTGCTGTAGCCACCCTTCATCTTGGCCTGCTGCGGGCGGCTGCCCACGTGCGCCACCACGGGAATGCCCGCACGCGCCATCTTCTCGACCAGCGGCGCCTGGGTGCGGTCCACCTCCAGCTTCACGCAATCGGCGAACCCCTCGCTCATGAATCGCCCCGCGTTGCGAAGCGCCTCGGCGTCGTCGGCCTGGTAGCTCATGAAGGGCATGTCGGCCATCACGATTCGCCCAGGCGCGCCGCGCTTCACCGCGGCGGTCAGCGTCACCATGAAGTCCATCGGCGCATGGATCGTGCTTGGGTAGCCCAGAATCATCTCCGCGGCGGTGTCACCCACCAGCAGCAGATGGACGCCCGCCGCAGCCAGCCAGCGCGCGGTGGTGGCGTCGTAGCAGGTGAGGCAGGCGAACTTCTCCCCCTGCTTGGCCATGCGCCCGATGTCGCGCAGCGTGATCGGCTTGGGTTCCGTCATGGTGCAGCAGTGTACGCCGCCGCGCGTCAGAGCCCGCGGCGCATCGGGTTGGGCACCGCGTTGTCGCGGCCGCAGACGATGTAGTCCGCGATCTCGATCGCCTCCTTGAAGCTCTCCTGCGCCTGCTCCAGGTTGAAGACGGGCGAGATCACCTTGCCGCGCTCCAGGCACTCGATGTTGGCCACCGCGTCGCCCGCCACCAGCGCCGTGTACCCCGGCAGCGGCAGCAGCAGCCCGGCGTTCCCCGGCGTGATGCCATAGAGCGGAAAGAGGTCGACGCCCTCGGCCAGCCGGTCGGGCGCCGCGCCGCAGCGCTGCAGCAGCGCGATCTCCGCGCGCAGCGTCGCTGCCAGGTCGCCGTCACCGGCATCCTCCGCCTCCTTGAACTTGGCCACCAGCTGCGCTCCCATCGACTCGCGCTCGATCTCGCTGACGAACCACTGCGCCTCCTCGAAGGCGCCGAGCCCGCGCCGGCGCATCGGATGGAAGTTGGTCAGGAAGACGCGCGTGATGTCGGCGGGCTTGAGCCCGCTGCGCTCGGCCAGGCGCGGCACCAGGATCTGCTCCGGCAGCGAGGGATCCACCAGGATGCGTTCGTCGCCCGAGACGATCAGCGTGGTGGTGGCATGCGCCGCGCGCACGTCGCCGCGCTCGCCCCAGTCGACATTGTGCGCCATCGTGCCGATCGAGATCACGCGGAAGGAAGCTGCCATGAGGGGATAGATGCTATCGCCACAGCGGGGGGCGCCCGCACTTCGTTCGTGTGCGCGTGATGCGATGCGACGCCATCCGGCGGATTCGTGCGCGCCGCGGCTTCCTACGCCCCGTCGCCGCCGTGATGCTCCGCCGCGAGCATTCCCAGCGGGTTGCTGGGATCTTCGCGCTTGCGCCGCAGCGCCTCGATCACCGGCGGAGGCACCAGCGTCACCAGCCGATCGATCGAGCCGCCAAAGGCGGCAATCTGCTTGATCAGGCTGGAGCTGGTGTACGCAAAGCTCTCCCCCGTCACCACGAAGACCGTCTCGATCCCCGCCACCTGCCGGTTGGTGATCGCCAG
Source organism: Phycisphaerales bacterium (assembly GCA_044230125.1). Classification (GTDB taxonomy): domain Bacteria; phylum Planctomycetota; class Phycisphaerae; order Phycisphaerales; family SM1A02; genus UBA966. The sequence continues at coordinate 21,055 of JBGARR010000040.1, forward strand.
CTGGCACTCCACCGCCAGGTCGGTCACGTTGCGGATGCCTCGCACGATCGCGGACGCACCCACCTGCCGCGCGAAGTCCACGGTGAGCCCCGAGTACAGCTCCACGCGCACCGGCGCGCCCGCGGGCTCGGCCCGGAGCAGCGCATCGACGCAGGTGCGCGCCAGCTCCAGCCGTTCCTCGAAGCTGAAGAGGGCGGGCTTGTTGGGGTTGTGCCCGATCGCCAGGATCACGTCGTCGAAGAGCTTGCGCGCCCGCGCGAGCACGTCCAGGTGCCCCAGCGTGATCGGGTCGAAGCTGCCGGTGTAGACCGCAAGGTGACGTGGCATGGGTGGATCCGTGGGGGGGAGCGTAGCCGCGCGCGGGAGCGCCGCCCCGCCGCGGGGGGGCGCACCTGCGGCGGCGCGCGAACCTCCGCGGGGCGGGCGGACGCGATCGGCCGCGGAGGCGCGGCAAGGCCGCCGGGCGCCACAGAAGGCCCCGAAAATCCAGAAATCTCGCCCCCTGCCCTTGCACCCCGCCCCGTTGAAACTGATCTTCCACCTGTCTCGGGCGCAGCGGAGGGTTGCGCCTGAGGCACGAATCACGGGCCCTCGCGACGGCGCGAGGCCCGGGAAAGCATGGGCCCGAGATGTCTGGGCCCTCTTGTTCCCTGCATCGACCCCGTCTCGGCTGTGTGCCTCCCCGAGCGGGGTCCTTTATTTTTCCCTGCGCTCAACGCCGCGGAACGAAGCGCCCCGCTGGATCCCGCGCAACCCTCTGCCCCGGCGCCCCCCTCCGTAGACTGCACTCCCTATGGCCAAACCACGCAAGCCCAAGCCGGGTCCCACCGCGAGCCGCCCCTCCGCCGCGCCCAATCCCAATGCCCACAGCTGGGGCAACGCCTCCAAGGGGCCGATGTCGGCGTCCAACAAGCCGCAGGGTGGCACGCGGTCGCGCGCACCTCGCCGGCCGTGAACCATCCAGCGCGTCGCAAAGCGTGATTCGCGCTGCAGCGCATCGCGAAGCCTGATTCGTTGCAGCAAATCGGACGCTTCGTCGCGTCGCGGTGCAGCCACCTTCGCTCGGCGCGGAAACAATCATCGCAGCGCGATGACACACCCCGGCACCGCGCCGCCGCCGACGTCGCGCTCCCCCAGCCTCAATCCATCAGGTGCCCAAGCCCGCTGGAACGCAGGACGTTTCGGAAGCTGTCGCTGAAGACGAAATTGTGCTCCGGGAACGCCAGACCGCTCAGGTTCTGGTCCACATGGCTGAACATGATCTCGGTCTCGCCGATCTTCTCCCACTCCCCGGTGCGGTGGTCCATGCGTTCGATGGTCCCCACCGTCCCCGCACCCATCGGGTCGATGCGCTCCAGCCGCGCGTCGTAGCGGATGCACTGCCCGGGCACCACATCGGCGTCGATCTGCACCCGCTGGAGCTTGGCCAGGATCACCTTTTCCTTGAAGCGGCGCACGCTGCCGACCAGGATCCCGGCTGTCTGCGCCATCCCCTCGACCATCAGGCACGCCGGCATCACCGGCTGCGCAGGCAGCCCCCCCGCCGCGGGGAAGTGGTCGTGCAGGTGCTCCTCCGCCAGCGAGACATTCTTGATCGCCACCAGCCGCTTGTCGGGCTCGTAGGCGACGATCGTGTCAATCCACATCCAGCGCATGGAGGGCTCCGCGTGCTTCGGCAGGGTCGGGCGGGCGAGTCAACGCGGCGCGGTCACTTCTTCAGCTTGGTCTCGATGAAGTCGCAGAGGCTCTTCACCGTGAAGATCTTGGCAAGCCCCTTGACGTTGCGATCCGCCTCGAAGACCGAGAGGTCGACATGAGGCATGCGTTCCTTCAGGACCGCGAAGCCCGCCTCGGTGAACTTGCCATCCTTCACGAAGTCTGGGTTGGACATCATGTTCTCGGGGAAGAGCTCCCCCTGCTCGATCTTGAAAGGCTTCTCCGGCGTGCTGAACTTCTTCTCCAGCTGGAACTGGATGTCCAGGAAGTCGATGCTCTCGGCGCCCAGGTCCTCGGTCAGCGTGGCCGTTGGGGTGATGTCCTCGGCGTCGGCGCCCAGGGCGCTCTCCAGGACTTCGGTGACCTTCGCTTCGATGTCGGTACGAGAAATGGCGACCATGGTGTCTCCGTTGAATTGCATCCGTGCTGCGGGGCACCCAAGGGGGGCCCGCCTTCGCCCGGGGCTCAGCCCAGGGCGGGTTGCTGCGGGGGAACCCGCAAGGGGCGCATTGTAAAACGCCCCGAGACGGCCGTCTCCGCCTCGGTGGCCCCCTGCCGGCGGACGCTGCCGGTGCCCCGGAAGACGAAACTGCCGTCCGGCTGGGTCTTTTCCAGCAGCACTTCCACGTCAAGCGCCTCGCCCGGGCGCACAAAGGTGCCGTAGCGCATCGCCTTGACGCCCCCCAGGACCATCCGCGGGGCAGTCTGGCCCGCGGGCAGCCCCTCCAGGAGGGCGCGGGCGGCCTGCACCAGCGCCTCGAGCATGAAGACCCCGGGCAGCACATGGAAGGTGGGGAAGTGGTCCTGCAGGTACTCCTCCGCCAGCGTCACCTGCTTGATGGCGCGGACCCGGTCGGGAGAGCGCTCCAGGATGGTGTCGATCAGGGCGAAGTGCATGCGCCGAAGGATGGTAGCGGGGGCCGGAAGGGGGCGCAAAGATCGGGCATCCACGGGCACTTATGCCGATGACTGGCAAGATATGGCCCGCTCGAAGACGACCGAAGGAACGACCGTCTCGCAATTCTGGAAGGCACCCGAGTTCCGCTCCACGCTTGCGTGGGTGGCGGGCATCGGCACCACCGCCGCGCTGCTCATGGCGCTGGGGTCCTTCAACAGCGCCGACTGGCCCTCGCAGGCCGTCGCGGTGCAGAACCAGCCCCCCGCCAACCTGCTGGGGCGCGGCGGCGCAGCCGTGGCGTACTGGACATACGGCGTGCTGGGCTTCGGCGTCTGGCCGGTGCTGCTGCTGGTGGCGGCCGCGCTGGTGGCGCGCCCCTTCGGGTACCGGTTGCAGCATGTGTGGCTGCGCGTCATCGGCGCGGTGCTGCTGCTCCTGTCCGTCAGCGGGCTGCACGCGCACTGGTTCCCCACCTTGGGCCCGGTCGCCGGCCTGGAAGCGGGAATCGTGCCGCAGTGGCTGGCGGGCCAGCTGGCCGAGCGCTTCAGCGGCTTCGCCACCAGCCTGATCCTGCTCTGCGCGGCGGTGATCGGCGCGATCGTGGCCGCCGATGAGGTGGTGATGCGCCTGCCCGCCGCCGTCATGCATGGGCTGAGCTTCCTGGAACCGGTCTGGCACTTCGATTACGCCGGGTTCTTTGCGCCGCTCCTGGCGAAGATGCGCGGCGGCCGCCCGGCGGTGGCGTTCGCGGGTGCTGGACTGGGGGTCCCCCCCTCCCCTGCCGGTCGCAAGGCGGGTGCACGCGCGAGCGTGGCGCGCGTGGTGGACGAGGAGGATGACGCCGACAACGTCCGCCTGGTAGATCCCAAGGCAGCCAAGCGGGGCGAGGATGAGGACGAGGAGGAAGAAGAGGAAGACGAGGACGAGGAAGACGAGGATGAGGAGGAGGACGCCGACGAGGATGAGGACGAAGACGAAGAGGATGAAGACGAGGAGGAGGACGAAGAAGAGGAAGACGAGGAGATCGACGCCGCCGGCGCCGAGGCCGAAGCCAGCGCCCGCGAGGCGCTGAGCGCCGAGGAGCTGCGCGAGAAGATCGCGCGCCTGCCCGTGCGCATGGCCAGCGCGCCGCGGGTGACCGTGCGCGACGAGGACATCCCGCGCACCGAGAATTACGAGGGGTACCAGTTCCCCACCCTGGAGCTGCTGGAGAACGCCGAGGGCAACTTCAGCGAGCAGATGGAGGCGTTCGTGCGCGAGCAGGCGGGCCTGCTGGAGGCGACGCTGCGCCTGTACCAGATCGAGGGCGAGGTGACGGGCATCGAGAGCGGCCCGGTGGTCACCCTGTATTCGGTGGAGCTGGCCCCCGGCACGCGCGTGGCGCGGCTGCAGTCGATCAGCACCGACATCGCCCGCGCGCTGGGCGCGCCCAACATCCGCATCATCAGCAACATGGTGGGCCGGACCTCGGTGGGCATCGAGGTGCCCAACAAGACCAAGGAGAAGGTGCGCCTGAAGGAGCTGATGAGCGGCCCCGCCGCCGAGGGGATGGCGCTGCCGATGTTCCTGGGCAAGGACAGCTCGGGCGAGGCGCTGGTGCTGGACCTGGCCAAGCAGCCGCACATGCTGATCGCCGGCACCACCGGCAGCGGCAAGAGCGTCTGCATGAACACCATCATCATGAGCTGGCTCTACACCAAGCGCCCCGACGAGCTGAAGCTGTGCCTGGTGGACCCCAAGATGGTCGAGATGGCGCAGTTCGCCGAGATCCCGCACCTGATGAGCCCGGTCGTGACGGACATGTCAAAGGCCGCGGGCATCCTGGAGTGGGCGGTGGTCAAGATGGAGGAGCGCTACGAGCTGCTGAAGAACGCGGGGGTGCGCGACCTGCGCGGATACAACGAGCTTGGCGAGGAGGAGCTGCGCGCGCGCTTCAACCCCAGCAGCGACGCCGAGTGGGCGCGCCTGCCCAAGAAGCTGCCGTACATGGTCTTCGTGATCGACGAGCTGGCCGACCTGATGATGACCCACAAGGAGGTCGAGACCTCGATCGTGCGCATCGCGCAGAAGGCGCGCGCGGTGGGCATGCACCTGGTGCTGGCCACGCAGCGCCCGCAGGCGAACGTGGTGACCGGGCTGATCAAGAGCAACATGCCCTGCCGCGTCACCTTCAAGGTGGCCAGCAGCATGGACAGCCGGATCGTGCTGGACCAGAAGGGCGGCGAGCTGCTCCTTGGCCAGGGCGACATGCTGGTGCTGACCAACGGCACCAGCGAGCTGCGCCGCGCGCAGTGCACGCTGGTGACGGACAAGGAGGCGCGCAGCGTCACCAAGTTCCTGCGCGAGGTGGCGAAGCCCAGCTTCGAACGCGTCCTGGTGGCGATCAAGGGTCCCGGGCACGCCGAGACCGAGGCGGGCGACGCGGGCGGCGGGCTGGCCCCCGACGAGCGCGACCCCCTCTTCGACAAGGCGGTCGAGGTGCTCATCGAATCCGGGCGCGGCAGCGTCAGCCTGCTTCAGCGGCGCATGGCGATCGGCTACGGCCGCGCGAGCCGGCTGGTGGACCAGATGGGGCAGGCGGGCATCCTGGGCGAGCACCGCGGCAGCGTGCATCGCGACGTGCTGATCACCATGGAGGACTGGCAGCGCATGAAGGCCCTGGAGGCCGAGGGCGGCCAGGAGATGTCCGAGGAGGAGACCGAAGCCGCCTTCAAGCTGCAGGCCAAGATCGACCGCGAGGGCGACTCCTTCCAGGACGCCTTCCACGACAAATGAATTGCGCCGGGCATCTTCGGAGACCGACATGCCGCTGACACCCGAGATCATCCGTACCGGCCTGGACGAGGCGATCGCCCAGGCGCAGAAGAGCTGGCGCGAGGGGGGCATCCCCATCGGCAGCGCGCTGCTGGACGAAGGCGGCCGCGTGGTGGCCGCCGGGCACAACATGCGCGTGCAGAGCGGGGATCCGACGGCGCACGCCGAAGTGAGCTGCGTCCGCAACGCCGGGCGGCGGCGCGACTGGCGGCGGCTGACGTTGGTGAGCACGCTGAGCCCCTGCCCCATGTGCAGCGGGACGGCGATCCTGTTCCGGATCCCGCGCGTGGTGATCGGGGAGCATCGCACCTTCATGGGCGCCGAGGAGTGGATGCGCGCCAACGGCGTCCAGCTCACGGTGGTGGACGACCCGCGCTGCGTGCAGCTGATGGAGCGGCTGCAGCGCGAGAAGCCGGACCTGTGGGCCGAGGACATCGGGGAGTAGCGCGCCGTGAGTGATCGGACGCAGGCCCCGCCGGGGCGGGCGGATTTCGGGCATTGCGCTTGCACCCGGGTGGGCTGCATTCGACCGTGTTGCTGTTCCGCAACGGAGGCACCATGCGCAGCTTCAGCCAGCTACTCCAAGCAGTCACATCGTGGTTCAAGGATCGCTCCCCCTCCACGACCCGTGACAGCTGGCACCTGACTGCACGGCCGGTTCCGGTCAGCCTGCCCGTTCGGAACAAGCATCGCCCGACCCCCTGAGGCGCCACGCGCCCGGCGGAGGGAAGGCAAGGGAACGACCGGAGCGGCTGCCCGTGCGGTGAGGGCAGCCCCCGGTCATTTTTTGGGGGCGCTGGGGCGGGGCCCGGTGCAAAATCGCAGCCGCCCGCGC
>JBGARR010000041.1:0-26667 GCA_044230125.1 Phycisphaerales bacterium
CTGGCGCGGCGCGGAACCGATCACGCTGGGTGACGGCACCGAGCGCAAGTTCCTGCAGGATGGCGACGAGGTCACCATCCGCGGCTGGTGCCAGGCCCCGGGGCTGCCCCGGATCGGCATGGGCGAGTGCCGCGGGGTGATCCTGCCGGCCCTCTGACCGGCGTCAAGGGGCGGCAGTGCGAACCGGCAGCGCCAAGCGCGTGCCCTTCGCGATCCCCAGCCGCTGCAGCTCGCCCGCACCCAGTTCGAGCGCGTATCTCGCATTGCCGCGCGACGGATAGCCGGTCAGCCGTGATTCGTACTCCGCCTGCGTCTCAGCCTCGCCGCGCAGGGGTTCCGCCGGCATCGTGTACGTCGCGGTGACGACCCCCTGGTCGTCCAGGAACGCCACATCGATGGCCACGCTGCAGTCCTTCATCCAGAAGCGCAGCTCGGTGGAATAGGGGAAGTGAAAGAACATCCCCGTGCCGCGTGGCACCTGCGTGCGTCCGCCCAGTCCGCGCGACCGCGATGGCGTGGTGTCCGCCACCTCGACCACGACGGTCTCCGCACCCACCCGCATCTCGGTCACGCGCAGCCCCGCGGGCGAACGGCGCTCGACAGGCGGCGCCACCGCAGCGGGCGGCGTCCTTGCGGCAGGCGGCGCCTCCGTCGCAGGCGCAGCAACAGGATGCGCAGCGCACGACGCCGCCGCAACCACAGTCACCACCGCGGCCGCACCGACCGAAGCACAACCCAGCCACGCGCGCATGCCGCGCCCGATCATTGCCAGGTGCTCTCGACCGTCGGGCTGTTCTTCCGCACGCGCACGGCGGCCTTCTTGCCCGGCTTCGCGCCCGCTGACGCCTTGACCGCGCCGTTCCGGGCCTTGCCAGCCTTGCCATTCGACGTTCCCTTCCCGAGTGCCGCGTGGCCATTCAGCTTGTGCGCGCCATCGGGGTGGTGCTGCCCCAGCGAGACGGGGAAGTGCTCCCCCTCCCAGCTCTGGGGATACGCCAGGTCGTCGAACGCCAGCGCAGCCTTGGTCGGGAACATCGGCCGGAAGGTGTCGCACATCACCGCCAGTTCGGTGGTCTCGCGCGCCCCCAGGCTCTTCTCGATCGTGCCCGGATGCGGCCCGTGCGGGATCCCCTGCGGATGCAGCGAGATGGAGCACTGCTCGATGCCCTTGCGCGCCTTGTAGTTGCCCTCGACGTAGTACAGGATCTCGTCGCTGTCCAGGTTCGAGTGGTTGTAGGGCACCGGGATCGAGTTCGGGTGGAAGTCCAGCAGGCGCGGGCAGAAGGAGCAGATGACGAAGTTGTGCCCCTCGAAGGTCTGGTGGATCGGAGGCGGCATGTGCAGCTTGCCCACGATCGGCGCAAAGTCGTCGATGTTGAAGATGTACGGGTAGTAGCAGCCGTCCCACCCCACGATGTCCAGCGGGTGGTAGGTGTAGATGTACGAGTGCACCAGGTCGCGCGCCTTGATGCGCACCTCGTACTCGCCCTTCTTGTCGAAGGTGAGCGGCAGCTCGGGCAGGCGCAGGTCGCGCTCGCAGTAGGGCGAGTGCTCCAGGAACTGGCTGGTCTGCTTGCTGACGTACCGCGGCGGCGGCCCGATGTGGCTGCCGTTGGCCGTCTCGATCACCAGGAAGCGCGGCGCCTCGTCCCCCTCCTTCACCTTGTCAAAGGTCATCCGGTAGATGGTCCCCTTGGGAATGATGATGTAGTCCTTGGGACCGAATTTCAGCGTGCCGAACATGGTGTGCACCACGCCGCTGCCGAAGTGCACGAAGATGCACTCGTCGCCCATGGCGTTCTTGTAGAAGTACTCCATCTTCTCGGCCGGGACGCACATCGCCATCTCGACGTCGGCGTTGCCGAAGAGCACCACGCGGCCGGTGACCGGATCGCCCTTCGGGGGCATCGGCGCCATCTTCAGGTGGCGCATGCGCATCACCTCGGTCTCCACGTACTCGGGCTTGGTGCCGTAAAGGGTCTTCCAGCCAATCACCTGCGTGGGCGGGTTGATGTGGTAGAGCGTCGAGGTGGGGCCGCTGAACCCCTCGGTCCCGAAGACTTCCTCGCTGTAGAGCGCGCCATCGGGGCGGCGGAACTGCACATGACGCTGCTTGGGGATCTGGCCGAGCTTCGAGTAGTAAGGCATGGCAGGGGAAGTGTACGGCGGCTGCACGGGTAGCCTCCAGCCAGATGACCGACGATCGCTCCAAGATTCCCGCCGTGCACGACCAAGCCCAGGACGCGCCGCGCGTCATCGCCGAGCGCCCCGACTGGATGGTGATCGCCAAGCCCGCGGGCTGGCATTCGGTGGCGCGCAAGGAGCACGCAGCGGACGACGCCGCCAAGGGGCCGCCCGAGCCCACCATCGAGGAGTGGCTGCGCCAGACGCACCCAGCGCAGGCAGCGCTGCGCGAAGCGGGGCTGGTGCATCGGCTGGACCTTGGCACCAGCGGGTGCATCGTCGCCGCGCGGACGGCCGCCGCCTATGAGCGCCTGCGGGTCACCCTTGGCACGACAGCCGCTCACAAGACCTATCTGGCGCTCGCCGCGTCGGGGCTTCCCGAAACAGGAAGCTTCCGCCTCTACTTCTCCAGCCGCCACAAGGGGTCCAGGAAGGTGACCGTCGGCAGCGAGGGCAGCGCCCCGGAGTGCGGCCGCTGCCGCTGGCGCGTGATGAAGCGCGCCGTCGACGGTGGCCATGACCTGGTCGAGGTGGACGTGGTGGGGCGAGGCCGGCGCCACCAGGTGCGCGCGGGGCTGGCGCATCTGGGCCACCCCTTGCGCGGCGATTCGCTCTACGGCGGCGACACGGCGCGCGAAGCCGCTCCCGCGCTGCACGCGTGGAAAGTGGAAATCGAGGGGCAGCGCATCCAGTGCGAACCGGATGCGCGATTCACCGCCGGCCCATCCGCCGTGCCGCCCGCGGCAATCACGTCTCCCAGCGCGACGCCTCGTCCTTGTACTCCGGACGGGTGAGGAACAGCAAGATGATGATGGGGAAGACTAGGCCCAGCGCCGCGCCGCCGAAGGTCATTCCCTTCTGGAGCATTGTGGGCTCGGTGTTGCGCGACTGCTCTTCCATCGATGCGGGGATCTGCGCCTTGGGGTTGGTCTTCTGCATGAAGGCGATCTGAGCGCGCATCATGTCCGCATTCCAGACTCCGCTGGGCTTCAGGGCGTACCAGCCGCCGATCAGCAGCGGAATGGCCACCACCAGGCGTGCCACCGCGTAGCGGACCAGCATGGTGCGCCCCTTGGATCGGCGCCGAACCAGGCCGATGCCGCCCATGAGCAGCATGATCCCCAGGATCAGCGTGATGATCATGTCGATGACGAAGACGATCCTCATCTCGTTGGGCATCGGGGGAAAGTCCATGCCTCCCATCCTTCCGAGCATCGGCGTGGCGAAGATGCCGATGGTTCCGCAGCACGCCCCCAGCAGCATGAGCGCTGAAATGCCGATGGCGAAGCCACCGAACCACGCGGGCCACACGCTGGCGGATGCATCCGGAGCCATGACGCCCTGGTCGGTGGGCGGAAGCTGCGTCGACTGCATGTCAGGAAAGTTGCTCATGGGCGCGAAGGCTACCGCTCCGCGCGGGTGGCGGGATCGCCGCGCCAGGGGGGCAGCGGGGGGCCAACGCGGTCAGACGACTGCCCCGTCTCTGCAGGCCACGCAACCCCATGCTGGCTGGCCCGTTGCAGCCACGCGCTGACCAGCGGCGCCAGGCGACGGGGCAGCAACGGCCACCCCTCCAAGTAACGCTGCGCCAGCGGAAAGCAAGGTGCCGCCCGGAAGGCCTCGTAGAGCGAGCGATCCTCGGCGATGCTCAGCTCGCGCGCCGTGCGCTCGGCCAGAATGCGGGACGAGGCATCCAGCAGTGCCCAGACCGCAGCGTTCCCGCGGACGCCATCGACAAGCCGACGTGCGTTCGCCCATTCGCCCTGTTCGCCCCGCTCCGCCACGCAACGCTCCAGCGCCTTCGCGGCACGCGCGCTGAACCCCGCACGCAGTGCCTGCGCCTCTTGCCGGGTGCGGTCATCCACCGCGGTCAGGCTGGAGAGCGCCTCTGCCGCGGCGGTGATGTCGCACCCCGCGAGGGAGCGTTCCAGGGCCGCGCGCCCCGCCTCCCATGCCTGCAAGGCGTCGATCCGGGCAGCCAGCCGCTGCCGGGTTCGCGCGATCGCCGCCTCAAGCGCGGCGTCCGCAGGACGCTTCAGGTCGCCGTCGCGTTCCAGACCCCGCAGCTGCGCCTGGACCATGCGCGAAGAGATCGCCTCGTTGCCCCGGGCTTCCGTTGCGCCCAGGCGCTCCAGCAGCAGCCCCGCGCGCTGCGCCCGCGCCTGCGCGCGCAGCGCATCCAGTGCACTGCTGCGTGAGGGGGCACGCCGGTCGATCTCGGGCAGCGCCAAATCCATCACCGCCAGCAGCTGCGCGGGATCGGCCCCGGTGGACTCCAGCACGCGCCGCGCTGCGTCGATCACCGCAACGTTGCGCCGGTCCTCCTGCGCGAACTCGCGCGCCCGCGCCGCCGCACGCGCCTGCAGGTCCGCCAGCACCGCCGCTTCCACCGGGAGGCCCGCCGGATCGGCCGCACGCAGTGCCGCATCCGCAGGCGGCGCGGGCGCGGCGCCTCCGCGCTCCAGCTCGGTCTGCACGGCCTCGATCTCTGCGCAGAGCGTCGCTCGCTCAACTCGCTCCGTCACGGACGCCACCCACGCCACGCTCCTGGCCCGCTGGACCGTCGCCCCTTCGATGGCCGTCAGCGCCGCCGCTGCCGAGCCGCGCGCCCGCTCCACTGCAGCGCGCCCGCGGGTGTGCAGCCACGCATGGCGCCAAACGGGCGCATCCTCCATGGCCTTCAGCTCCAGCAGCGCGCCGCGGACTGCTTCCAGCCCCGCGGGGCTTCGCAGCACGCGTGCACGGTCCGCAGGCACGGCCGCGTCCAGCGATTCCTCGATGCGCTGCAGCGCCGCCTGGTCCCGCGCGGCATCCCTCCACACAAAGGCCGCCGCGCCCGCCAGTGCGAGCGCGGCGGCCAGGATGGCCAGGCCGGTGCGCTTCACAGGTTTCCGCGGCGCTCCTGCTCGTGCTCCAGGCACTCGAAGAGCGCCTTGAAGTTGCCCTTGCCGAAGGACTGGCTGCCCCGGCGGCAGATGATCTCGAAGAAGAGGGTCGGCCGGTCCTGCAGCGGCTTGCTGAAGAGCTGGAGCAGGTACCCCTCGTCATCGGCATCGACCAGGATGCCCAGGTCCTTGATCTTGGCGTGGTCCTCCTTGACCGATTCGTGTCCGTGCTGGCGCAGCATGGCGTCCACGCGGCTGAACGCCTGCTGGTAGTACGCCTGCGGGATCGCCAGGAAGTCGACGCCGCGGCGGCGCAGCTCGGCGACGCTCTGCAGCTCGTCATCGGTGCGCAGCGCCAGGTGCTGAACGCCGGGGGTCATGTTGTGCCACTCCAGGTACTCCAGGATCTGGCTCTTCTTCTTGCCGGCGGCGGGCTCGTTGATCGGGAACTTGATCAGCTGGTTTCCGCTCGCCATCACCTTGGACATCAGCGCGCTGAACTCCGTCGAGATGTCGTGGTCGTCGAAGTGCTTGAACATCTTGAAGCCCAGCACGTTTTCGTACCACTCGACCCACCAGTTCATGCGTCCTTCCTCCACGTTGCCCACCGCGTGGTCGACGTACTTCAGGCCGCAGGGGTGCTGCTTGTTGTAGTCATTCAGCGCGAAGGCGCCGATCGGCCGGAAGCCGGGCATGAAGGTCGCGCCCTGCTTCACCTCGGGCAGCGCGTACTTGCCGGTGCGGCTGACGAAGCTGTGCAGCGCGCGCCCGTAGGTCTTGATGCCCGCCATCGTGACGGTGCCGGTGGCGTCCTGGCGCGTGACGGGCTCGTAGGCGCTCTCGCCGCCGTTCTTCACGGCCTGCTTCCAGGCGGCCTCGGCGTCGAAGACCGTAAAGGCGAAGTCCTTGATGCCGTCGCCGAAGGTGCGGACCTCTTCGGCGGCGGGCTGGTCCTTGCTGAGCGCCGTCTCGAGGACGAAGCGGATGTTCCCCTGCGTCAGCAGGTATTGCGCCGACAGGCGGTTGCCGGTGGTCAGGTCGCTGATCTGCTCGACCTGGAAGCCGAAGGCGCTGGCGTAGAAGTACGCGGCCTGCTTGGCATTGCCCACGTAGAAGCGGACATGGTCGACATCGATGAGCGCCAGCGGGTCGGTGGCCGTGGCGGCGCGGCTGGTGGCGGGTGAGGCGGTGGTCATGGTGACCAATGATAGTCCCGCAGGCGTCCCGGGCAACGCCGCGCGGCTCAGTACTTCAGCACGCTGTGCAGGGTGCGGGGCGCCAGGAACGCCCGTCCGCCCAGCGCTGCAAGCTCGATGAGCACGGTCGCACCCGCCACGGTGGCGCCCGATCGCTCGACCAGCTCGCAGCAGGCGCGCAACGTGCCGCCCGTGGCCAGCAGGTCATCCACCACCAGCACGCGCGCGCCGCGCGGGATCGCATCGGCGTGCATCTCCAGCGTGTCGGTGCCGTATTCCAGCACGTAACTGGCGCTGATGCGAGTGTGGGGGAGCTTTCCCGGCTTCCGCACCGGGACGAATCCGCACGCCAGCGACTGTGCCACCGCGATGCCAAAGATGAAGCCTCGGCTCTCGGCGCCCACCACCAGGTCGAACTTCTGGCCGCGGAAGGGATTCGCCATCAGCTCGATCGAGAGCGCCAGCGCGCACGGGTCGGCGAGCATCGGGGTGATGTCGCGAAAGAGGATCCCGGGCTTGGGAAAATCCTTGATGGGACGGATGAGCCTTTCGATCTGCTGGACCGGGTTTGTCTGTGCGTGCATCGCGGTCGAGGATATATCATTCGCGCATGCCCAGGACCAGCAGCACCTCCAAGCTGGAGACCGTCGAGCCGGTCGGTAAGCGCGTCCTCATCCGCAAGGACGAGGACAAGAAGATCACCAAGGTCGGCATACACCTGCCCGACAAGATCGAGATTCCCACGATCACCGGGCGCGTCGTGGCGATCTCCGCCGAGGTGGCCAAGGACGACAACTACCCGATCCAGCGCTACGACCGCGTGCTCTTCAACCCCAAGCACGGCGTTCCCGTGGATTTTGAGGGGGACAATCGCCTCTTCGTGATCCCCATCGAGGACATCGTGGCCGTCTTCCGTGCCGCTGGGCAGGGCGGCGAATAGGTGGCTGGCGCTGGGGGTACCGGGCCGGCGGCCACTCAGGGGGAAAGTCCGTCGCTTGCCGATCCGTACCCAGTCGAAGCTGCGAGCGCGCCGCTGCGGGGCGTCGTGCAGGTCCCCGGCTCCAAGAGCCTGACGAATCGTGCGCTCCTGCTGGCGGCACTGGCGCAGGGAAGCAGCGCCTTGGTGGGCGCGCTGCGCTCCGATGACACCGACCGGCTCGGGCGCGCGCTGGGGCTGCTGGGGGTCGAGATCGCCACGGTCGGCGACCGCATCACGGTGCAGGGTGCAGCGGGGCGCCTGGTGGCGCGCGGCGAGCCGACATTGGACCTGGGCGACGGCGGCACGCCTGCTCGATTCATGCTGGCCGCCGCGGCGCTTGCCACCGCGCCGGTGGTGATCGACGGCAGCGCACGGCTGCGCGAGCGCCCCTTCGCCGATGGCATCGCGCTGCTGCGCGCCCTCGGCGTGCAGATCGAATGCCTGCGCGCCGAGGGGCAGCTTCCCGTGCGCGTCGTGCCCGGTGCGGCTGCCCCGGTCGGGGGCACGCTCATCGCGGGACAGGTGGCCAGCAGCCAGTTCCTGAGCGCGTTGCTCCTGGTGGCCCCCTGGTTCCGCGATGGCCTGACGCTGGAACTGCGCGAGCCGCCGACGAGCGAGGCGTACCTTGGCCTCACCATCGATGAACTGCGCCGCTGGGGCGCGCAAGTGGAGCAGTCGCATGGCGCCGACGGAAGCCTGGCGCGCGTGCGCGTCGCGCCCGGTGCGTTGGCCCCGCGCCCCCAGGCACACATCGAGGCGGACGCCAGCAGCGCCGTCTACTGGGCGGCCGCCGCCGCACTGGTGCCTGGCAGCCAGATCGAGCTGACGGGCCTTCCTGGCGACTCGCGACAGCCAGACATGGGCGCCATCGCCGCGCTGGAGACGATGGGCGCGCGCGTCGAACGCGCCGCTGATCGGGTGCGCGTCGCGTGGCAGGGGCCGGCCGCGGGTCCCGCGCTTCGCGGCATCAGCCTGGATGCCAGCGGATTCCCCGACGGCGCGCTGGCCGTCGCCGCCGCCGCGGCCGCTGCGACGGGCCCCACGCGCCTCCGGGGCCTGCAGACGCTGCGCGTCAAGGAGAGCGATCGCCTGGCGGCCATGCAGGCGGAGCTGGTGCGTGTGGGTGCCGGCGCACGCGTCGAAGGCGACGCACTGCTCATCGAACCGCCCGCCTCCCTGGCGCCGCACGGCGTCCGCGTCCAGACCTATCGCGATCACCGAATTGCCATGAGCTTCGCGGTCCTTGGGCTGCGCACCGGCGGCCTGCTCATCCAGGATCCCGGATGCGTCCAGAAGAGCTACCCCGGATTCTGGCGCGACCTGGAGCGGCTTCGCACGGGGGGCGCGCACGCGATGCGCCCCGAAGCTCGGCCGTTCGCATAGCCTTTCGCAATGCCCGCCTTCTGGCAGTTCGCCAAGCGCCTGCTGCAGTCCAAGGGCCAGCTCACCCTGGCCATGATCTTTGCGCTGCTCTCGGCGGGCGGCTTCGGCGCAGGGCTGCTGAGCCTGGGGCCGGTGCTCGAGTTCCTGCTCAAGAAGCAGCAGACGCTGGGTGCCTGGGCGCACGCCAAGGCCCCGTGGATCCCCGATTCGGTGCTTTCGCACCTGCCCGCGACCCCCTTCGACGGGGTTGTCTTCATCTTCGTGCTCCTGCTGGTGCTGACGGTCCTGGGCGCCGCCGCCAACTTCGGCCACCAATACCTGGCCATGACGCTGTGCGTCCGGGTGGTGGCAAGCGTGCGCCACGATGTCTTCAAGCACGTGGTGAACCTGCCCCTTGCCGAGGTGGTGCAACGCGGCCCCACCGAGTTCATCAGCCGCGTCACCCGCGACAGCGTCGAGCTGCAGCGCGGCCTGGTGGCCCTGACCGGAAAGACCGTGGCCCAGATCACGAAGGGAGTCGCCGCGCTAGGGGCGGCCATCTATTTCGACTGGCGCATCACGATCATCTCGCTGGTGGCGGCGCCGCTCCTGGCGATTCCGCTGCGCAAGTTCGGCAAGCGCATCCGCCGCGGCATGCGGGGGGCGCTGCGGGCGCAGGAGGACCTGCTGCGCGTCGCCAACGAGAGCATGCAGGGGCTGCGCGCGGTGAAGACGAGCACCGCCGAGGCGGCGGTGATCCGGCGCTTCGACGATGCGAACCAGACGGTCCTGCAGCAGGAGATGCGCATCCGCTTCGCGCAGGCGATGTCCTCGCCCATCGTCGAGCTCATCGCGATCGTGGCCATCTGCGTGCTGGCGCTCATCGCCGCGCGGCAGATCATCGACGGCAACCTGGACTTCGACACGTTCGTCCTCTCGCTGGGCTCGCTGGCGGCGGCAGGGGGAAGCTTCAAGCCCGTGGCAAGCCTGGTGAACGACATCCAGGCGGCATCCGCCCCGGCCGAGCGCCTGACCGAGCTGCTGGACCTGCGCCGCGAGGACGCCGGGGAGCGCAGCAAGCCGCCGCTGCCGCGGCATGCGCGCGACATCGCCTTCCAGGGGGTCACGTTCTCCTACCCCGGCGCCAAGAGCCCCGCGCTGCAGTCCATCGACCTGCAGGTGCGCCACGGCGAACGTGTCGCGATCGTCGGCCCGAACGGCTGCGGCAAGACCACGCTGCTCTCCATGCTGCCGCGCCTCTTCAACCCTTCGTCGGGGCGCATCCTGGTGGACGGAACCGACATCTCGCAGGCTTCGTGCAGCAGCGTGCGCGCGCAGCTGGGCGTGGTGACGCAGGATGCCATCATCATCCGCGGCACCGTAGAGGAGAACATCCGCTTCGGCGACGAGCGCTCGTCGCGCGAGCGCGTCCTGGACGCCGCGCGGCGCGCCCACGCGATGGGCTTCATCGATCGCATGCCCGGTGGGCTAGATGCGGCCGTCGCGGAAGGGGGCGCAAGCCTCTCGGGCGGGCAGCGCCAGCGCATCGCCATCGCGCGCGCCATCCTGCGCGACCCTTCGGTGTTGATCCTGGACGAGGCCACCAGCCAGGTGGACGCCGAGAGCGAAGAGCTGATCAACACCGCGATCCGCGAGTTCAGCACCGGCCGCACCGTGCTGATCATCGCCCACCGCCTCTCGACGGTCCTCTCCGCCGATCGCATCGTGGTGATGGACGCGGGCCGGGTCGTGGGCCTTGGCACGCACGAGCAACTGGTCGGCACCAACGAGACGTACCAGCGCATCGCGCGGACGCAGCTGCAGGCGTAGGTTGCTTCAGCGTCCCGGGCTGGCGCCACCCGCGGCGGGCACGGCGCCCCCCGAGGTCGGCTGCGGTGGGCCCCCGAGGGCGGGCATCGCGGTGCCTCGCGGCGGCTGCGCGGCGGGGATCGATGGGTCGGCGCCAGCTTCGGGAGCCGGCGCCGGAGCGACCGCTGCGGGCTGGGGCGCAGGCGCGGCCACCACGGGCGCTGCGCGCACCTCAAGCGCGATCCAGAAGAGGATCACCGCGCCCACCAGCGTCAAGCACGAGAGGATCGCCACGAAGAGCATCCAGTTCTGCAGCGTGGTGTGCAGCCGCTGGACGTTGGCGTCGCGCTCGGTGGTCTTCTCCAGCAGCCCCTGCAGCGCGGCGGCGCTGCGGTCGGTGGTGCTCTGCAACTGCACCACGGCGCTGGCCAGCGTCGAGACGCCATCCGCCACGCGCATCGCGCTCTCGTGATTCAGGTCCAGCTGCTGCTGCACCAGCCCAAGCACGTCGCGCTGCTGCTCGACCCCCTGGGTGATGCGAGCCAGCGTCTTCTCCACCTGCTCGTCGCGCTGGCGCGTGTACATCAGCTGCTGCGCGATCAGGTCCGCCAGGCGCGTCTGCTGGCGCACCAGCTCGGGCAGCGCGCCCATCGTCTGCGGCAGCGTCGAGACGACGCGAGCAAGTTCCTGCTGCCTCTGGTCCTGCTGGTCCAGGAAGCTGCGGAAGTCCCGCGCCATCGAGACGATCTCCTGGCTGTCCGCGGGGACGGGGACCGCGCGCTCGGCGTCGATGCGATCGGCGCCGGCGCGCCGCACCTCGGGGGCCGTGCTTTCGCGGCCGAAGAAAAGTGCGCGCAGAGACTCCATCATGGGTGCCATGGAGCGGGAAGCGTAGTGCGGAACGGCAGGCCCGTGCCTGCTGCCGCAGGCGAGCGGGCTACGATCACCGCCCGTGAATCGCCCCGCTCACACGCTGCCAGCCGAAACCGCGCCGCCGACGCGTCCGCGACCCGCGCCTGCGGCGCGCACACGGCCCGCGCCTGCGGCGGTCCTGCGTTCGCTGGGGCGGACCATCCTGGCCTGCTTCGCGATGCTGGGCAGTTGCGCATTGGTGGGGTGCGATCCGCCTTCGCCCGGGGCCGCGCCCGCCGCCGGGTCATCGCGCCCCGCCGCGGCGTCGGCCGCCAGCGCGCCTCGCATCGTCTCGCTGAGCCCGGCGCTGACGCGCACCATCGCCGACCTAGGCGCGGGCGCGCATGTCGTGGGGCGCACCCCGTGGTGCGATGCGGTCGGGGGCGAAGTGCCCGTCGTGGGGACGATGGATGAGCGCGACCTGGAGCGCATCGCGGGTCTGGAGCCCAACCTCATTACGATCCAGTCGGCGGCCCCCGATGCAGCGCTTGCCCAGCTGGCGCGCCAGCAGGGCTGCGCGCTGCACGCCTGGCACCTGGATGGCGTCGCCGATGTCCAGCGCATGGTGCAGGAGCTTGGCGGCGTGCTCGAAGCGGCCGGGATCGCCGGTGCCCAAGCGCGCGCGCAGGCGATCCTCGCTGAACATGCCGCGCTCGTGGTGGACCGCATCCCAACTCGCCGGCCGACGCTGCTCCTCTTCAGCACCGATCCACCCGCGGCGTTCGGTTCCGGCACCTTTCCGGGCGACCTCTGGAGCGCCATGGGCGGCACCAACGCCATCGCCACTGCGGGCTATCCCGCGCTGACCGCCGAAGACGTGGCGCGCCTGGCCCCGGCCCTGACGATCGTCTTTGGCAAGGGCGAGCCCCCCGCGTGGTTGGCGCGGGCCACCGGGGGAGTCGTGGTTGCCCTGGATGCACCGGCGCTCCTGGAGCCCAGCTCGCGCATGTTGGTGGAGGGCCCACCTGCCTTGCGCCGCGTGGCGGAGCGCGCCGCGGGTGACCTGCCATGACCGGCGCGCCCCGCCCACCACTGCGGCCCGTGGTTGGCATCACGCTGGTGGCGCTGCTCTGGGTGGGCGCGTGTGCGCTGCGCCTCCTGGTGGTGCGCGGCATGGATGGAGCGCTGCAGCTGGGCTGGCCGGGGGTCGATCTGGGGCAGTTCCGCTTCGGGGCGATGCTCAGTGCCTCGGCAGCGGGCGCGGCGCTGGGGGTCGCGGGGGCGGTGCTCCAGTCGCTGCTGCGCAATCCCTTGGCGTCACCCTTCGTGCTGGGCGTCTCCAGCGGCGCGGGCTGCGCCGTGGCGATCGCGTCGGTGCTGGCAGCCGCCGCTGGCGTGGCGGCCCCCACGGGTGTGGCGCTGGCCATCCCAGCAACCTTGGGTGCGCTGGCGGCATTGGCACTGGTGCTGGCGCTCGCGCGCCGCCAGGGGGCCGTCGATCCGGTGACGCTGGTGCTGGCGGGCGTGGTGGTCGGCGCGATCGCTGCCGCGGCCACCATCGTCTCGGAGTCGCTGCTCCCCTATGACCGCCGGGGCATGCTTGCGGGATGGATCATGGGCCGAATCCCCGAACTCCCGGACACCGCCACGCTGGTGGCTTGCGCGGCGGCGGCGGTGGGGCTCATGGCGTCAGCGGCGCGGCTTGGTCCGGCCCTCGATGCGGCGGCGCTCTCGGATGACGAGGCGCGCAGCGTCGGGGTGCGGCTGGGGGCACTGCGCGTGGGGATGTTCACGGCGTGCGGCGTCGCCACCGCGGCTTCGGTCACCCTCTGCGGCCCGATCGGCTTTGTCGGGCTCTTGGCGCCGCACCTGTCGCGCGCCGCAGTGGGGGCGCGCCATCGGCCGCTGGCGATCGCCTCGGGCCTGGCGGGCGCGGCGCTCCTGGTGGGAGCCGACGGCGTCCGTCAGCTCTTCGCGGTGCAGGGCAGCCGCCTGCCGGTGGGGGCACTCACGGCGGTGTTGGGGGGCGCGGCTTTCCTGGTGCTGCTGCGGCGCACCGCAGGGGGCTGGGTGCGATGAGCGCGACACCACCGCTGCTCTTCGACAGTCCCCAGCTCAACCGGGGGGATTTCGCCTTCGATCCGGGCCGCATTGCCCCTCGTGCAGGGCGAGTCACCGTGCTGCTGGGTCCCAATGGCGGCGGAAAGACCACCGCCCTGCGCCTCGCTGCGGGCCTGCTGCTCCCGCGCGCGGGCGCCGCCCTGATCGATGGGGTGGCCGCGCACCTGCTGCCTGCAGGACGGCGCGCGGGGCGCATGGCCTTCGTGCCGCAGCGCCCGGAGGTGGGCGCCCCGTTTCGCGTGCGCGAAGTGGTCGAGCTGGGGCGTCACAGCATGACCCCTGACAGCTGGCGTGTGGCGGGGGCCTTGCGCGCGGTGGGCCTGATCGAACATGCCGAGCGTCCCTATCACGCCCTCTCCGCCGGGCAGCAGCAGCGCGTCACGATTGCACGCGCCCTGGCGCAGCACCAGCGGGGGGGAATCCTGCTGCTCGACGAGGCCTTCGCGGCAGTCGATGCCCCTGAGGCCGCCACGCTGGTGCGCCTGCTGCGCGCCCTGGCGCGTGAGGATTCCACGGTGCTGGTGGCGACGCACGACCTGGCGCTCGCCTCGGCGCTGGCCGACGATGCGTGGTTCCTGCGTGATGGGCGCACGCTTGCGTTCGGAAGCGCCGGGGAGGTGCTGGCCGCAGGTCGCCTCGGCGCGCTGCTGGGCATGCCCGTCGCCGAAGCGCGCTCCGCCGATGGCCGCAGCGTCGCCGTCGCGGATTTCCGCGCTATGCTCTCCGACGCCCCAGAGACAACGGAACAGCGCTAGATGATGGGAACAGTCATCACCGTCGTGATCATCGCCGCCATCAATGGCGCGATCGCGATCTGGAAGGAATCGAAGAAGAAGGAAGCCGAGCGCGATGCCGAGGCCGCCAGCAGGGGCCACAGCAGAAGCGCCAGCGTCGGCAGCCAGAGCCAGCTGCCCAGCAGCCCGCGCGCCGGGGTGCGGACCGATGTCACCCGTGGTGCCGAAAGCGGCATGCGAACGGATGTGACGCGGGGCGCCGAGAGCGGGATGCGCACCGATGTCACGCGCGGCGCCGAGACGGCGATGCGCCGCAACGCCCCGGGCAATATGCCTTCTCGGCCCGCGTCGCCCGGGGCGTCCCCTCCTGCGTCCTCCGGCCGGACTGGCGGGAAGAAAGCAGCGGAGTGGCTGGCACTGGTGGCGGCGCAGCTGCGCGCTGCGCAAGAGAGCGCAGAGCGCGCTGGCCAGCCCAAGATCGTCCTGCCGGGCCGCCCGCCGCTCGCTCCGGGCCAGGCGGAACCACCGCGCATCGGCGGGATCCAGGCGCCGAAGGCCGGCGTGCCCCGTGCCGTCGAACGCACACGGGTCATCGTGCCGCTGCCGCCGACCACCCGCGCGGTGGCTGTATCCCAGCCGGTGCCGACCGTTCCGCTGGACACCGCGCACGGCTTCCAGCACACGCGCCACGCGAAAGCCGCGATTCGCCCCGCACCCATCGCGCGTGCGCGCCTGGGGCGAAACGCGATGCGCGAAGCCGTACGCCTGCAGGCGATCATCGGCCCGCCGCGATCGCTGGTTCCCTTCGGCGCACCGGCGTAGGGCGCGTCCGGCAACTTCTTGTCGCAGCATCGATCAAGGGGACATCAGGGTCGAACATGCCCTGATTCGCCCCGATCGTGCGGGTTTCGGCTATCCTCTCCCCGCCATGATCGACATCCGAAAACTGAAAGAGCTCGTTCGCCTCATGACCACCAGCGACCTGACCGAACTCGACCTTCGAGACAAGGACGAGCAGGTCACCATCCGCCGGGCCGGCCCACAGGCGCCTCCCCAGGTCTTCCACGCGGCACCGGCCGTGGCGCATGCGGCACCGGTCGCCGCCGCCGCCCCGGCCGCCGTTGGCGCGGCACCCGCAGCCACTGCGGATGACCATGCTGGCCTGATTGCCATCGAGAGCCCCATGGTCGGCACCTTCTACGCCGCCCCCAGTCCCGACAAGCAGGCCTTTGCAGCCGTCGGCGGCCAGGTCGGCCCGGAGTCGGTCGTCTGCCTGGTCGAGGCGATGAAGATCTTCAACGAGATCAAGGCCGAGCGCTCTGGCACCATCGCCAAAGTCCTGGTGAAGAGCGGTCAGGCGGTCGAGTTCGGCCAGCCCCTCTTCATGATCAAGCCCAGCTGAACGAACCCCACACCCAGTTGCCGTGCGCGCAGGCCTGCGCCTTGTTGCGCACCCATGGCCGGCCACCCGCCGGCGCGGAGACCACCCCATGTTCAAGCGTGTCCTGATCGCCAACCGCGGCGAGATCGCGCTTCGCATCATCCGAGCCTGCCGCGAGATGGGCATCGAGACCGTCTGCGTCTACTCCACTGCCGACCGCGGCGGGCCTTGGCTGGAACAGGCGACGCAGAGCATCTGCATCGGTCCTGGCCCCAGCAAGGACTCGTACCTGAAGATCGAGCGGATCATCGCCGCCGCCGAGGTGAGCCACGCTGATGCCATCCATCCCGGCTACGGCTTCTTGAGCGAGAACTCGCACTTCGCCGAGGTGTGCCGCGCAAGCGGCTTCGAGTTCATCGGCCCCAGCCCCGAGGCGATGCTCGCCCTGGGCGACAAGGTGAACTGCAAGCGCCTGGCGCGCAAGACGGGCACGCCAGTCTTCCCGGGCACCGAAGATGCGATCGAGGACATCGAGGAGGCCGTGCAGGTGGCCTCCGAGATCGTCTATCCCGTCATCGTCAAGGCGCGCGCGGGCGGCGGTGGCCGCGGCATGCGCATCGCACGCGACGAGGCGCAGCTGCGCGCCGGCATCGAGGCCGCGCGCCAGGAAGCGCTGGCGGCCTTCGGCGACGGCGGCGTCTATGTCGAGAAGTTCCTGGAGAACGCGCGCCACTTCGAGGTGCAGGTGATCGGCGACAAGCACGGCCACGCCGTGCACCTGTACGAACGCGACTGCAGCAGCCAGCGCCGCCACCAGAAGCTGGTCGAGGAGGCGCCCGCCCCCGGCGTCGACCCCAAGAAGCGCGACAAGGTCTGCGAGAGCGCCGCCACCCTCATCCGCGAGGCCAAGTACAGCGGCGCCGCGACGGTGGAGTTCCTGATGGACCGCCAGCAGAACTTCTACATGCTCGAGGTGAACACGCGCGTGCAGGTGGAGCACCCGGTCACCGAGATGATCACCGGCGTGGACATCGTGAAGACGGGCATCCGCGCAGCAGCAGGCGAGCCGCTTCCCTTCACGCAGAAGGACATCCGCGTCAACGGGCACGCCATCGAGGTGCGCATCAACGCCGAGGACCCCGACCGCGGCTTCATGCCGCAGGCGGGGCTGATCGAGACCTACGCGCCCCCGGGCGGCCCGGGCGTGCGCCTGGACAGCCACGCGCGCGCGGGGTACCGCATCCCGCCCAACTACGACTCGATGATCGGCAAGCTGATCGTGCACGCCCCCGACCGTGACACCTGCATCGAGCGCCTGAAGGGCGCGCTGAAGGAGTTCAGGATCGGCCCGGTGAAGACCACGATCCCGCTGCACCTGCGCATCCTGGACCTGCCCGACTTCCGCAAGGCCACCCACGACATCCACTTCGTGGAGCGCTGGCTGAAGCAGCAGGAACAGGTGCAGGTCAAGGCCTGATTCGCGCCAGAGGTGCGGGCGCCCGCGGCGTTAGTCCTGGTGCCCGCGCTTGCTGGGAATCAAGCTGACGCCGATGATCGCCGCGAAGAAGACGGCCATGATCGCGTATCCCGGGACGGGGCTGATCAGGTTCTGGTTGCGGTCCGGCTGCGGCGGCGCGGCGACCTCCTGCAGGCGTGGCGCACCTGCGGCGCTGGCGGCCAGCATTCCCGCAAGCAGCGGGGCTGCCACGATGTGCACCAGGCGCGAGGCACTCGTCTTTGTCGTCTGCGTCATCATGCTCGGTTCCTTCGTGGCGTCTGGGTCGGGCGACTGCTTCACTTCGCGGTCGCCGCAGGCGTGCTGATCGTCAGCGTGTTCACCAATCGCTCTTCCTTGGGGGAGGAGAGGGCCAGCCCCTTCAGCTTGGTGCCCGGCGGCACGCGGAAGTAGAGCACCAGCTTCTTGGCGCTCCCCAGCGGCTGGATCGGGATGTCCTTCAGCGTCAGCGGCTTTCCCGCCATGCTGCGGACCAGCACGAAATCGCCATCATCCTCGACCAGTCCCACGGCGAAGTACTTCGCGCCGGACTCGTCGATGACCGCCACCTTTGCCTCCTGCACCGTGCCGGCGTAGGGATTGACATCGGGGAAGATTCGCACGCCGTCCAGCGCCGCATGCGCGTCCAGGCGCAGCAGCCGCTGCTCGGTGGTCGTCTGGAAGCCCTTCACGCGCAGGTCGGCCGCGACACTGCGGTCCGCGCCCTTGGGGAACTTCTGCTCGCCGCCGATGATGAAGTTGTTCAGGTCCAGGATCAGGTCGCCCTTGTCGTTCGAGTTGATCGAGACGCCCTGGATCGCGTAGCGCGCATCGGGGAAATCGACCAGCGTGTCGATGTTCGTCGCCCCCGGATCGTCGGTCAGCGTCGCCTGACCGCCGCCCGCCAGGACCGTCGCGTCGCCCGCCACGGGCTTGCCCGGGGAGAAGCGCACGCCCTTGAGCTCGAACCACTTCGGCGTCTGCCCCTTCAGGTCGTCCTTGGCGAAGAGCAGGGTGAAGGTTCCCTCGCCCTGGCTCAGCACAGAGGTGGCGTAGTTGCTGACCGAGTTGAAGTAGTAGGGGGAAGGGGTGCCATCCTTGTCGTTCTGGATCCACGCCAGCGGATACGCGGCCTGCGCGGTGCCGGACCTGCCGTCGCCGATCAGGCGCGCCTGCGACGCCGACAGGATGAACTGCTGCCCGCCGCCGTCGAAGCCCTCCTGGGCGATCTTGAAAACCACCGCCCATGCCGGGCTGGGCTGCGCGTCGACGCCCGCGCTGAGCGCCACCTCGCCCACATCCAGCAGCTTCATGCCACTGACTGCGCTGGGCTGGACGGAGACGCGCGCCATTCCCTCGGAATAGCTGTCGCGGAAGAGCGATCCGGCAGTCTTGGCCAGCGATGGCTGCATCGTGGCCATCGTGGAATTGCTCATCCAGGGGCTGAACGCGCCCCAGCTCAGGTACGCCATGAACTTCTCGGTGGCGGTGGTGACGTGCAGGATCGGCGCACGGTCGGTCCCGATCGTCGGGGGCTTCACCTCGTCGCTGCGTCGCGTCCAGCCGCTGAAATCGCCCACGGTCACGGTGGACTGGAGGAAGCCTGCGCCGATCGAGAAGACACCAATGGTCAGCACGCCCGAGGCCAGCCCGAATCCGGCGCCGATCGTCAGGTCCGCGGCGCGCGGGAAGCTCAGCTTCATGGGCACCAGCCTGTCCATCGTCAGGCGCAGCACCACCAGCAGCACGGTGAAGAGCCCAAGGAGCGTCACTCCCATGGCGTAGCCGCCGACGCCAGACCCCAGCAGCATGTAAGCCAGCGGCTCCCAAAGCGCAAAGGAGAGGACGCCGGCGAAGATGACGCAGACCAGGTGCAGGAGGGCGCTGAAGGCGCCGCTGTCGGACCACCAGTAGGCGATCAGGAGCACACCGGCGAACATGATGAGCGAGATGGTCATCGGTCGGATTCCTTACTTCTTCGGCTGCGGGGGCGGTGCGACGGGTGCGGCGGGCTTGGTACCGCCGGCGGCTGCAGGGGGGGCGCCCGCAGCGCCCGGGGCGGCGGCAGGCGCGAAGACGCGCTTCACCTCATCGAAGCTCGTCTCGCCGCTGCGCACCTTCGCCAGCGCGGAGTCCTGGAGCGAAGGGCTCTTGCTGGCGCGGCGCGCCTGGAGATAGGCGCCCTTGACGTCCCCGGCTGCCAGCAGCTTGCGCGCCTCGGCGTCGATCGGGAGCACCTCGAAGGCACCAGTCACGCCCAGGTAGCCGATGCCGGCGCAGCTCGGGCAGTCCACGGGCTGCTCCTTGACCAGCACCTTGCCGCTGGGACGGTAGATCTGCACGTTCTTGCCGGGCGGGATCGCCAGCATCTTGGCCTCGTTGGCGGTGGGCGCGCCGCCGACCCGGCAGGTGGGGCAGAGCTTGCGCAGCAGGCGCTCGGTCACCACCATCTTCAGCGTCTGCGCTGCGTTTGCGGGGTCGCCAGCTGCCTTCATCCAGGCTTGGATGATCTCCGCGGCGCTGTCGCTGGGGAGCGCGGAGTAGAAGACGACGCTGCGCGCGTTCGGCGCCGAGACCACCTTGGCCGAGCCGGGCTCGCTCAGGTCGGAGGCGAAGACCACGTCGGGGCCGCGCCGGACGATTGTCTGCAGCTGCGTTGCGTAGTCGGACTTGCCCGCGTCGAACTCGCTGTGCTCCACTCCCTCGACGATGCGCTCGATGCGCCGCTCCAGCGTCTTCAGGTTGCTGGTAAAGGCATCGTGCCGGGCGAGCATGGCGTACGCAAGCGTGGTCAGGCCGTTGGCGGGCCGCGTGCCCAGCAGGACCACGCCGCCCGTCGGCTGCGCCTCCAGCGTCTCCTTCACCAGCGCCGCCTGCGCATCGCTCATGCCCAGCTTTGCGGCGGGGATCGAGAGCTGCCGTTCACGGTCCAGGTCGATGCGGATCGTCTCGCCCTGCATCGAGCCCACCGATTGCACGGCAAGCTGCGTCTTGTTCCCGTTGCGGACGACCGTGATGACGCCGCGCTGGAACTTGCGCCGTTCCGCGGGCTCCATGTCGCAGAAGCCCTTCAGCATGTCGACGACGCGCGTGGCCAGCTCGCCGTTGATCGGGTCGCGCTTGTAGCGCACCGAATCGACCACCTGCTGCAGCTGCGCGCCCTGCTTCGAGAGGGCGATGTCGATGCGCGTCGCGCGCCCGTCCATCGCCGGGATCAGGATCCCCTCCAAGGTCGCGTAGGTCTCGTACCCCGGCTCCTTGCGATCCGGCACCGGGTGCTCGGAGCGGTCCGGGCGCTGGAACTTCAGCGTCACGGCCGCGCTGGCGGCCTTCGAGCGCCTCGCCGCGGCCATCTTGTCGAAGTCCAGCTTCAGCAGGTTCAGCTTCGGCGCCTTGGTGCCGGCGAGCGCCTTGTTGCGGAAGCTCACGTACCAGACGCAGGGGACCACCAGCAGCACCAGCATCAGCGGGAAGCCCGCCAGCCAGTAGGGGATCATCAGCGCGGACAGGATGCCTGCGGTGCCGAAGGCCAGGAAGGTCGCCGCCCAGCGCCGCGGGTTCAGGTTGAAGTACTCGGCGTCCTTCTCCAGCTTCGTGCTGACCATCGCCGCGTAGGGCACGAAGGCGGCCAGCGTGATCAACGGTTTTGCCACGCTCATCAGGAAGACGGGGACGGCCGTCTCCGCCAGGAACGTGGTTGCGAAGGCTGCGTTCATGGTCACGCTCCCTTTCCGACCACCGAGGCGCCCTGCGAGATGCCCTTCAGGCGCATGCGCAGTTCCTCTGGCTTCGGGGTCGCCTGCAGGGCGACGGTCTGGTGGATGTACTCGCGCTCGACCAGGTCGACCAGCGAGCTCGTGAAGTCGATCATGCCGGCGTCGCGGCTCTTGATGATGTCCAGGAGCTCGCCCTCGCGCCCCTCAAGGATGTACTTCTGCACGGCGGCGGTGTTGATCAGGATCTCCAGCGCCGGGATGCGCGCGATGTCGGCGTGCAGGGTGGGCAGCAGCTTCTGGTAGACGATCGCGCGCAGGTTGTAGCCCAGCAGCTTGCGGATCTGCTCGCGTTCGTTCACCGGGAAGAGGTCGTAGATGCGGCCGAAGGTCTGCCAGGCGCTCGATGCGTGGATGGTGCCGAAGACCAGGTGGCCCGTCTCGGCGGCGCGCACGGCGGCCTCGAAGGTCTCGTAGTCGCGCATCTCGCCCACCAGGGCGATGTCGGGGTTCTCGCGCACCAGGGCGCGAAGCGCGTCGTTGAAGTTGACGCAGTCGATGCCGATCTCGCGCTGGTTGATCGTGGCCTTGTCGTCCTTGAAGATGTACTCGATCGGGTCCTCGATGGTGACGATGTGCACCTTCTTGCGCTCGTTCACGAACTGCAGCATCGCGGCGATCGAGGTGGACTTACCCGAGCCGGTGACGCCGGCGAAGAGGATCAGCCCCTGCGCCATCAGCGCCACCTCGCCCAGCGACGCGGGCAGGTACAGGTCCTCGAACTTCTTGATGTTGCTGGTGATCAGTCGCGCCGCCACCGAGGGCTTGCCACGCGCCATGAAGAGGTTCACGCGGAAGCGGTTGCGGTCATCGAAGTCGTAGGCGAAGTCCATCGACCCCTTGCTTCGGAAGACCTCCTGCTGCCCGGCGTCCAGGATGTCCTTGGCCACCTGGAACATCAGTTCGGCGGTGCACACATCGGTCTCCAGGTCCTTCAAGATGCCGCGGTGCCGGATGCGCGGCTTCAGGTCGGTCTTGACGATGAGGTCGCTGCCCCCGAACTTGATCGTCGCGGCGAGCCACGAGGTCCATGCCTTCTTCCCGTCGCCGGGCTTGGTGCCGCGGCCTTCCAGGTGGATGGGGCTCGTGAGGGAATTCTTACCGTCGTGGCCTGACACGTCTGGAGACCTCCGCAGGGGGCCGCCGTCCGGTTGCACGCCGCGGGAGCCACCTCGCCGACGGCGCCACGATGGCGTGCCAGGCAAGTCCGCAGGGCGGGGCGCACCAGGCGCCCCGGACCACGGGAGTGGCCCCGCCGGCCCGGTCCGGGGGAGATTGGGAGCGTAGCAGGAAGACCGCTTTCCAGCGCCGATGGAGGTGCGGAAAGGGGAGGCTAGACTCCCGAGATGGAGCACAAGATTGTCCAAGAGGGCATCACCTTCGATGATGTCCTGCTCGTCCCGCGCTACAGCGAGATCACCCCGGAGGCGGCCGACACGCGCACCCTGCTGACGCGCAAGATCGCGCTGAACATCCCGCTGATCTCCGCCCCGATGGACACGGTGACCGAGGCCACGCTGGCCATCGCCCTTGCGCAGGAGGGCGGCCTGGGGGTGATCCACAAGAACATGACCGCGGACCGCCAGGCGCGCGAGGTGCAGAAGGTGAAGCGCACCGAGAATGGCGTCATCACCGACCCGGTGACCCTCTCGCCCTCGGACACCGTGCAGCGCGCGGCGCAGCTCATGTCCGAGCATGGCGTCAGCGGCTTCCCGGTCACCGAGGATGGCACGCGGCGCACGCGCGTCGTGGGCATCCTGACGCGGCGCGACACCCGTTTCGTCGACCGCGCGGATGCGACGCGCGTGGAAGAAGTGATGTCCAAGGACGGGCTGGTCACCGCGCCGCCCGAGACGACGCCGCAGCAGGCCGAGGCGATCCTGAACCGGGGCCGCGTCGAAAAGCTGCTGCTGGTGCACTCCGACGGCCGCCTGGCGGGCCTGATCACCATGCGGGACATCGACAACTTCACCAAGCACCCGCAGGGAAGCCGCGACTCGCGCGGCCGCCTGCGCGTGGGCGCGGCGGTGGGGGTGATGCAGCTGGATCGCGTGGAGAAGCTGGTCGCCGCCGAGGTGGACGTCATCGTGGTCGACACTGCGCACGGGCACAGCCTGAATGTCATGCGCACCGTGCAGGAGATCAAGAAGCGCTTTCCCATCGAGGTGATCGCGGGCAACATCGCCACCGCGGACGCGGCGCGCGCGCTGATCGACGCGGGCGCCGATGCCGTCAAGGCGGGCATCGGCCCCGGCTCCATCTGCACCACCCGCGTCGTCACCGGCGTCGGGGTGCCGCAGATCACGGCGATCATGAATGCCGTCGAGGGATCCGCCGGGCGCGTGCCTGTCATCGCAGACGGCGGCATCCGCCTCTCGGGGGACATCGCCAAGGCGATCGCCGCGGGCGCCAGCTGCGTGATGCTTGGCAGCCTCTTTGCAGGGCTGGACGAAAGCCCGGGCGAGCAGGTCATCCACCGCGGCCGGCGCTTCAAGACGTACCGGGGCATGGGCAGCGAGGGAGCGATGGCGCAGGGTTCCTCGGATCGCTACGGCCAGGCGGGCATCCAGGACGTGCGCAAGTACGTGCCCGAGGGGGTCGAGGGGCGCGTTCCGTTCCGCGGCCCGCTGGGCGAGTTCGTCTACCAGATGGTGGGGGGGCTGCGCGCCGCGATGGGCTACTGCGGCTGCGGCACGCTGGAGGAGTTCCGCCGCGAGACGCGCTTCATCAAGGTGAGCGGCGCGACCGTCATCGAGAACCACCCGCACGACATCCAGATCACCAAGGAGAGCCCCAACTACACCGTGGCCGCAATCGGCGGCGAGTAGGGCGGGTACGATTCGGCACCACGCCGGCGTGGCGGAACTGGCAGACGCAGCGGATTCAAAATCCGCCGGGCTAAAACCCGTGCAGGTTCGATTCCTGTCGCCGGCATTCAGGTGGGGGGCTCGGGTCCGGAAACCGCTTAGGGTGGTTTCCGCGGCGCCGCCCGCCCGTGCGGAGAGGCGGGTTTGACGTTACACTCTGCGATTCCCCGTACGGAGGCCCGTGCGGGTGCATCGACCACAGAAACCGACCGCCGCGCCCGAGTGCCGCCGGTCACGAGTCAGGCAAGGAGCCCTCCCGTGTACGCGATCTTCGAGGACAGCGGAACCCAGATCAAGGTCAGCGTCGGCGACATCGTCGACCTCGATTCGCGCATCATCGAGGGCGCCGCGAAGGAGATCTCCTTCGACAAGGTGCTGGTGGTCGGCGCCGAGGACGGCAAGCCCGGCAAGCTGGGCATGCCCTACCTGGCGGGCGCCAGCGTCAGCGCCGAGATCATGGGCGAAGCGCGCGGCGACAAGCTGCGCGTCGGCAAGTACAAGCGCCGCAAGGGTTACCGCCGCCAGGCCGGCCACCGCCAGGACTACCTGCGCGTGAAGATCACCGCCATCAAGGCTGCCTGACCCATTGCGCGTTGCGCGGATGCAGATGGCTGCGACCGCGTGCGCGCCAGTCTGAAGCGCGCGGCCGTCAACGTCTCGGCGCCAATCGACAGAACCTCCGGCGATCCGCCTACTCGGCGGATCGCCTGCTTTTTGGCCTCTTCCGGCGCTGCGAAAGGGCAATGATCCTGCGAAGCTCCCCAGCGCTCGCGTAGGATGATCGCCGCAGACAGACAGCCGCCGGGCGCCGCAAGGTGCACGGAGGAAAGTCCGGACACGGCAGGACACGGTGGTGGCTAACGGCCACCCGTGCGCGTGGGCGCGCACGCGGGAAAGTGCAACAGAAAGCAAACCGCCGAACGGCGCCCCTCGGGGCGTGCGTGGCAAGGGTGAAACGGTGCGGTAAGAGCGCACCGCCTGGCCGGCGACGGTCAGGGCATTGCAAACCCCACCGCGTGCAAGCGCAAGCAGCTTCCGTCGCACCGGCCGCAAGGCCGCTGCGGCACCCGCGGTCCGCGGGGTGGAAGCGGGTCGCGTGCTTGAGCGCACCGGCAACGGTGCGCCCAGAGAAATGGCTGTCCGCGGTTCGGCCGCCGACAGAATCCGGCTTATCGTCTGCTCGCCCACCAAAATGCCCGGGCTCCGCCGATCGGAGCCCGGGCGCCTTTTTTGCGCGAACGAAGCGACTTTCCACGCCGTAAGCCCTGCATCTGCGCTCTTCGCGACCCTCCGGGCCTCCCGGAAGGCGGGCTTCGCGACCCACTAGATGTGGTAGTTCACGTCCGTCGCTACCCCATTTGGAGAGAAATATGCAGATTGGGGGTTGTCTTTCCCCGCATCGCCGGGAGAATCTCCGGTTCGACCCAGTTTCACCCCTGACCACCATGCATGACCCCCTCGAAACGAACCTGAACGCTTCCAAGAGCTCCAGCCTCCAGAACTATGCCATGCTCCTCTACCGGCGCGCCGTGCACCCCGAGTTCTTCGGGATCGAGGCGCGCAAGAAGATCCAGCACGGTGAGTACGAGTTTGAGGGGTGGATCTTCCGTGGCGGTCATTGCATCCGCTTCCAGTACGGCGGAGTCTGCTTCTGCGAGGTCGTCGTGGACACGCCGACCAACCTTCCCGAGCGCGGGCTTGCTGGCACGCTCCCGTGCGCCGGCGAGCACGACCACGAGGAGAAGGTCAGCGAGCAGATCGCGTATATGACCACGATCCAGACCGAGACGCTCAGCGATCACCTCTACCTTGGCACCTACAAGGAAATGCTCCAGCACGGGCGGAGCCCCGATGCGCTGATGACGGTGTGGACCGACGGCGCCGGCAAGCCGAACCTTTCGCTCATCGAGATGCAGCGCCTGCGCAGCGAGCTGCACGTGCAGGGCTACCACCTGCGAAGCGACTGCGGCCTGGTGCTGCGCACGCAGTCCATGGTGCAGCTGCCGCTCCCCCCGGCGAAGGTGAAGGCCGAGGAAGCCAAGGGTCGCGCCCGCTGAGGCGCACAGGGCCGGAACGCGCCTGAAATCACGAACTTCTTCCATCGCCCGGCACCTGTGCCGGGCGATGTCGCTCCCGGCGCGATACCCTCGGCGCCGTGAGCGACGGACGACATTCACATCTCGCGGTCCTCGCGCAGTTCGATCGCGCGCTGGGACTGGAGTCGGTGCCCCGGCCGCGCGCAACCCCGGGAGCCGCGGACCGTGCGGCGGCTGCCTTCGCTGCGCCGAGCGCTCCCGCTGCGTCGACCGCTCCCGCTGCGTCGACCGCGCCCGCGGTGGCGCGCACGGCAATGTCCGCAGCGTCTCCTTCGCAGGCCGCGTCGCGCGCGCCTGTCGCGTTGCCGCCCCAATCTCTGGTCGCGCCGCGCGATCGGGCCGAGAAGATCGCCAGGCTCGCAGAGATCCAGGAGCGCCACGAACGCGCCTGCCCGCACTGCACCACCGCCACTGCGCACACCCGCCTGGTCTTCGGGGAAGGGGACCCCGACGCCCAGATCATGTTCATCGGCGAGGCCCCGGGCGAGATGGAGGATGCCACCGGCCGGCCATTCGTCGGCGCTTCCGGCCAGAAGCTTGACGAGATGATCCGCGCGATGGGCTTCGAGCGGGGGCAGGTCTACATCGCCAACGTGCTCAAGAGCCGCCCACCGGAGAACCGGACGCCCTTGCAGCATGAGATCGACGCGTGCGGGCCCTTCCTGGTGGAGCAGGTGCTGGCGGTCCGGCCAAAGGTCATCGTCACCTTGGGAGGCCCCGCAGCGAAGCTGGTCCTGGGAGTGGAGGCGGGAATCACCCGCCTGCGCGGGGTCTGGCATGAGTGGCAGCCGCCCCCGGGGAGCGATTGCCCGCCGATCCCGGCGATGCCCACCTACCACCCCGCGTACGTGCTGCGCACCTACACGCCGAAGGTGCGCGCAGAGGTCTGGAGCGACCTGAAGCGGGTTCTGGACAAGCTGGGTCGGCAGCCCC
>JBGARR010000042.1:0-23346 GCA_044230125.1 Phycisphaerales bacterium
CATGTGCACAGCCTGCCCAGCTTCGAGCGTTGGCGGCGCGAAGCCGAAACGCGCGACCCGCGCCTGCTTTTCATGCGCGAGTCCGACCTGCTGCAGGGCACCCCCGACCCCGAGCTGGCCGCGCGCTTCCCCGATCAGGTGGAGCTTGCCGAGGGCGCCTCCGCGGCGCTGCGCTACGAGCACGCCCCCGGCGCCACCGAGGATGGCGTTCACGCACGCATCCACCTGGCGCAGCTGCACGCGCTGAGCGCGGACCGCTTCGAGTGGCTGGTGCCAGGGATGCTGCCGGAGAAGATCGAGGCGCTGATCCGCGCACTGCCCAAGCGGATGCGCACGCGCTTCTTCCCGGTGAAGGAATTCGCGCAGGGCGCCGCCGAGACGCTTGCCTTCGGCGAGGGGCGCCTGCGCGAGCGCCTGGCGGACCACCTGACGCGCCTCTCCGGAACCATTGTCTCCGCCGCGGACTTCGAGCTGGCAGCGCTGCCCGCGCACCTGCGCATGCACTTTGAAGTAGTCGATGCCGCAGGCGCTGTCGTCGCCAGCGGGCAGGACCTGGACGAGCTGCGCCGTTTGCTGGCACCGCAGGCGCAGGCGCTGCGCAGCACCGAAGAAGCCAGTGCCTTCGGCAGCGCATGGCATCGCACCGGCATGCGCAGCTTCGACATCGAGGAGCTCCCCGCGCACATGGAGTCGCGCGTCGGCGCGCGGCTGCTGCGCGCCTATCCCGCGCTGCAGGATGCCGGTGAGAGCGTCACGCTGCTCCTGTGCCCCGATGCCGAGACCGCCGAGCGCACCACGCGCCCGGGGCTGCGCCGCCTCTTCGCCATCGCCGCACGCGACGCCATGCGCCACCACATGGAGTTCCTGCCCGGACTAGAGGCGCTGACCATGACCTGGATCGGCGCGACGGGGCGCAGCCGCGCCGCGCTCCTGGACCAGCTTGCGCTGGTGGCCGCCGGGCGCGCCTTCGTGGAAGGACGCGAGATCGTCCGCACGCCCGCGGCTTTCGAGGATCGCCTGGAAGAGGGGGGCATCGCGCTTTGGGACGCCCTGAACGAAGCGCGCCGCGCCGCGGCAGGGGTCTACGAGCGCGCCATCGCGGTGCGTCAGGCGCTGGATGCCCCTGCGCCCGAGGCGTGGCGCGAGTCGGTCGCCATCATCCAGGCGCGGCTGGCGCGGCTGGCCGCACCGGATGCGTTGGTGCGCACGCCCTGGCAGGACCTTCCCTCATTGATGCGTTACATCGAGGCGCTGGCGGTGCGCACCCGCAAGCTGGCCGGCCCCGGCGCCGCGCGTGACCGCGCCAACCAAGCGCTGGTCACCCGATGGGAAGACGAACTGGCCCGCGCCGAGGCGCAGCTTGCCGCCGAGGGGCGCGACACGCAGATCCTGGAGCCCTTCCGCCGCTTGGTCGAGGAATATCAGGTCAGCCTTTTCGCGCAGGAACTGCGCACCCCGGTCCCGGTCAGCGCCGAGCGCCTGGAGCGCGCGTGGCTGGACCGCGCGGCCCCCGCCCGCCCGCGCTGACGCGCAGCGCAGGGGGCGGGGGACCGCACGGCTGACTCAGACCGTCCAGTTGCCCAGCAGCAGGCCAAGATCCGCGCCGTTGACGATGCCATCGCCATTCAGGTCCGCAGGGTTGCCAGCGCCAACGGGCCCCCACGCGCCAAGCAGCAGACCCAGGTCGGCACCGTTCACGACGCCATCGCCGTTGATGTCACCCACCAGCGGCAGCATCCCAAGCGTGCCATCGGCGTTCAAGCGTTGGCCCACCAGGTCGGCGTCGCCCGCGCCACCCAGCTCCCAGGTGCTGCAGATCCACGATCCAGTGGCGCCTGCCGCTGCGAAGGTGAGTCGGCCCGTGGAGGAGACGGGGGACAACGCCACCGGCGAAGCCCAGAAGGCCGTGCCGTCGGTGTTCCGTGACTGCGCCCAGATGACCTCTTGCCCAAAGGCCGTCGAGCGGGTCCACGCAAATGCGGGCCGGCCCGCCATCATCGCCGCGCGCGTCTGCCAGTACTGGTAGACGGTTTCCTGCGCGGCCAGCGTCAGGCCGTTGGCGCCCCAGAGGCGTACGCCCGCCTCGTCCAGCGACTGTGCGGAAACCGCATACAGGCTGGTGTTGGGCACGTGTTCCGGCCAGACGATGTTCACTCGGCGCAGCACCGAGTCATACGCCGCCGAAGGGGTGACGCGCTCCAGCGCGGTGGTCGCCGTGACCCCAACGCCATTGGTGCCGTACTTGCGCGTGCCGTTGGGGGCGATCCACTGCACCATGCACTGCAGGGGAGCGACTGTGTAGTAAGGGAAGATCGCGCCACCCTCGCCATCGGGCAGGAACGTGGGGAAGTTGCCAATCTGGATGCTGCCAGCGGTGAATGCGGTGACGGTGGTCGTGCCCCATTGCGGCGCGCCCGCGGCGTCGTACTTCTGCGCATGGATCGTTCTGGCGCCGTTGGCGGTGGCGTATCGCACCACCCCCGCGATAACCGTGCCGCCCTCGCCGGGCTGCAGGTCGGACAGGAGCGTCGTCGCCGAAGTGCCATCACTCACTGTCGCGGGTTGCGCCCAGGCCGGTGTGCCATCGGGGTTCAGCCGAATCACCTTTGCCTTGCCGCTCTCGCTCCAGCCAGCCACCACGGCGCCATCGCCCGCGCGACCCGCCTTCGGTGAGTTGACCGAAGCAGCCACGGTGGGCATCTGGATGCCATTGGGCCCCCAGAGAAAGGCGCCGTCGGGCGAGATCGCCTGCGCCGTTACCTTCACCCCGCCGAAGCGGTCGTCACGCGTCACGATCACCGCGTTGCCCGCATTGTCGGTGGTGAACCCGTAGTCCTCGGTGCTGCTGAAGGCAGTGTTGATCACCTGGACGCCACCGCCCGCCCACATGCCGACGCCCTGCGCGTTGTAGCGCTGCACCCACGGGTCGTATCCGCCTGCGCGGTTGTCGTACCAGCTCATGTAGAAGCCGCCATCCGCCAGCGGAACCACCTTCGGCTGGACCTGGGCGTTGGCTGCGCTGGCCAGCACGTTGGGAGTGGAGGCCAGATCGGTCCACTGCGCGACGGCTGCCGGGGTTGCGAGAAGGATCGCGCCGAGGCCGGCCGCAGCCGACAGAATGGGATGTGCCTGCATATGGTGCAGTGTGCAGCCAGTGCGCCCAGATGCTGGGGCCAATAGGCGAAATTCAATCCGCGGAGCCCCGGTTTCAGCGACACCTGAAAGGTCTGGCCGTGATTTCTTCTCGCGGATGCTTGCTTGGCGAAAGATCTGGGCTAACCTCCATCACATCGTGGGGAATGCGGGTCCGACGACGGAGTGCCATGTGGGGTGGCACTTTGCGCTCGGACCCGCTTTTGTTTTTCCGGCGTTCCCCTCTGCTGATGGATTGGCATCGGGTGCCTCCAGCGCGGGGTCGGGCGCCTACTTCACGGCGCCGCGCGCGATGGGCGCGCTCAGTGCTTGTTCCGCAGCACGCGCTCTTCATCGCGCACCGCGCGCGTCACCATGCGCCGCGTCCGCCAGATGTCCCAGATGAGGCCCACCGACAGGAATCCCGCCAGCAGGAACCCCACCAGCCCAAGGGTGGCGATCGCGCCGTCAGGGTCCGAGCGAGAGCTGTGCACCAGGATCGCGCTGGCCACCAGCAGCGCGCTGATGAGCAGGGCGTACGCCACCGTGGTGGCGGTGTGCTCCACTGTCATCCGGAAGCGCTCGATCCCCTCGAAGTGGAAGTTGACCTTCGCCTCGCCCAGCCGGATCT
Organism: Phycisphaerales bacterium; assembly: GCA_044230125.1. GTDB lineage: Bacteria > Planctomycetota > Phycisphaerae > Phycisphaerales > SM1A02 > UBA966. The sequence goes on from JBGARR010000042.1 coordinate 3,764, forward strand.
TGCGCAGGATGCCGCTGATCTGCTTCGGCAGCGAATCGATCAGCTCGGCGTAGGAGAAGAGCGTGTTCGCCACGCGCTTGGTCAGCGCCTTGGGCGAATAGCGATCGTTGATCAGCTTGTAGATGAAGGGCTTGGCGCTCTCGATGATCTCGTAGTCGGGGTCCAGGTCGCGCGCCACCCCCTCGATCGTGCCCATCGCCTTGATGAGCATCACCATGTCGGCGGGGCAGTGCACCTTGTAGTCGCGCAGGATTTGATAGAACTTGTCCAGCACCGCCGCGATGTCGATCTCGCCGATCGGCTTGCCGATGAACTGGTCCACCACTTCCTGAACATCGTCCAGCAGCGCGCGCTCGTCGATGCTGTCGGGCTCCACGTTTCCCAGCCGCATCGCGGCGCGCATCACAAGCCGCGCGTCCCCCGTGGCGACGCCGAAGACCTGCTCGGCGATGCGCTGGCGTGCGTCGGCGCCGATGCGCCCCACCATGCCGCAGTCGATGAAGGTGATGCGCCCGTCGTCGTGGATGAAGATGTTGCCGGGGTGCGGGTCGGCATGGAAGAAGCCCAGCTCCAGGGTCTGCCGGAAGACCCCGCGCGCTCCGTTCTGGATGATCTTCTTGCGGACATCGGCGGGGATCGACGCATACGGCGTGCGCGCCAGCAGCCGTCCCTGGATGCGCTCGATGGTGAGCACGCCGGGGGTGGTCGCCTCCCAGTAGACCTTGGGGAAGGCGATGCCCGGGTCGCTCTCGAAGCTGCGGCGCATCCGGTCGGTGCTGCGCGCCTCGATGGTCAGATTGGTCTCGCGGCGCAGCTCCTCGCGGAACTCGTTGACGATCTCGGTGGGGCTGAAGCCGCTCTTGGCCAGCCGCTCCTCGGAGAGGCGCGCCACGAAGGCCAGCGCCTCCATGTCCGCCTCGATCTGGTCGGCGGCATCGGGGCGCAGCAGCTTGATGACCACCTCGCTGCCGTCCTTCCAGATGGCCGCGTGCACCTGCGCCATCGAGGCGGCGGCCAGCGGTTCCGGGTCGATCCACTGGAAGAAGTCGTCGGTGCGCCCCTTCAGCTGCTCGTCCAGCGCCGCGCGCACGCGGTCGAAGGCGATCTTGGGGCAGTCCGCCTGCAGCTTGGCAAACTCGTCCGCCAGGCTGTCGGGGATCAGGTCGCGCCGCGTCGAGAGGATCTGCCCGATCTTGATGAAGGTGGGCCCCAGCTCCTCCAGCGCCTTGCGCAGGCGCACCTCGAAGGGGGCCGTCGAGAGGTCCGTGGTGCCGTCGCGGCTGTACAGCCAGTCGGAATTGGCGCGCCGAAGCGGCCCGAAGCCCGACTGCGCCACGAAGCTGGCGAAGCCGAAGCGTGCCAGCACCCCGATGACCTCGCGATAGCGCTGGGCGTTCTTCAGGCGCCTGGCAACGGGGATATCCATGACGGAGGGCATGTGCGGGCGGATGCTATCGGGGGAGGGGGGTGCGCGGCTGCGCGCCGCGTCCCGCGGGCACGGGGCTTTGCGCACCTGCGGTGCTTGGCGGCGCGCGCGGGCCTAGCGCATCGAGCTGATCTTGCGCACCGCGGCCAGAGCGCCGGGCGGCGCGCCGCGGCTGGCCTCTTCAAGCGTTCCCGGCTCGCGGCGTGCATCCTGCAGCAGCTTGCCCAGGTGCGCATCCAGGGCGAAGCGCCAGCGCTGGAAGAAGGCCTCCAGGTCGTGCCGGCTGAACTCGCCCATCGGGTCGTTCAGGCCGCTCTGCGCCACCGCCCAGTCGATGAGCTTGGTGCCCGCATCGAAGCGATAGAGGGCCAGCGTGTTCTGCAGGCGCCGGCGCAGCGGGATGAAGGGATCCGTCGCAGCGTCCGGCAGCGCAATCATGATGTCCGTGGGTTTTTGCTTGGTAATCGAGCCGATCCAGCCCCCGGCCGAGCGCGCGTGCAGGTCGGCCAGCGTGGGCGCGGCATGCGGGTCGTTGGCCTCGACATGCTCCAGCTCGGCCATGCTGGCCAGCACGGTCTTCTCGCCGACGTTGGGGAAGCGGATCCAGATTCGCCGGTCCGCACGCCCGTCGCGGGTGATCACCTCGATCTTGATGATCGAGCCCGTGCCCCACTCGAGGCGCTTGGCGTGGCGAACCTTCTCGCCGATCTTGAAGGATGTGGTCTGCATTGCATTGCGTTCCGCGTGCCTTCGGCGGCGCGCCGCGCGCGCCCTTCAACCGCTGGCCGGAGCACGAGCCCACGTTGGTGGGGGTCTGACGCACCTGCGGGCCTGCACCGCAACCGGGACCGCCTGCGTGCACCCTGATGAGTACAGGCTGCGTGAACGCGGGCGCCGAGCGCGGTGACCCCTTCGTCAGAGTCGTGCCATGAGGCAGGAACGCTTACAGTGTAGCGCATGAGCCGCATTGTCAAGGTGGTTTTTCTGGGAGACATCAACGGGGCGCCTGGGCGCGCAGCGCTCGAAAAAAGGCTTCCTGAGCTGCGCGAGCGCTGGGCCCCGGATGTCGTCATCGCCAACGGCGAAAATGCCCGGAACGGCTCGGGGCTCACCCCCGATCTCTACAAGGCCTTTCGGGGCATGGGGATCGATGCCATCACCCTGGGGGACCATGTCTACCGGGATCCCAAGATCGTGCCCTTCCTGGAGCGCCCCGAGGAACCGATCGCCCGTCCCGCAAACTTGTCGGCGCGTTCGCCGGGCAAGCGCTGGTCGCGCATCCCCGCCGCCGGGACGCGCAAGAGCGACATCTTCGTGGTCACCGTGCTGGGGCGGATCTTCTTCCCGCTGCCCGCCAACGACCCCTTCACCGCCATCGACGAGGTGCTTGCCGAGATCCCGGTGCGACGGCCGATCGTCATCGTCGAAGCGCACATGGAGGCCACCAGCGAGAAGGCCGCCCTTGCCAACTGGTGCGACGGACGCGTTGCGCTTGTAGCGGGCACGCACACGCACGTGCCCACTGCCGACGCACGGATCCTGCGCCGCGGCACCGGCTTCATCACCGACGTGGGCATGTGCGGCCCCTATGACTCGGTGATCGGGCGGCAGACCGAGGCAGTGCTGCGGCACATGACCACCGCGCTGCCGGTGCACTACGAGATGGGGCAGAATGACGCGCGGGTCTGCGGCGTCTTCGTGGAGATCAGCGAAGACACCGGGCTGGCCAACCGCGTCGAGCGCATCGAGCTCACCCACGATTGAGCGAACCGAAGCCCCCGCCGCCAGGGGTGCGCACCTCCACGGCATCGCCGGGCGCGAGCTGGGCCGAATCCACCGCGCCCAGCGGGCTGACGCTGCCATCCGCACGCAGGATGCACTGCTGCCCGGTGGCGCCCGCGGAGCCGCCTTGCGCGCCTGAGGGTCCCTCGGCGCGCCGCTGCGCCGTGAAGCACACCTGCGCCTGGCGCAGCACCCGCAAGCAGCGCACGATGCCGTCGCCCCCACGATGGGTGCCCGCGCCGCCTGACGAGTGCCGCACCTGCAGGCGCTCCAGGCGCAGCGGCAGGCGCAGCTCCAGCGTCTCGGGATCGGTGATGCGGGTGTTGGTCATGTGCACATGGACGGCGCTGGTGCCGTCTTCCGCGGCGCACGCCCCGGAGCCGCCGCCGATCGTCTCGTAGACGCTGAAATCGCTGCCGCCCAGCACCAGGTTGTTCATGGTCCCCTGGCTGGATGCGGCCACGCCAAAGGCGGACAGCAGCGCGTCGACCACCCGCTGGCTGGTCTCGGTGTTGCCGGCGAAAACCGGCGGGCAGCGCGCGGGATCCGCGTCGAAGGGGGGGTTCAGGAATCCCGGCGGGAGCACCACTTCGACGGGCTGCAGGAAGCCCTCGTTCAGCGGTGCGCGATGCTCGTCCAGCGCTTCGTCCAGGCCCGCCAGCAGGCGCAGCACGTAGAGCAGGGCGCTGCGCACCACGGCGGCGGGGGCGTTGAACGCACCGGGATGCACCGGACCCGAGCTGGTGAAGTCGATGCGCAACCCCCCGGCCGTGCGGGTGATCGCCACCGCGATGGGTGTCCCGTCGTCCAGCCGTTCCAGTGCATGCAGCCCCTCGGCAGGGACGCGCGCAGCCAGCGCGCGCGTGCGTGCGGCGCTGCGTTCCAGCAGCCGCAGCATGGCTCCCCGAACCGCAGGGGGGCCCAGCGTTCGCGCCAACTCCTGCAGCGCGGCGGCGCCTGCGTCCAGCGCGGCAATCGCGGCGCGGACATCGTCGACGTTCGCGTCGGGGTCACGGCTGGGCCATGGTCCTGTCGCCAGTGCAGCGCGAAGCGACGGCTCGTCCAGTTGCCCCGCCGTGGCGATCACCATGGGTGGAATCACCACCCCTTCTTCCTGCAGGTTGCGCGCGTCGGGGGGCATCGAGCCCGCCCGCGTCCCGCCGATCTCGGCATGGTGCGCGCGGGCCGCCACGAAGCCGATGCGCATGCCGGCGCCATCGTGCACGGCGCGCGCCACCGTCAGGTCGGGCAGGTGCGAACCGCCGAACGCAGGGTGGTTGGTCAGCACCACCTCGTCGCCCACGAAGGGGCGGTGCGACTCCAGTGCGCGCACGCAGACACCCAGCGCGCCCAGGTGCACCGGCACGTGCGGCGCATTGGCGCAGAGCAGGCCGTCGGCATCCAGCACGCCGCAGGAGAAATCCAAGCGGTCCTTCACATTGACGCTGCGCGCCGTGCGTTCCAGCAGCGCCCCCATCCATGTGGCGATGGCGCTGAAACGCGCGGCTGCCAGTCCTTCCGCCTCCATGCCGTTGGCGGCGGAGACGGCGCTCCCGGGGATGCGTTCCAGGAGCAGCGCGCCCGACGCCAGCGCGCTGCAGCTCCAGCCCGCATCGACGACGATCGTGGCTCCCTCTTCGCTCAGGACCGCGGGGCCCGCGATGGCGGGGGGTGCGGGGGAGGTGCCAGCGATCGTGGTGCCCGCGATGGCGGGGGGTGCGGCGGCGGCGCGCGCGGGCAGGGCCGTTTCAGTGGCATTGCGCGCCGGCGCCTCAGCGCGCTCGGCGACGATGACGCGCACCTCCTCGACCATGGAATCGGACCCCTGCGGCGGCCGCCCAAAGGTGCGCTCGAATTGCGCGGCGAAGGCGCGGCGCACCGCGGCCGAATCGACGCTTCCCAAGGTCACCGCGGGGTCCAGTTCAATCTCCAGCGTCCCGGCGTGCCCCGGCAGGTGCAGCGCGGCGCTCGCACGCACCGGCACGCCCGAAAAGCCATCGCGCAGCAGTGCCGCAGTGGCGCTGCCGCACGCGCGCTTCGCCGCCAGCGCCAGTGCGTTGCCATCGCCCAACGGCGCCAGGACCGGGGCAGATGCCGCCTGCTCGTGCCGCGCCTCAAGCGCGCCCAAGCCGCTGACGAATCCCGCATGCGCCAAGACCAGAGCCGTGCGCATGCCCAGGGCATCCGCCACCGCGCATGCATGCTGCCCGCCCGCGCCGCCGTAGACCACCAGTGCGTGTTGCCGGGGATCATGCCCGCCAGCCGCGCACACGGTGCGGACGGCGCTGGCCATGTGCTCGTTGGCCAGCGACAGGAAGCCGCGCAGCATCGCCTGGCAGTCCATCCCGGCGGCGGTGGCCTCAGCCTCGGCGGCGCGCTGCGCACAGGCGCGATCCAGTGGCAGACCGCCGCCACGGGGCACGATGCGCCCCAGCAGTAGGTTGACATCCGTGATCGTGAGCGGGCCTCCCCGCCCGTAGCACGCCGGGCCGGGGGCAGCGCCCGCGCTCTGTGGGCCCACGAACAGCCCGGTGGCCGTCGCGCGGCAGATGGATCCGCCGCCTGCCGCCACGCTGTGGACATCCACCGCCGGGCTTGCCACCGCGATGCCTGCCACGGCCGAAGTGCTGCGCAGCGCCACGCCCTCCTCGCCCAGGCGCGCCACGTCGGTGCTCGTTCCCCCCATGTCAAAGGTGAGTCCCTGCCGGATGCCTGCCGCACGCATGCCCGCCAGCGCCGCGGCGCAGCCAAGCGCCGGGCCGCTCAGAAGGCTCTCCTTTGGCAGGTATCGCGCCGCATCCACGATGCCGCCCGCACTGGTGCCCGCTCCCACGGTGCACCCGGCGTCGCCCAGCTGCGCACGGATGCGATCGAGCATGCCCCGCACCGCGCTGGTCAGTGCCGCATCCACCGCCGCCGTCTGCGCGCGCGGCACCAGGCGCGGCGCCGGTGACATGTCGGCGCTGACCACCACGCGGGCGAATCCCTCTTCGCGCAGGATGTCGGCGACGCGATCCTCATGGGTGCGATTGCGCCACGCGTGGATGAGCGCCACTGCCGCGTGGCGCAGCCCGTGCGCATGCGCGACACGCGCGTCCGAGCGCAGCCGATGCTCATCCAGCGCTTCCAGCACGCTGCCATCCGCAGCGATGCGGCCGCGGACGCCGTCGATGCGCGCGGCCACGGCGGGGGGCTTGCGCGGCACCAGGTCGAAGAGGCCCAGCCGCTGTTGCGTTCCGACGGCCAGCAACCCCTCAAGCCCCTCGTTTACGAAGGCGACGACGTCGTCCAATTCGCCCTCCAGCAGGGCATTGGTCCCTCGTGTGGTGCCGATGCGAAGGTCAAGCGGTGGCAGCGCGGCGCCCGGGGGCGTCCCGGTCAAGAGCCGCGCGCCAAAGACGGGCGCCTCCTCGCCGCTGCTGCACTCGATCCAGCGGGGGGCCGCGCCGCCCGGATCGCCCACGGGGCTCTGATCGCCCGGGCGGTTCACCAGCCGCACCCGCACGCCGCCCGGCGCTGCCATGGCAGCCTCCACGCGGCCCGCGCCACCTGCCTCCGTGGCGGCCGCCGCACCCTCCAGGGCAGGCGCACACCACGCGGGCAGCCCTTCCAGGAGCCAACCGCCGTCCCGGCTCCCTCCCACGCCGGCATCCGCCGGGACCTCCACGCAGGGGGCCCGCAGCCTTCCGTCCGTCAGCAACTTGATTCGGCGTCGCGATCCATCCGGGGCTGCGGCCACGCAGTCGGCAAAGGTGCCGCCCACATCCACGCCGATGCGCCAGCCGGGGCTCACGCCGCGCTCAGGATGTGCACCAGGCGGTCGACATCCGCATCATCCACCCAGATCAGCACGCCAAACTGCCCGCGCACGTGCAGGGCCTCGATGAACTCGATGTTGATGCCCTCCTGCGCGATCGCGTCCAGCGTGCCCAGCAGGTCGCCGCCGCGGTACTCGGCGCTCAGGTAGAAGCACGTCTCCTCCCAGGTACCCAGGCCGATCTTGGCCGCAAACTCGCGGAATTGGTCCGCGCCGTCGGGCACGATGTGGAAGCCATCGGCACTGCGCCCCTCGGTGGGCCCGAAGTAGCTGACGATGTCGATGTTGGCGCCCTTCAGCTGCACCGCCAGGCGGGCCAGCTCTCCCGCGCGATGCGGTAGGCGGACGACGAATTCCGTCAGCTGCTTCCAGTGCGCCATGGCCCATGATGATAACAACGCGCCAAGAGCCCACGCGGAGCGCCATTGGGGCGCGCGTATCCTCCCCGCATGCGCTGGCTGCGCGATGCGATGTACCTGACCGCCGCAACTGCGACGGCCCCTGTCTGGGCGTGGCGCATGCACCGGACGGGGAAGCTGCGCACCGACTGGAAGTCACGTTTCGGGCAGGGATCCACCCTCCCTGAGACGGGCCGACCGCGCATCCTGATCCACGCCGTCAGCGTGGGCGAGGTGAACGCCATCCGTGCGCTGGTCGACCGGCTGGCGGCCGACGCCTTGCAGCCGGAAATCGTCATCTCCACCACCACGGACACGGGAACCGCCCGCGCGCAGCAGGTTTTCGGCGCGCGCCACGCGGTGGTGCGATACCCCTTCGACGCCAGCTGGATGGTGGACCGCTTCCTGGACCGCGTCCGCCCCGACACCGTGGCGCTGACCGAACTGGAAGTCTGGCCCAATTTTGTCCAGTCATGCGCCGCGCGGCGGATTCCCACCACGGTGATCAACGGGCGCCTCTCCGAGCGCAGTTTCGGGCGGTACATCCACCTGCGCAGCGTGCTTGCCTCCACCTTCGGGCGGCTGCAGGCGGTCTTCGCACAGAACCAGGAGTACGCGGAACGCTTCCGGGCGCTGGGGGTGCCCGCAGGCAGCATCTATGTCACCGGCACCATGAAGTGGGACACCGCGCAGGTGGCCGATCAGGTGGAGGGGGCCGACGCGCTGGCTGCCGAGATGGGCATCGACCGCACGCGCCCGCTGGTGGTGGCGGGTTCCACCGCGCCCGAGGAGCACGCGCTGCTGCGCGATGCGGTGCCCGCGGGTGTGCAACTGCTCTGCGCGCCGCGGAAGCCAGAGTGGTTCGATGCCGCCGCCCAAGCGCTCCCCGGTTGCGCGCGCCGCACCGCCGGGACCCGTGGCAGCAGCACCGGCCGATTCCTGCTGGACACCATCGGCGAGCTGCGCAAGGCGTATGCGCTGGCGGACGTCGTGGTCATCGGCCGCAGCTTCGGCGCGCTGCATGGTTCCGACTCGATGGAACCCGCCGCGCTCGGGAAGCCCGTGGTCACGGGCCCGCGCATCAACGACTTCCGCGATGCGGCGCAGGCGCTCCTGGGCGCCAACGCGCTGGTGCGTGTCGAGGCCGCGCAGCTGCCCGCCACCCTGCGCGCGCTCCTGTCCGACCCCGCCGAGCGCGCGCGCCTGGGCAAGGCGGCACAGGCCACGGTGCGCAGCCAGCAGGGGGCCACCGAGCGCACCGCAGAGGCGCTGCTTGCCATCGTGCAGCAGCATCGCGCGGCCCGGCCCGCGCTGAACGGGGCGGTCCCGCATGCATGAATCGCAGCTGCTGGCCGAGATCTACAAGCACAATGCCACGCTGGGCGCCAGCGGCGGCGCACGGGTGCTCATCCCGCCCGGGGATGACATGGCATTGATTCAGCTGGGCGGTGCGCGCCTGCTGGTGGCGGCAGACCAGGTGATCCAGGGGCGGCACTTCGCACCCGGCACGCCGATGGACGCCGTGGCGCGGAAGGCGATTGCGCGCAACATCAGCGACGTCGCGGCGATGGCGGGCGTGCCTGCCGCGTGCGTGGCCACGGCGGCGCTGCCCGCCGGGATGCCCGATGAGCAGGTGCTTGCGCTGGCCGCGGGGCTGCGCACCTGGGCGGCGCACTTCGCGTGCCCGCTGGTGGGGGGCGATGTCGGCGTCCAAGCCTCGGCGGGGCCGTTGCTAGTGAGCGTCACCGTGCTTGCCGAGCCGGGACCCGGCGGGCGCGTGGTCCAGCGCAGCGGCGCCCATGTGGGCGACCTGCTCTGCGTCACGGGTGCGCTCGGCGGGTCCCTGGCGCCGGATGGAAGTGGCCGCCACCTGACCTTCGAACCGCGCATCGCCGCGGCGCACGCGTTGCTTGCCGCGCTGGGCGACCGATTGCACGCCATGATCGACCTCTCCGACGGTCTGGCGCGTGACGCTGGCCACTTGGCACGCGCCGCGGGGCTGGCAGTCCAGGTGGACGCCGCGGCGCTGCCCTGCAACCCGGGCTGCGGCTGGCGCCAGGCGTTGGCCGATGGCGAGGACTACGAACTGGCCTTCGCGTGCCCCGGACATCCGCCGGCCGTTGCGGCGGGAGTCCCGGTGACCGTCGTGGGCCGCTTCGTCGCGCGAACTCCGGGGGCGCCGGCCGTCACGCTCGTGAATGGCTCCGAGTCGCTGGACGCCGACGCGCTTGGATGGGAGCATTCCACCTGACCGCCGCCGCAGGCGAATTCACGCTCATGAGTGCACTCATCCGCATGTCCAACAGCGAAGAAGAGACGGAACGCATCGCCGTGCAGCTGGCGCGGCGGCTCGTCCCCGGCAGCGTCGTGGCGCTGGAAGGGGACCTGGGCGCCGGCAAGACGCGTTTCGTGCGCGGTCTGGCGCGCGGCCTGGGCCTGGACCCTGACGCCATCTCGAGCCCCACCTTCGTGCTGGAGCATCGCCACAGCGCCGAGGGGGCGGTGGGGCTGGTGCACATCGACGCGTACCGCATCCATTCTGCCGACGACCTGGCCAGCATCGGCTGGGAGGAACTGCTGGCCGAGGGGGCCTCGGTGGTGGCGGTGGAGTGGGCATCGCGCATCGGCCCCGCGTTGCCGCCGTTTCGCACTGAGGTGCGCCTGCGCCACCGCGGCGAGGAGCTGCGCGAGATCGAGATCGAGGATGTGCGTCCGGCCACACTGCCCACCGCGTGCGCAGTCTGTGGGGCGCCACTGAAGCCGGAAGGGTTGGATGCGAGGGTCGCGACGGAAACAGCGGATGCGCGAAGCCCCGGAACCGCCCCCGGATCCGCCGCCGGATCTGCCGCAGGAACCGCCGCCGGAGCCGGCGCCGGGGCCGCCCGCGCCTCGGGCGAACGCTTCTGCTCCACGCGCTGCCGCATGAGCGACCTGGGACGCTGGTTCCGCGGCGACTACCGCGTCAGCCGCGCCATCGAGGAGCAGGACCTGAACTCCGGCCCGGACTCCAGCTGGGGCGACCCGCGGCGGGGCGATTGATCGACGATCCGACCATCATCTCGGGCATGGAAGGACCGCCTGAATCCAGCGGTGGTGCCTCGCACCTGGAGCCGACGCTGCTGGGCAGCTCCGAAGTGGGGGGCACGCAGGGCGATCCCTTCCGTCCGCTGGGGATGCGCGGGCTGAAGTTCGCCGCAGGCGCCACGATCGGCCCGTACCGCATCGCCAAGCTGCTGGGCGAGGGGGGCTTCGGCGTCGTCTACGAGGCCGAACAGGAGCGGCCGGTGCGCCGCACGGTGGCGCTGAAGCTGGTGAAGCCGGGAATGGCCACCGAGGATGTGCTGGCGCGCTTCGACGCCGAGCGCCAGGCGCTGGCGCGGATGGAGCATCCCTGCGTCGCCAAGGTGCTGGATGCGGGCGTCACCGACGACGACCGCCCGTACTTCGCCATGGAGTTCGTGCGCGGCGAGCCGCTGGTCAACTTCTGCGACCGCGAGTCGGTGGGGGTGCGCGACCGCGTGGAGATCTTCATCCGCGTCTGCGAGGCGATCCAGCACGCGCACACCAAGAGCGTGGTGCACCGCGACCTGAAGCCCGCCAACATCCTGTGCGCGCGCATCGACGATGCGATCGTTCCCAAGGTGATCGACTTCGGCATCGCCAAGGCGCTGGGCGAGCGGCTGGGCGAGACGACGCTGCACACGGCGGGGGGGCTGATGATCGGCACCCCCGACTACATGAGCCCGGAACAGGCCGATGGCGCGGACATCGACACGCGCACGGATGTCTACGCCCTGGGCGCCACCCTGTACCAACTGCTGGCGGGGCTGCTCCCCTTCGACCCCGAGAAGCTGCGCGGCGGCGGCTACGGCGAGATGCGCCGACTGCTGGTCGAGGTGATGCCGCCGCGCCCGTCGGAGCGATACCGCGTGCACCTTGCCGCGCATGCCGCGGATGGCGCGCGCATCGCGGCCCAGCGCGGCCTGGCGCCGCCCGCGCTCATGCGCGCGCTGCGCGACGACCTGGACTGGATCTGCCTGAAGTGCCTGGCCAAGGAGCGTGACCAGCGCTACGACTCGCCGGGATCGCTGGCGCGCGAGCTGCGCCGGCACCTGGATGGCCAGGCCGTCGCCGCGGGGCCGCCCTCGCGCGCGTACCTGGTGCGCAAGTTCGTGGGGCGCCATCGCCTGGGCGTGGTGGTCGCCGCCGTGATCGCCGGACTGGTCGTGACCAGCGCGATCGTCTTTGCACAGCTCTATGCCGAGACCGAGGTGCAGTTCCAGCGCGCCGAGGGGCAGCGCAAGCGCGCCGAGGAGACGCTCTCGGCCTTCGAGCAGGCGCTTGCCGCGGTCGACCCGGCGCAGGGGCGCGGCAACGCCGACATGCGCGCGCTGGACTTCCTGGGGCTGGTCGAGGACGAGCTGAACGACAAGATGGCGTCGCAGCCCGATGCGCTGGCCTCGCTGCAGACCACCCTGGGGCTGGTGCGCCTCTCCTTCGCCGATGGGCCCGGGTCCGAGCGTTCGCTGGCGGCGGCGCTGGCCCACCGGCGTGCAGCGGCGCGCGCGGGCGATGCACCGTCACAGCAGGCGCTGGGCGATGCGCTGCACAACTACGGGCGAGCGCTCTTCCTGCTCAACGACTTCGAGCGCGCGGAAGCGGCCTATTCCGAGGCGCTGTCCGTCCGGAGGGCGATCCACGGCACGGATCATGCCGAAATCGCGTTGACGCTGCAGCACCTGGCATCGGTGGCGCGCATGCGCGGCGACCTGCTCGCCTCCACGCGGCTGCTGGACGAATCGATCGGGATGTGGACGCGGCTGGACTCGCCGCTGGAGCGCGCGCGCGCCATCAACAACCGCGGAGTGCTTCGCGAACGCCTGCACGACTTCGACGCCGCCGAGGCGGACTATGCCGAGGCGCTGGCGGGGGCGCGCAAGGCCCTGGGCGAGGACGACCTGCAGATCTCGCGCATGCACTCGAACCTGGGCCGCGTGCGATCGATCATGGGCCGCCACGAAGAGGCGATCCCGGAGCTGGAGCTGGCGCTCTCGATTAAGCGCCGGCGCTTCGGCGTCGAGAACGCACAGACGATCACCGGCGCCCGCGAGCTGGTGGCCGCGCTGGACGCCGCGGGGATGCCCGTGCCCGAGGAGGTGCGTGCGATCATCCCCAAGAAGGCGGCACCGCAAGAGCCCGGATCGCCCAAGGCGCCGCAGCCAGCGCAGCAGCCGCCGGCAGCGCAACAGCCGCCGGCAGCGCAACAGCCGCCGGCGCAGTCGCCGCCGGCAGCTCCAAACGGTGCTCCAAAGTCGCTCTGACGCAGTTCCTGGCCGCGCGTGGCGCCGACTACTTGCAGACGCCCCAGTGCGCCTTGACGAAGTTGATGTCCGCGTCGTCGACGACGCCATCGTTCGTCAGGTCGGCCGGGCACAGGTCGAAGTTGCAGCGCACGCAGTTCTGGTCCGCGATCGTGGCGCAGGAGTTGTCCCATGCCACGGTGCAGCAGGAGGGATCGATCCGGCACACGGTCTCGCAGCAGGGCTGCTCGTCGCATCCCTTCGAGGTCGGGTGCCCGATGAAGCAGTTGCCCGAGAGCACGTCGCCGCAGACGCCGCTGCCCGGCGTGGTCGGGATCATGTTCGCGTTGTCGGCATCGCTGCGGTAGACGCCGGTGCCGACGGGGGAACCGAGCCAGAGCACGACGGGTTCGCGCTTGCCAAAGGGGGTCGGCGTCAGGAGAGCAGTCGGGTCCGCGCTGGTGTTGAAGAGTGCCACCGGGTTGCGGTGGATGTCCAGCCCGTACGGTGCCATTCCCTTGGGCGCGATCGCCACGGCGTAGATGCCGGGGCCCCAGCCGCTGCCGGCCGGGAAGGTGACCTTCGAGGCGGTGTCGGTGGCCGACTTGTCGTCGTTGCCCGCGATGGCCACGGCGCGCATGGGAAGCGTCGCGGTCTCGGGGATGATGCGGAAGAGCCAGAGGGTCGTGTCGAAGGTGGTGAGCGACGCATCGACCTCCAGCGAGAAGGTCGAGGGATTCGGCACGTACATGATGAACATGTCGACGATGTCGCCTTGCTCAAGCGCCGTCGCGGTGGTGCCCGCGATGGTGTTGATGGGGCCCTGGCCGCGGATCTGCTTCGCCGTGGTCGGCGTCGCGCCCGCGTCGCGGTTGCCCTCGTCCACGTCGGGACCGGCGAAGGCGGCACCCGCCAGCGCCAAGGCCGCGAAGAGTGCGGTCGTGCCCGCAGTGCTCCGCGTGATGTTCGAGATGCGGCCCGGAAGGATCGATGAACGATGCGCGATGGTCTTCATGCTGTGTAACATTGTGAGGGTTTCTGGATCCGCTGCAAGATAATTCAGGTCGAACCGCCTTGTTTTAGCGGATGGTGCTGGTGCCTGGAGATCGGCAGCGTCTGGTCGTCACCGGACCATTGCGCACGTGGTCAGGTGCCGCTTGGTGCGCGATCGGGGGATACCCCGTAGATCTGCAGGCGTTGGCCCGCGTGCTCCCAGCCGATCTCCCGGCAAATTTCCTGCGCAAGCGCAAGGACCTTGGGATTCGCGATCTCCAGGCGCTTTCCGCTCCGGACGCAGATCACGATGTCGCTGGGCGGCCGCCCATGCACCACTTGGTAGTGCGTCCGCTCCCGATCCAGCAGCACCTCAGCCAGGACACCCGCATCCACCAGGAGCTTCAGGGTGCGATACGCGGTGGCCTTGCTCACACGGTGGCCGCGCGCGGCGAGCGACGCAAGCAGCTCATCGGCCTCGAAGGGGCGGTCCAGCGCGATGATTGCGTCCAGCACGTCGGCGCGTTCGGTCGTGTACTTCAGGTCGATCGACTTCAGGTACCGGCGGAAGACCGAGCAGAGCGGCACCACGACGCGGGTCTGCGCCTGTGCTGGCCGGTCTGGGGTCGGGGAAACCATGGTCGCTTCAGAACCCTGAAAGTCCTAACCTTGAAAGTCCTATAATGTGTATTATGTTAAATTCAACAGGGTGACGATCCGGGCCTACCGCCGCGCTCGCCCAGAGGACTGCATCTGGGGCGTGACCCCCGGCCCCGCCGCCAGACCGAAGGCGTCGTGCACCACCTGCAGCGCGTGCTCGCCGTGCTGGCGGTCCAGGATGCAGCTGATCTTGATCTCGCTGGTGGTGATGTTGTGGATCGGGATGCCCGCATCCGCCAGCGCGCGGAACATCCTGCTGGCCACCCCCGAGTGGCTCTTCATGCCGGTGCCCACCGCGCTCACCTTGGCCAGGCCGATCTCGATGTCCAGCTCGCCGCGCCCCAGCCGGGTGATCAGCGCCTGGCACTGCGTCTTCAGGTCGCCGATGTCGCCATGCTCCACCGTGAAGGCGATCGTCGTCGTCTCGCCGAACTCGGTCTGCACGATGTCATCCACGGCGATGTTGGCCGCGGCGATGGGCTCGAAGATCTGCGCCTGGATCCCGACGGTGCGCGGCAGCCCCTTCAGGCTCACGCGGCCCAGGTCCGGCTTCAGGGCGCATCCGACGACGACGATGTCTTCCATGATCTGCTCCTCGGGCACGATGAGCGTGCCCTCGTCCGGCCGCTGGCTGTGGCGGACGTGAATCGGGACCCCGAACTTCTCGCCGAAGAGCACCGCGCGCGGGTGCATCACGGCAGCGCCAAGCGCCGCCAGCTCCAGCATCTCCTCGTAGCTGATGTGCCGCAGCTTGGTGGCCGTGGGCACGATGCGCGGATCGGCGGTGTAGACGCCATCCACGTCGGTGAAGATCTCGCACAGGCCGCCATCCGCGGCGACATCCAGCGCCGCCGCCAGTGCCACCGCCGTGGTGTCGCTGCCGCCGCGCCCCAGCGTGGTGATCTCGCCCCCCGGGCCGATGCCCTGGAAGCCGCAGACGACGGGGATCGCCCCGGTGGCCAGCACGCGCTCCAGGCGCGCGCGGTCGATCTTGCTGATGCGCGCCTTGCGGTGCGCGGCATCGGTGTCGATGCCCGCCTGCCAGCCGGTCATGCTGGTGGCGTCGCAACCCAGCGAATGCAGCGCCATCGCCATGAGCGCCACCGAGACCTGCTCGCCGGTGGACATCAGCATGTCCATCTCGCGCGGGCTGGGGGTCGGCGTCAGCTTGCTGGCCAGCGCGATCAATTCGTCGGTGGTGTGGCCCATGGCGCTGACCACCACCACGACGCGGTTGCCCGCGCGGCGCGACTCTGCAATGCGGTGTGCGCAGCGCAGGATCCGCTCGGGATCCGCGACGCTGGTGCCGCCGAATTTCTGGACGATCGTTGGCATCCTGCCAGTGGCTCCTTCAGGGTCGCGGCACGCACGGCCCGCAATGGTGTGCGCCCGCGGCGCGCGCGGGCCAAGCAGCGCATTCTAGCGGTGCATGCGCCCTGCGCCAGCTTCCGGCGCGGCGATCGCGCGGCACCACCATGCAAGCAGCGCTTGGCGCGGGGCACCCGTGGGGACACCGTAGGCATCGCACATCGCGGCGGCGAAGGCATCCCGCTCGGCGTCAGCCTGCGACTGTTGCCAGCGCCGCAGCGCAGTGGCGCCGCGGGTCCAGTCCCGCACGGACGCGGGCGCGGGAAGCGCCAGCACCTGCGAGGCGCTCAGCTTCAGCGCGCCCGGCGAGAGCGCCGCACCCGCGTGGCGCCACCAGGCGTGTGCGGCGGTGCTGGGCGCCAGCAGCGCGGCCGCGACCCGCCAGAGTGCCTCCGGCGTCCGGGGCACCACCGTGATGACCGGCGTCGACGGCATGTATTCGGCTTGGGCATCCACGAACCCCTCGATCGCGCGCGTCTGCGTCGCCAGCAGGATCTTGGGGACGCCGCGTGCGCGCAGCCATGGTCCCAGCACGCTGTCGCCGCCCAGCTCGCGCGGGCGAATCACCGGTGCGGCGAAGGCACGTCCATGCAGGCGGATCGGTGCGCTTCCCCACGTGGTGTGCGCTGCTCCGATGGCGCCCACCGTCACCAGCCGCAGCTCGCCCCGTGCCGGGCGGCCGCGCACCGCCTCGTGCACGCGCCCCACCAGTCCGTAGTAGTGCTGCCGAAAGTCCGCCGTGGCGGTCGCCAGGTCGCCGATGGTTCCACCCCCTGGCTGCCCGGCCCGCGCGGGCTGCGGAATGCCGCGCGCCGCCGCGTGCGTCGCGCCCCATGCGCCGCCGCGCGTCCACCGCGCAGGCAGCGCGATCGCCGGCGCGCCCGCGGCCACGACCTGCACGCTGACGGGTGCCGGTCCGCGCCGCAGGATCGGCACGCAGGTGTGGACCGAAGCGGCAAACGCGCGCGGCGACGGGAAGAGCATCGCGCGCAACGGAGCAGCGCGTTCGCACGCGGCGCGCACCGCGGCGGTGTCGCCCGCGGCCAATGCCGAGAGGGGCTGCACCAGCGCCACCCCCCCGCCGGGGGCGGCCAATTCGCAGCCCAGCAGCAAAAAGGCCGAGGCAGCATCGGCGTACCGCGTCAGGACGCCGCCGAAGCGCTCGCGCGTGGCATCGCGCATGGTCTCGCTGCGCGCCGTCTTCTTCGCCAACTGTCCCAGAAAGGGCGGGTTTCCCGCCACGAGTGCGAAGCGCTTCGCCGCCCAGGCCCCTGCCGCAAGGCTGTCCCCTGCCCGCACCGCCCGCGCCCACGCCGCCGCCGTCCCGCCCCAGCGCGCACGCAGCCGGGTGCGCGCCCGCACCGCCCGCGCCCACGCCGCCGCCGTTCCGCCCCAGCGCGCACGCAGCCGGGTGCGCGCAAGCGCCACCGCAAAGGGGTCGATGTCCATCCCGGCCACCGCGGTGGCGATGCGCGCCCCACCCCACCCAGCCCCCGCCAGGCGCTCACCGATCGCGACCAGAAAGTTCCCGGTGCCGCAGGCCGGATCACAGCCGCAGAAGCTGCGCGCAGGCACGTTCGGCATCGCCGCCGCCAGGACCTGCTCCACCAACGCGGGCGGTGTATACCAGGTGCCCGCCGCCCGGGCGGCACCAGCGCCTTCGAGGGCCCGCTTCGTTCCCTCGTACTGCACGGCCAGCGCATCGGCCCACGCGACGCGCCCGCGCGCGGGCTGCGCCCGGCACTCATCCCAGAGGATGTCGGCCAGGAGATCGGCGTGCTCTGGGCGCACGGCTGTGGATCACTCGTCGCGGGCCGAAAGCGACGCCTCGCGGTCGCGCGCCTGGCGTCCCTGGCGTCGGCGCATCGCCTCGCTCAGCACGCGCTTGCGCATGCGGACCGCCAGCGGCGTGATCTCGACCAGTTCGTCCTCCTCGATGTACTCCAGCGCCGCCTCCAGGCTCATGATGCGCGGCGACTTCAGGACGACCGTGGCCTCCTTGTTGTCGCGCACGTTCGAGAAGGGCTTCGCACGGACCGGGTTCACCACCAGGTCGTTGTCGCGGGCGTTCTCCCCCACCAGCATGCCTTCGTAGATCGGGTCGCCGTTGCGCACGAACATCACGCCGCGATCCGAAAGCGGCAGCAACGAGTAGGTGGTGGCGGTGCCAGGCTCGTTGGCGACCATGACGCCGTTCTGGCGCTTCTTCACCGCGCCCGTCGCCGGGCGGTATCCGATGAACGAATGGTGCATCACCGCCTCGCCGGCGGTGGCGTTCATCAGGCGGGTGCGGAAGCCGATCAGCCCGCGCGCCGGGATCTCGGCCTCGATGTGCATGCGCGTGCCGCGCTGGTCCACCTTCTGGATCTCGCCGCCGCGCTGCCCCAGCAGCTCCAGCGCCGAGCCCATGCTGGCGGTGTCGGTGTCGATGGCGACGCGCTCGAAGGGCTCGCAGCGGACCCCCTCGATCATCTTCTCGATCACCTCGGGCTTGCCGACGGTCAGCTCGTACCCCTCGCGGCGCATGTTCTCCAGCAGCACGCCCAGGTGCAGCAGGCCGCGCCCGCTGACGTTGAACTCGTCGCTCCCCTCGCCGGGGCTGACGCGCAACGCGACGTTGCCGCGCAGCTCGCGCTCCAGGCGCTCGGCGATCTGGCGGCTGGTGACGAACTTGCCGTCCTTGCCCACCATCGGTCCGTCGTTGATGCGGAAGACCATGTGCAGCGTCGGTTCGTCCACGCGCACTCGATCCAGCGCGACGGGATTCTCGGGGGCCGCGATCGTGTCGCCGATCTCGATGTCCGGCAGCCCCTCGATGGCGCAGAGGTCGCCGGCGCGGATCTCTTCGGACTCCTGTCGCCCCAGCCCCTCGAAGCGGTTGACCTTCAGCACCTTCCCCTTCTTTAGGCTGCCGTCGGACTTGCACATGACCACCTGCTGCCCCGGGCGCAGGATGCCCTTGTAGACGCGGGCGATGGCGATGCGCCCCACATAGCCGTTGTAGTCCAGGTTGGTCACCAGCACCTGCAGCGGGGCATCGACGTCCTGCTCGGGCTCGGGGACGCGCGCCGCGATCACCAGCAGCAGGTCATGGATGCCCTGGTCGCGCACCTCGGGGTCGCGATGCGCCCAGCCCGCGCGGCCGCTGGCGTAGACCACGGGGAAGTCCAGTGCGATGTCGTCGGCGCCCAGGTCGACCAGCAGGTCGAAGACCTCGTTGATCACCTCCTGCGGGCGTGCATCGGGACGGTCGCACTTGTTGATGACGACGATCGGCTTCAGCCCCAGCTCCAGCGCCTTGCCCAG
Organism: Phycisphaerales bacterium; assembly: GCA_044230125.1. GTDB lineage: Bacteria > Planctomycetota > Phycisphaerae > Phycisphaerales > SM1A02 > UBA966. The sequence continues at coordinate 22,814 of JBGARR010000042.1, forward strand.
CACGAAGCGGGTCTGCGGCATCGGCCCCTCAAGCGCGTCCACCAGCAGCAGGCAGCCGTCGGCCATGCGCAGCACGCGCTCGACCTCGCCGCCGAAGTCGGCGTGGCCGGGGGTGTCGATGATGTTGATCCGGAACTCCTGCCCGGCGAAGGCGCCATCCTCGGGGCCGAAGATGTAGGTCACCGAGCAGTTCTTGGCCAGGATCGTGATGCCGCGCTCGCGCTCCAGAGGATTGGAGTCCATCACGCAGTCCTGCGCCGCGTCCGAGGCGCGCATGCCCCCGGCCTGGCGCAGGAGGGCGTCGACCAGGGTGGTCTTGCCATGGTCGACGTGGGCGATGATCGCGACGTTTCGGAGAGTCATGCTGCAGCTGCTTTCGGTGTTCGCGGCCCTTCCTGATTGCGGACCTGTGCGTCGAAGTGACCGGGAAGCCGCTGAGCGCGGACCCGCTGCTGCGACACCTCGAAGGCAAGCTTCGCCCCCTTTACGGCCTGTAATCGCGCATCATCGATGGATCTCACGCTGGCTCCGGG
>JBGARR010000043.1:0-22153 GCA_044230125.1 Phycisphaerales bacterium
GGGGTCATTGTTGGGGGTCATTGTTGGGGGTCATTGTTGGGGGTCATTGCCGGGGGTCATCGCCGGGGCTCATCTGTCGCGGGACTCGCGCGGGCAGCGTCCGCAGAACTCGATCCGGGACAAGCAAAAGGGGCCGTTCGGACCCCAATCCGCTGATTGCGGCTCCGCAGGACTGGAATCATGGTGGCATCCGCCGCATGCGCGGTTACCTTTCCGGACCGCCATGCTGAACCACCGCCGTACCGCCTTCACCCTGTCCGCTTGTCTCGCCGCGCTCGTCGCCGCCACCTCCGCGTCGGCCGCCGTGCGTTACGTCAACTCCGGGCTCGCCACCGGCGCCAACAACGGCACCAGCTGGGCGGATGCCTACCGCGGCGCCGGGGCGCTGCAGGTGGCGCTGACCGCTTCGGCCAGCGGCGACGAACTGTGGGTGGCAGCGGGGACCTACATCCCGTCGACCACCAACGTCCGCACCATCAGCTTCACCATGAAGACCGGGGTGGGCATCTACGGCGGTTTCAACGGCACCGAGGTGACGCGCGACCAGCGCAACTGGCAAGCAAACCTCACCACCCTCTCGGGCGACCTGCTGGGCAATGACTCCGGCGCGTCCAACGTCTCCGAGAACAGCAACCATGTCGTCGTCGGCACGGGGGCGGCCAGCAGCGCCATCCTGGACGGGTTCACGATCCGGTCCGGGAACGCCAACGGCGCGTCCGCCAGCAACCATGACAAGGGGGGCGGCATCCTGATCGTCTCCAGCGGCGCGCCCACGGTGCGCAACTGCATCTTCGTGCTGAACCGCTGCACCTTCGGCGGCGGCGCGGGATACATCTTCAATGCGCAGGCCACCTTCGCCGACTGCCAGTTCAACGACAACGTCGGCGGGAGCTTCGGCGGCGCCTTCGACACCAACGCCGTCACCAGCACCTTCACGCGCTGCATCTTCCGGAACAACACGGCCGCGCGCGCGGGCGCCGTCGAGACTTACGGCGGCGGCAACACCACCTACGTGAACTGCCTCTTCGCGGGCAACCACGCCACCGGCAGCAACGGCGGCGCGGCGCTCTGGATCGGCGTCAGCAACAGCGTGGTGACGGTTCGCAATTGCACCTTTGCGGGCAACGTCGCCACGACGCTGGCGGGGGGCATCAACACCACCTCTGCGGGATCGGCCAATGTCGCCAACAGCGTCTTCTGGGGCAACACCGGGCCGGGCGGCGCCACGGCGGCCAACCAGATCAACAACGGCGGCGGCACCAACACCGTCAGCTACAGCGTGGTCCAGGGCGGATTCGCGGGAACGGCAAACCTGAACGTGGATCCCAAGTTCAACAACACCGCCGCGGGCGACTATGGCCTCCAGGTGGATTCGCCGGCGATCGACGCCGGCTCCAACGCGCTGGTGCCCGCCAATACGCTGGTGGACCTGGCCGGGCTGGCGCGCTTCGTGGACATCGCCACGGTGGTGGACACCGGGGCGGGCGGCGCGCCGATCGTCGATCGCGGCGCCTACGAGCGGCAGCTTCCTCCGCCCCCGGTCTGCCCCGCTGACCTGAACAACGATGGCAACGTGAACGGCGCGGACCTGGGCCTGCTCCTTGGCAACTGGGCGGGGTCGGGCATCGGTGACATCGATGGCAACGGCTTCGTCGATGGATCCGACCTGGGCCGGCTGCTGGGCGTTTGGGGACCGTGCTGAACAGCGGGCACCGTGCGCCATCGGGCGCCGGTCGGAGCGCTTCGATCCTGGCGCCGCGCCACCCGGCCCGCAGGCGATAGCCTCACCCCGATGCCAGTCCAGGCGACGATCGATGTCCGCACCGCGTCCGCGCACTACGCCGTCGAGACGGGGCGCGGCCTGGTACGGCACGCCGCCGAGCGCATGGCCGCACATGGCGTGCGCCCCACGTCGGTGGCGCTGATCTGCGACCACGCGGTGCAGGCCACCAGCGCGGCGGCGGTGGATGCATCGCTGCGGGCGGGCGGGGCGCGCACCGCACGCATCGCCATGCAGGCGCGCGAATCGGGCAAGACGCTGGCGACGGCGGGGGACCTGTGCGAGCGCATGCTGGCCGATGGATTCGACCGCTCCAGCGCCGTGGTCGCCGTGGGCGGCGGGGTTGTCGGGGACGTTGCGGGGTTCGTGGCGGCCACGTACATGCGGGGAGTCGCCTGCGTGCAAGTCCCAACCACCTTGCTGGCCATGGTCGATGCATCGGTCGGGGGCAAGACCGCCGTCAACCTGATGCGCGCCGATGGAACGCTGGCCAAGAACATCGTGGGCGTCTTCCAGCAGCCGCGCCTGGTGATCTGCGATCCAGAGGCGCTTGGCACGCTGCCCACGCGGGAGCTGCGCTCGGGGCTGGCCGAGTGCGTGAAGCACGCGTTGATCGCCGACCCGCCCATGTTGGCATGGATCGTGGAGCACGCCGACCCGCTGCTGGCGCACGACCCCGATGCGCTTGGAATGCTGGTGGCGCGCAATGTCGCCATCAAGGCCGCGATCGTCTCGGAGGACGAACGCGAGGAGGGGCGGCGCGCCCTGCTGAACCTGGGGCACACCTTTGGACACGCCATCGAAGCCGTGCTGCACGGAGCCTGCACCCACGGAGAGGCGGTGGCGATCGGCTGCGTGGCGGCGTGTCGGCTCGCCGCGCAGCTGGGGATGGGCGCTGGCGCGCCGGAGGCGGAACTGCGCCGTGTGCTGGAGCGCGTCGGGTTGCCGGTGGCGCTGCCCGTCGCGCGCACGGTGGCGGAGCTGGTGGCTGCCATGGCCGCGGACAAGAAGAAGATCCAGGGTCGCCTCCGGCTCATCGTCCCCGTGGCGGCGGGGGATGTCCGCATCGTGGAGGGGCCGCCCGCGGCCGCCGTTGAAGCTGCCTGGCGCGCGGTCGGCGCGCAGTAGGCACTGCGGCCCGGCACTCGACCCGGGGCCGCGAGCCGGGACCGCGAACCGACACTGCGAACCGGCACTTGGAGTCGGCACCTGGCGCACGCGCCACCCATCGCTCCCCACCGGCGCGGTGCATACTCAAGCGGTCCCCCGAAACGATCCGATGAGCCAGTGTCCGCGCCCCACCCGGCGGTCTCGGACGCACGGATGCGCGTACTTGCAATCGTCAATCAGAAAGGTGGCTGCGGCAAGACCACCACGGCCATCAACCTGGCCGCCGCCCTGGCCGAGCAGGGTGGCCGCGTCCTGCTGGTGGACCTGGATCCGCAGAGCCACTGCGCCGCGGGACTGGGCGTCCCGGAGGCGCGCATCGAATTCGGTGTCGCGCAGGCGCTGCTCTGCGAGCCGCCCGGGGGCACCGACCCGATGGCGTGGCTCTGGGAGCCCGCGCGCGGTGTGCGGCTGGCACCCAGCACCGTCGCCCTGGCGGGCCTCGAGAGCGCCCGTGGCGGCCTGGCCTCGCTCCCCGATCGCGACCGGCGCCTGGCGCGCTACCTGGAGCGCGTCGCGCGCCACTTCGACTGGTGCATCGTGGATTGCCCGCCCACCATCGGCTACCTGACCTTCAATGCTCTCCGTGCCGCCGACGAGGCGCTGGTGCCGGTCGAGACGGGCTATTTCTCGCTGAAGGGCGCCGAGAAGCAGCTGGCGACCATCGCCGCGCTGGTCCAGCAACTGGGACGCGCGCTGCCCGTCCGCCTGGTGGCGACGCTCCATCGCGACGGCAGCCAGCTCTCCAACGACATCCTGGGAGCCATCGGGCGCCGCTTCGGCACGCAGGTGGCCCCCGTCCCGATCCGCGATCACGAACTGCTCCGGGAAGCAGCCAGCTTCGGCCAGAGCATCGTGGAGTTTGCGGCCGCTTCCCCAGCGCACCAGGACTTCCGAGCACTGGCCGCGTGGATCGCGACTGCCCCCGCGGAGTTGCCGGCGGCGGAGGCGGCGACCCCGGATGCTGCCTTCCCGGCCACGAACACTGCCGCGCCGCGGGCGACTGTCCCGCCCGGAGTGATGCCAGCGTGCCCGGGCAATGCGCCCGCACCACCCGCGCCTTCCTTCGCGCACCTCTTCGCCGCCTCCCTCCCCGGGGATGGTGCAGACGGAGTCGAGGTCTTTGTTTCCGATGCGGCCGCCGCGCACTTCGCCGCCGACCGCGGGTATGTTGCGGGGAGAGACGCAGGCCATGGACGCGCGGCGGAGCTCGCGCAGCGCATGCGTCTCGCCAGCGCCCCTGTTGCGGGGCGCGATCAGGGTCCGTCGAGCCGGTCCGCCTGAGGACCTGCCGCGGGCGAATCGGTTGGCTCTTGCTGCGGAGCAGCGCGGAGACACGATGAGTTCACATGACGATGCGTTCGGCAGCCTGGCGGCGCTCTTCACGACGGGCGGAGCGGGCGATGGCTCCGGCGGCGCTTCGGGTGGCGCCCGCACTGGCGCCTCAACCGTGGTCGGCGCCGGTGCCGAACTCCCATTCGACGCCGTGGTCACGGTGTTGGTCGGAAACCTTCCGGTCATGGCAGGCCTGTGGACGACGCAGTTCGCCGACGCGGTCGGCCGCCTCTCGGGCCCCACCTGCCTGGTGCGCTTCGAGCGCGGCGACGTCACTGTAGAGCTTCTGCATTCCGATGGTCGCCAGCTGCCGGCGCCCGCGCCCAGCGCGCTGTCGCGCTGGCTGCCCCGCGGCGCCTCGTCGGCGCGGCGATGGATCGTCTGCCTGCCTGCCGAGACGCCGGCCGCCGAGGTGCTCTCCGGCGGCACCGAGGTCCTGATCATGACGGGCGCCGATGAAGCCGCCGTGACGGGCGCGTACCTGCGCATCAAGCACCTTGTGGACGAAGCAGTGCACCGCGGCACGCCGCTGGAGCGCATCGGCGTGGTGCTGGTCGGCGCGTCGCCTGAGCAATCGGAGCTGGCCGCCGCGCGCCTGAGCGATGCAGCGCGGCAGTTCCTGGGCATCGAGATCGACGTGATCGCGCGCATCCCACGACTGGAGCGGGTGGACTCCAGTGCGCGCGCCACGTATCCCGCCGAGGAGTGCCCAGGCTTCGAGGAGTTCATGCACGAGCTTGATCGCGCGCGCCAGGAGATGTCGCACCGCTTTGATCGTGCCGAAGGCGCTGAGACGGGCCCCGCATCGAAGCCCACGACGCCGAGCGCCGCGGATTCGCCGGTGCCGGCGCCCGTTCCTGTGCACACCCCCGCGCCGACCTCCATCCCCGCGACGAAGCTCACGCCTGGACCCGCCTCCGCCGTCTCCGCGCTCGCCTCCGCGCCGACACCCGCGCTGGCGCCCGCGCCTGCGTTCATCCCCACGCTCACCCCCGTCGCGCCCGAACCGTTCGCCGAGTCGAGGAGGACGCCCACGATGACGCCGCATGTCCCCGCGCACGCGCACGCGCATGCACCGGCCCAGGGCGCCGCCGCGCCATCGGCACCCGCCGCGCCACGCACCAGCACCTTTGCGGCGCACGCCCCAGGCGCGTTGCCGTCACGCCTGGTCCCATTCCTGCGCGGGCTGCGTCCGCTGGGCATCGCCTGCCCCGTCGCACCCGAGGTGGAACTGGCGATCGATGAAGCGAGTCGCATGCACATCGTGGGCCGCGCCGACCAGCTGGCGCGCGTCCGCACCGCTCGCCACTGGGCGCAGGTGCACCGCGAACTCCTGGGCCTTGCCTTCGCCGAACTGCGCGGCGGATTCGAGGTGCGCGAGCGCCTGCTCCTGGCCGATGCGCGCGATGCCATCGCGCTGCACGGCACCGGCGTCCTGCTGGACCTGCTGGTGACGGCGGACTCCCCTGCGGGCCCGGTGCAGGTGGTGGTCGCGCTGAATGACGCCAATACCTGCGGGTGACTAGTGCGCGGCGGCCCGCGCCGCGGTTGCCTCTGCGGGCGCACCCTCAGGCAGCGCCTCGCGCAGCACGCGCATCCAGTTGCCGTGCGCGAATCCGTCGCACTCGGCGCGGCTCCATCCACGCTCGGCCAGCGCCGCAGTCAGCGAACCCAGTTCCTCGGGGCGCTGGCATCCGGGCGGGCAGTCTGCCGGAGCGAAGCCGCCGTCGAAGTCGCTTCCCAGGCCGACGCGCGTGTGACCGGCGACCGTGGCCATGTGCTCGATGTGCGCCAGGACATCCGCCATCGTCGCCGGGCGACCATTGGCCAGGAACTTGCCGTACAGGTTCAGCCCCACCACGCCATCGCGTGCGGCGATCGTGCGCACCTGCCCGTCGGCCAGGTGCCGTTCGCCGGGTCCGAGCAGGGCAGCCGCGTTCGAGTGCGTCGCCACGATGCGCCGGTCGCTGGCCGCGCAGAGGCCGTCGAAGGCCTGGCGGCTCAGATGGCTTGCATCGTGCAAGATGCCCAGCGCGTCCAGCTGCTGCACCAGCGCATGGCCCGCGGTGGTCAGGGGCCCGGGCGCTGCGTTGCCACCCGCGTAGCGCGAGCCCCGCGCCCAGCACATGCCCACCGCGCGCACGCCGCGCGCGTGCCACCATGCGGCTTCGTCGGGTGTGCGGATCGGGTCCGCACCTTCCATCAGGATGACCAGGCCGAGGGGCGCCTCCGTGCCGGTGCCGCCCGCGCACGCCTGCAGGTCTGCGCGCGTGCGCACGATCCGCAGCTGTCCCAGCCCCTCCAAGCGCTCGTACACCGCCAACTGGCGCACGCCCGCGGCGTGCGCGCCCTCGCGGTCAAGGTGGTCCCGGTATCCCCACGGTTGCGTCGCCGACTCCGGCCCGAGCTCGGTGAAAATGGTTCCGAAGGCCAGCCGCACGCCGCTGCGGCGCAATGCAGGCAGGCTGACGCCGCGCAAGGCGGAATCCGGCACCTCGTCGGTGATTCGCGGCCCCATCAGGTCCAAGTACGCCAGGTCCAGGTGCGCATCCAGCCACCAGTGCGCGCGGGGGGCGCCGGCGGGGATGTCGGCACTCGCGCCGGTGCGGGCGGCGGCCGGGGTGGATCGCTGCTCATCGGGAGCTTGCATGGCGGGGCAGGGTACGCTTTCACCCTTCGGTCCTTGGCCGAAACTGCATCGCACACCGCACATGGCCAGCTTCCCGGCATCCTCGTCCTCGGCATCCTCCTCCAGGGCATCCCGTGCCGCGCGTCCGCCCGTCGGAGCGCCGGTGCCCGCCGAGCGCCTGCGCGCCACGCGCGGCGAGCGCCTTCTGGCCGGGGTGCTGGCGCTGGCGTGCGCTGCGCTCCTGGGCGTCGCGGCCAGCTTGGATCCCAGTCCCACCGGTGTAGGCACGCATCAGGCCCTGGGGCTGAACCCCTGCGGCTGGATGATCAATTTCAGCACCCCGTGCCCCTCCTGCGGAATGACCACCGCCTTCTCCTACGCGGCGCACGGCAGCCTTTGGGCGTCGGTGCGCGTACAACCCATGGGCGCGCTGCTGGCCGTCGGCACGGCCGCCACCTTGGTCGTCTCGTTGTTCGTTGCCGCGACGGGTTCACGCATCGGGCATGCGCTCGGTGCACGGCTCACCCCGCGCATCCTCCTCATCCTGGCCTGCGTCGCGCTCGCGTCGTGGGGCTACAAGATCGCCATGATGCGCGGCACCCTGCCGCCCCTCACCCCCTCATGAACCTGCCACAGCACCCATCCAGCCCTCCTCGCCTCGACTCCGGCCTGACCATGGTGGGCAGGTCCATCGCGGGCCTGGCGCTCGCAGCGCTGCTCGCGGGCTGCGGCGTCTTCGGCATCGCTTCGAAGGTAGGCGAGGCGATCGAGGCCGAGAAGCAGGTGGAGGTGCTGGCCAAGTACCGCGGCCTGGAGAACAAAACCGTCGCCGTGGTGGTCAACGCCGACCGCGGGGTCCTCTACGAATATCCGACGCTGGTTCCGCAGGTGGCGGGCAACGTAGCCGCGGGCGTCAAGCTGCACTGCAGCGGCGTGCAGATGCTGGACTGGCGCGAATCGCTGGCGTGGTGCTACCGCACGCCCACCTGGACGACGCTCCCGCTGGGACAGCTGGCCGAGGAGCTGGGCGTCGACCGCGTGATCTACGTCGACATCTACGAATTCCGGCTGAACCCCCCGGGCAACCGCTGGATCTGGGAGGGGATGGCCGCCGCAAACGTCGGTGTCGTCGAGCGCGACTCGCTGGACCCCGACACCTTCGGCGAGGAATACAGCGTCGCCGTGAAGTTCCCCGACGTGAAGGACCTCAGCCGCGAAAGCGCCAAGGAGCAGGATGTCCAGATGGGACTGATCGCGCGCTTCACCCAGAACACCACCAAGCTCTTCTACGACCACATGGAAGCGAAGTACCCCGACAAGAAGATGAAGTGACGCTCACCGCCGCGGGCGCCACGCCCCGCCCCCCTGACCCAGGCCGCCTTCCCATGCAACGCACCCTTCGCCAGAACCGCTTCCGTGCCTTCGCCGCCTGTGCCCTCTGCGCGTGCGCAGCGCTCCCCGCCTTGGTGGCCGCGGGCTGCAACTACGTCACCCCCGCCCTGTGGATCGCGCAGGGCCCGCCGAAGAAGCCCGCCGAGTTCACGCTTCCCAAGGACAAGAAGACCGTCGTCTTCGTGGACGACCGCAAGAATGCCGTCAGCCGCATGCAGTTGCGCTCGCAGCTGGCCGACGATGTGGGCCAGACGCTGAAGTCGCAGGGGCTGGTGGACAACATGGTGAGCGGGCGCGAACTGATCGCCTACGTGCGCCGCAACGAGACGAGCTCGAAGCGCGTCTCCATCGGCGACCTGGGGAACGCCGTCGGCGCCGATGTGGTCATCTACATCGAGATGGTGGAGTTCGCGCTCACCCCGGACGGCGCCACGCCCAAGCCCACGGCCACCGTGCGCGTCAAGGTGGTCGATGTCAAGGCGAAGGAGCGGCTCTTTCCCCCTCCGGGCGGGGAGACGGAAGGCTATGAGGTCGGCACCGAGACCGAGGCCCTCTCTCCCGATGCGTACCGCACTTCGGCGGCGCGGCGCCGGACCGAGGACATGCTGGAGAAGAAGCTGGCCGACGCCATCGCCAAGATCTTCTACGAGCACGAGCCAACGAACTTCGGCCAGGGCGTCTCGCACATGGAGAACTGACCGTGGAGCGCATTGCCCCCGCGATCGGTCGGCAGGGGGTCCCGGCGCCGGGTGCCGCTGCGCTGCGCCAGGTGCGCGCTTCGGCGCTTCTGGTGGACGCTGCGGGGTGCTCACCTGCGCTCCTGCGCCTGGCTGCTGCCGTGCAGCATGCCGGCGGTGGTGCGTGCGTTGTGGTCGGCACCGGCGCCGATGCCCGTCGCGCCGCTGATGCTGGCCTGCGGGTGGTGGCCGCTTGCGCGCCTCCCGCTGGATCCTTGCTGCTGGGTGCTGGAGCGATGAAGCGCGCGTTCGCTCCTGCGCTCGGAAGGAGTTCCGCGGTCACGGCATGGGGACCGCGTGCCGCAGCCGTCGCCCGCCTGCTCGGCCTGCAGGCGCATCCCGAGCCGGATGCGTTGCCGCCCGCACTTGCAGCCCTGCCGCGCGAGGCGCTCCGAGATCAGTGGGGAGTGGACCCGGGGTTGCCGGTCATCGTGGCGGTGGCTTCGCCCGCGGCATCGGGTGATGCGCGCGCCGCGCTGGACATCATCGGCCGCGCCGCCATCATCGGCGGCCCATGCGCACTGGTAGTGCACCCAGGGGCCGGGCGCATCGCGCGCACGCAGCGCTGGGCGCAGGTGAGCGACGCGGGGTGGCACCTGGTGCTGGACGAGCGCGTCGACGAGCCCGAACTCCTGGCCACCGCCGCCGACGCCGCCATCGCCATCGAGGTCGCAGGCACCGGCGACGCGGTGCGGTCCGAACGGCCCGCTGGCGCCGTGGGGACGCGCCATGCGTCCCCGATGGCTCGCTGGTCCGACTGGTCCGCGCAACTTGCGCGGGGCATGAGCCGCGCTCCGGCCACCGCTCATCGCATCGCTGCACTGCTCGCTGCGCGTGCGGGCCTGCCCGTCGCGGTGGCCATGCAGGGCCCCGCGGCCCCACGGCTGGGTGCCGCCTGCCCAGAGTGCATTTTCGACGCCCGCCGCCCGAATGTCGGTGCACAGATCGTCCATCGCTTGCTCCGCGACAGCGCCTTCCGCGCGCGCGTCTGCGCGGCTCAGCGCGCAGTGGCTGAAGCGGTACCCGTGCTGGCCCCCGGCACTCCCGCAGCGCTGGATGCACCGGCCATGGTCGCACCGCTGTAGAGCGGCTCCAGCAGCGCCGTCGCCGCGTCGTGGTAGAGCGACCGCAGCAGCGGCCCCGGCAGCGACTTGCCCTCCAGGCGCGGGGCGTCGTTCGGGCTGCGCAGCGGATCCACCATTGCCAGGTCAGGGTCGCTGACGGGGCTCTCGCCCGAGTAGTTGGTCTCCCACAGCGCCCGCAGCGCCCAGTAACGGCTTGCATAGAGGTCGAAGGCGCCCTCCTGGTCGCTGGCCTTCGCCGCCATCTCGGTCTTCTTCTCGCCGCTCTTCAGGTGGTCGTCGCTGGTGACGATGTCGCTGCCGAAGAGGACGCGCCCGCGCCAGCGCTCCAGGAAGGCGATCACCTGCTCGCGCGGGTGCTTGCTGATCTCGCGCACGATCCACTTGGTGGCGCTGGCATCCAGGTGCAAGTTGGGGTGGCGCTGGAGCAAGCCGTCCAGGAAACCCAGGTCCTCGGGCCAGCCGCCCATGTGCGCCACGATCCACGGCACGCGGTACTCGTCCAGCAGCCGCTCCAGCGGCTCGTAGTGCGAAGCCTTGGTGCCGTACCGCTCGGCGTCGCGGTAGCGCGTCTGGAACCACGTGTCCGGATCCGCGATGTGCGCCATGAAGGCCATGCCCAGCCCCGCCGCGGCATCCATGCAGGCGCGCCGGTGCTTGGCATCCAGCCGCAGCAGCGCCGGATCGCCCGCCTCGATTCCGAAGTCGATGCCACGGGGCGCCGCCCAGAACTTGCAGATGCGCGCCCCCTCGGCGTGGAACTGCGGGATGCGCCCCAGGAAGCCCGCACCGTGCGCCCCCAGGCGGTCGGCGCTGGCGAAGTCCGGAACCGCGATGAAACGAATGCGCTCGCCCAGCACGCCGCGCATCGCGGGGATCTCCTCCAGCCGCGTCATCGAGTAGATGCTGCCGATGCCATAGAGGTCCATCGCCTCGGCAAGCAGCGCCGATGCCGCCACGCCGTGCACATGCGAGTGCGCATCGATGATCGGGTAGGGCAGGGGGGCGAAGTTTGCCGCTTCGCGACGGTAGTCCACGCCAAAGCGGTTCGAGGGATTCAGGAAGGAACCGGTGGCGGTCGAGAGCAGCGGCATGGCAGGGAAGGATAGGCCCGCGCGCCGTTGCGACTGCGCACCGCCGCAGCGCGTCCGCGCAGCACCTCAGCGCCGGTGCGTGCGCTTGCCCTTGCCTGCCGTCTCGCGCAGAGCCGCCACGACGCGCGCGACCCCCGAGGGCTTGGCCGCGGGCTTCACCGTTCGCGGCGCGGTGCCATTGACCGCCTTGGTGCCGTTCGTGGCCGCCGTGCGCTGCACGGTCTGCTGGTCGCAGAGGCAACGGGCGGCTTCGCGCGGGTCGAGCATCGTGGAGGCATGGTGCACGATGCCCACATAGATCTCGCAGTCGCCATCCAGGTCGACATGGCGCGCCAGTTCGCAGTCGACATAGCCCAGCGCCCGGTAGGGAACGGGGCAGCCGCTGGGGGTCCGTTCGGCGCTGGTGCCAAGGAACGGATCGATCCCGGGGGTCTGCTGCTCGAAGGAGCGCGGCGCCGTCCGGTCGGCGGGGTCCAGCTGACAGACGGCGAAGGCACGGCTGTCGCGGATCAACGGGCTCAGCGCATGGCCCTTGGTGACGGCCACCATCACCATCGGGGGGGTCAGAGCGCACTGCTGCACCCAGCGCACGACCACGCCGTTGCGCAGGTCGGCGTGCGCCGAGGTGAGCACGAAGACCCCGGCGGGGATGCGATCAAGGGATGAGGCGACATCGGCGCGGGCAGCAGGCACCCAGTCCATGGCGTTCCGGTTTCGAGGATTCACGGGCGGTGAGGCCTTTCAGCGCGGGGGCAGATGCATTCCACGAGCCGCAACGTGCTTGCAGGGACCGAGACATGCTCGAAGAATTACCGACAGCATGAACTCGATTCACCGCCTGTCCACAAACTCATGGCGCAGGATGAGTTACGGAAGAATTCAGGCCATGGTTCGCGGACGATCAAAAAAATTGGAGAAAATGAGGGGATGAGGTGTTGCGTGGTGGGGCGAAGTGGGTTACTGTGTGTCCCGGTGGCAGAGGAGGCCTCCCCGCGTGCTCTTTCTCGGCGAATACGAGCACACCCTCGATCAGAAGCAGCGCCTGGCGATCCCGTCAGAGCTGCGCGAGGTGATGGACCCCAAGGTCCACGGAGAGGTTTTCATCGCGGCCCCCGGGTCGAACGGAACGCTCTGGCTCTGGCCCGAACGGACCTTCGCCCAACTCTCGCAGGCCCTTGGCGGCTCGCTGGTTGGCGACCCGCAGATGCAGGACTTCGAACGGTCGGTCTTCTCCCAGGCGGCGCGTGTGCCCCTGGACAACGCAGGGCGGGTCCGGATCCCCGAACGCCTGCTTCAGCGCTTCGGCCTCGGCGGATCGATCATGATCCTCGGCGTCCGAGACCACTTGGAGCTCATTGATCCGGCCGGCTGGCAGCGCGAACAGGCGCGCCTCCAGCCCGCGACAGACGACATCTGGCGTCGTGCTCGGCAGGCCCTTGCAGCCCAGCAGAAGACGCAGAACTGAACCCCGAGGCTGGCGGAGTCCAGCCGACAAGTGAAGAGCACCTTCAGAACTTCCAGGCCGCCGCACGGCAGCAGCGGCCTTCAAGAAACACAGTGAAACCAGGCAGGTCTCTGTTCCGCCTGCCTCGCCAGCTGTTTCAGGATCACGGTGTGGGCGCGCGTCTGGAGGAAGACGCACGCCCGACGCCAGTGCTTGCGGATGCCCACGGATCGGGCCCCCGCAGGCATGGAACGCGCGCAAGGTGCGGCGAAGCGCAGAAAGCCATGGATGGCCTCGTTCTGCGCCTTCGTCCGCCACACTTCGGGTCAGTGGGTCTCGGTGGCCCGGGCTTCGGCCCGTGCGTCCGCGGCACCCGCCCGCCTCCTTCAGGAGGACGCGTTCCGGTCGATCGGCCGAGTCACGGACGGCTCGGCTTCAAAGCGGCGACCTGCCATGGTTGGCACCGTCGACGCACGCCCCCCGCACAGGGGCGAGGGCCCATGGGCCCGAGTTTCCGTCGTTGCCCCCGCGTCGGTTGTCCGACGCGGGGGCATTTTTTTTGATGCAACTGGCTGCAGCCCAGCGGTTTAGGGACTTGACTGGGGCTTTCCCGGCCCCCGCGCCCGAAATCTGTCCCGGAATCAAAGCCAAATTTCATCGGGGGGGTGGAGTCCACCCGATCTCCTCCGCTACCCTTGCCTCAGCGCGGCACGCAAGCCGCCGGCTGCCAGAAGCCCACACGGACAAAGTCGGTCGCGAGACCGAGTGGCTGGCAGGATGGTCGCCAGGTTGGCGAGGCGAAGGCAGGAGGCTCTCAACGATGCTTGTGATCACCAGACGCGAGGGGGAGGAAGTCGTCATCGGAAACCCCGCCGCCCCGCTGGGCATCGTTCGCATTGCCACCATCAAGGGCGACCGGGTCCGGATCGCCTTCGAGTTCCCCCGGGAGGTCGATGTCCACCGCCGCGAGGTGGCCGACCAGATCCTTGCCGCCGAGCAGAGCCGCCAGAACATCGTGGGGCAGATCCGTCCCGCGGGCGAGTCGGGCTGAGCCCACGCAGGTTCCGGGTTCGTTGTCCAGTCACTCCACCGCAGTGACCGCTGTCACTTCCGGGATGAGCGCCCGCAAGTTTTTCTCGATCCCGCCCTGCAGGGTCATGCCGCTGGAGGGGCAGCCGACGCAGGCACCCTTGAAGCGCACGCGCACCTCACCCGCGGCGGAAACGTCGACCAGTTCAACGTCGCCACCGTCCTCCTGGATGGAGGGGCGGATCTCGTCCAGCACCTCGCCCACGCGCAGCCGGATGCTGGCGAGCGCCAGGGGGTCGATGGAGGAGGGGGCCGAGGACATCCGCCGAATGGTAGCCGCCGCGCCCTTCATACACTCCAACCATGGTCCGCAGAATGAACCTGCACGGAGTTTCGGCCCGCCGCGCGATGCATGCGTTGGTCCTGGCGCCCGCGCTCGCATCGCTGGCGCTGCCCGGCTGCGCCTCGCGCCCGATCGATCCGGTGGCGAGCCTCTCCAGCTCCGCCGAAGTGCCCGAGAAGCAGATGCGCGCGATCGAGATGCTGAAGGAGCAGCAGCCCCTCTCCGAGCCGGCCAAGGTGGCGCTGCGCCGGGTGCTCTTCGGCCAGGGCTTCAACCTGGCCACTCGCCAGGCGGCCTTCGACCTGCTCATGGTGGCGGATCGCGATGGCATGCGCGACACGCTGCAGACCAACATCGTGCGGATGGACTCCTTCGAGTTCCGCCGCTGGGTGCTGGAGCAGATCGGTGCGCGCGACATGAAGGACTACACGACCGTGGTGGTCAATTCCTGGGCGGGCCCGGTGCCCAGCTGGGGACCCGACGACAAGAAGCGCCCGGAGTACGAGGCGATGGCGCAGTTGTACGGCGCCGACAAGGTCGGGGATGCGCTCTTCGCGGTCATGATGGAGGCCAATCCCACGCGGCAGGCGGGGCTGCGCGCGCGCACCTGGGAGCTGCTGATGCGCATCGGCGAGCGCGACCGGCTGAAGCAGCTGGTCATCGATTCCACTGCACGCCCGGATGACGTGATGCTGCGCGACATCCGCAAGCTGGTCCAGGACTTCGGCATCCTGCCCGAGACGCGCGAGGAGCTGCTCTGGCTGGCGAAGCTGCGCCAGTCCGCGACGCCCGCCTACTGGCGGATGGCTTCGGAGGCGCTGAAGCAGGTGCCCGAGGAGCAGAAGCGCAACTTCGAGCTGCGCGGCGTGCCGGTGGTGATCGCCGCGGCCTCGCACTCCCCCGGCCTGCTGAAGAAGTCACAGGAAGAACTGTACGTCGGGCTGGTGGCCACGCTGAAGGAGCGCGGCGCGGGCAAGTTCACCGCCAACTTCACCGGCTTCGAGTCGGGGCGCACCGAAGCGCTGGCGATGCAGCGCGAGCAGGTGAAGTGGATCGACCTGGTGGCGGTGAGCCTGGCGATCGAGATGTTGGGCGACCCGGCGGTGCGCGAGAAGCTCTTCGACCTGGCTGATCGCGACCACCAGGACCGGCGCACCGAGTACGGCGGCGTCATCCGCATCCGCGACGACGGCGCCTACGAAGTGGTCGAGGTGCGTCCGCGCGAGACGGGAAGCGACATCCGCTTCCAGGCGCCGCAGGAGCTCTTCGACATGGGCTACACCGCGCTCTTCCACTTCCACATGCACGCGCAGGAGTTCGAGAATGGCAACTACGCCGGGCCGCACATCGGCGACTTCGGCTACGCCGACAGCACCCGCGCCAACTGCCTGGTCTTCAGCTTCATCAAGCGCGACGAGCTGGACGCCGACTTCTACCGCCACGGCAAGGTGGTCATCGACATGGGCGTCTTCCGGCGCCCCTCCTGAACGCATCGACGGGCCGACGACGCACCCATGGACCGACCACACGACGAACCGGCCGACGACGCCCACAGCGACAAGCTGCCCTTCGCAAAGCTGCACGGCCTGGGCAATGACTACGTCTATGTCGACGGCGCCGCGCACCCGATTGGGGACGCCCCGGCGCTCAGCCGTTGGGTGAGCGACCGCCACACGGGCATCGGCAGCGACGGGCTGATCGTGATCGATCCGCCCTCTGCGGGTATCGAGGCGGACGTGCGCATGCGCATGTTCAATGCCGACGGCAGCGAGGGCATGATGTGCGGCAATGGCATCCGCTGCGTCGCCAAGTTCACCGTCGACCGCGGCAAGTGCGAGCGCAATCCGCTGCGCGTCGAGACGCGCCGCGGCGTGCTGGCGGTGCGCTGGATGCGCGGCGGCCACGATGGCACGGTCTGCGCCGCGGCGGTTGAGATGGGTGCGCCGATCATGGCATGCGCGCGGATCCCCGCAGCCATCCCTGGCATCTCGCCCGCCTCGGCGGTGGTGGACCACCCGGTCGCCCCCGGCTTCTGGAAGGGCAGCGGTGCCCCCGAGGGATGGATGGACGCCTGCGGGCTGAACCCGCGAATGACCCTGGTTTCCATGGGCAATCCGCATGCCGTGTTCTTTTGCAGCGATGTCTCGGCGGTGCCGCTGGAGCTGGTGGGGCCCGTCGCCGAGCGGCATGCGTGGTTCCCCGAGCGGATGAACGTGCACTTCGTGCAGGTGCTGGCGCCGGGCGAGGTGCGAATGCGCACCTGGGAGCGCGGCAGCGGTGCCACGAAGGCGTGCGGCACGGGTGCCAGCGCCACCTGCGTCGCAGGTGTCCTGACGGGGCGCAGCCGGTCGCCGGTGCGCGCGCACCTGCCCGGCGGCGACCTGCTGCTGGAGTGGGATGGCGGCGAGAGCTCGGTGCGCATGACCGGCCCCGCCGTCGAGGTGTTCGAAGGTGAACTTGACCTGGGCGCATGCCCACGGAGCTGAATCATGGCGTTGACGGACATCGAGCGTGACATCTGCGATCGCATCGCCTCGAAGCGCCAGGAGATGGTGGACGAGCTGGCGGCATGGGTGGCCATCCCCACCGGCCGCGGCTTCCGCCCCGGCCTGCACCGGCAGCGCGCGAAGCTGGCGGCGCGCCTGCGCGCGCTTGGTGCGGTGACCAGCGACCACCCGTGCGAGGCGCGCCCGCAGTGGCTGATGCCCGACGAGGACGATCAGGCCGAGGCGCACACCGACCAGGCCACCGAGCATCCGCCCGTGGACACGCTGGTGGGGGCGCACGCCGGCGAAGGCCCGCGCATCCTGCTCAGCGGGCACTTTGACACGGTGCACGACCCGCATGGCGCTTTCCGTGAGCTGCGCGACATCGGCGACGGCAAGGCTTCCGGCCCCGGCGCCGCGGACATGAAGGGCGGGCTGGTGGCGGCCTTCGCCGCGCTGGCCGCGCTGGCGGCGGCGGGACGCTCCATCCGATGGAGCTTTGTGCTGACCCCGGACGAGGAGACGGGCAGCTTCGGCTCCGCCGCTGCGCTGCGCAAGCTGGCGGCGACGCACGATTGCGGCTTCGTGCTGGAGCCGGCGGGGCCGGGCGGATCGCTGATCACCGAGCGCATGGGAGCCGGGCAGTTCCGCATCGAGACCTTCGGGCGCGCGGCGCACGTCGGGCGCGACTACGAGCAGGGGATCAGCGCGGTGCGCATCCTCTGCGAGCGCGTGCTGGCGGCCGAGGCGCTGGCGGCTCCCGCGGAGGGGCGGATCGTGAACGTCGGCCCGCTGCAGGGGGGACCGGTGACCAACGCCGTCCCCGATCACGCGGTGGCGTGGGGCAACGTGCGCTTCGGCACGCCGCAGGCGGAGGCGGCGCTGGCGCAGGCGCTGGATGCGCTGAACCACGGGGCCGATGGCGCCGTGCCGCGCGTGCGCGTGCAGCGCACCTTCAACCGTCCTGCCAAGCCCGCCACGCCCGCCGTCGAGCGGCTGGCATCGCTGGCGCGCGCGACCAGCCAGGACCTGGGGCACCAGCTTCCCTTTGCCAAGACGGGCGGCGTCTGCGACGGCAACACGCTGCAAGGGGCGGGGCTTGCGGTCATCGACACGCTGGGCGTGCGCGGCGGAAACCTGCACCGGCAGGATGAGTTCATCGAGCTGGACAGCCTGGTGGACCGGGCGCAGCTGATCGCGCTCATGCTGCTGCGCACCGCCGCGGGCGCGGCCCCTACGATGCGCGCATGAACGATTCGATCAGCGCGCTTCCCAGCCCGCTCGCCGCCGACGCGACGGTCACGCAGCACATCGAAGCCATCGTGGCGCGGCTGCGCCAGGCGCAGGGCGCACTGACGGGCGCGCGCGCCGCGGATCCCGCCCGGAAGGCCACGTTCGACGACGCGCTCGCGCGCACCGCAAAGGTGCGTGGGCGCGGGCCGATGATGCCCTACCTGGGCACGGGCCTGGGCAACGGCGCGCTGGTCGAGCTGCTGGACGGCAGCGTCAAGTGGGACATGCTCAACGGCATCGGCGTGCACATGTTCGGCCACGGCGACGCGCGCATGGTGGCCGCAGCGCTGCGCGCCGGCCTGGCGGACCTGTGCATGCAGGGGAACCTGACCAGCAACCAGGACAGCGTGGCATTCGCCGAGTTCCTGGTGGCCGAGGCCCGGCGCGCCAGCGCGCTGGAGCATTGCTTCGTCAGCAATTCCGGCTGCATGGTCAACGAGGCCGCACTGAAGGTCTGCATGCAGAAGACCAACGCCGCGCCGCGCATCCTGGCCTTCCAGGACTGCTTCATGGGGCGCTCGGTGACGATGAGCCAGATCGGCGACACCTCGGCGTACCGGCAGGGGATCCCCCTCTCGACGCTGGTGGACTACATGCCCTTCTACGACGCCACGCTCGGTGCGCGCAGCACCGAGATGGCGCTGTGGCACCTGAAGCAGTACATCCATCGCTATCCCGGGCAGCACGCCTGTTTCGTGATGGAGCTGGTGCAGGGGGAGGGTGGCTTCAAGACCGCGCCGCGCGAGTTCTTCGTGGCGCTCATGGAGCTGTGCCGCGAGCACAAGATCCCGGTGTGGGACGACGAGGTGCAGAGCTTCGGCCGCACCGAGAGCATGTTCTGCTACGAACGGCTGGAGCTGGGCAAGTACATCGATGTGCTGACGCTGGGCAAGATGAGCCAGGCGTGCGCCATGCTGATGCGCGCAGAGATGAACCCGAAGCCCGGCCTGCTCAGCGGGACCTTCACCGCCAGCACCGGCTCCTTCGCAGTGGGGCACGAGGCGCTGCGCACGCTGCGCGACGGCGGCTACTACGGGCCGACGGGGCGCATCGCCGCGCTGCACGCAGCCTTTCGTGCGCAGGCTCAGAAGCTGGTGCAGGCGCACCCCGACTGGTTCCCGCCGGTGCGCGACGAGTTCGGGCGAGAGAGCGCGGAGTGCTTCGGCGGCACCGGGGGCATGTGCCGCCTGACCCCCTTTGGCGGCGACAAGGAGCGCGTGACCAAGGCGATGCACCTGATCTTCGAGGAGGGCGTGATGGCCTTCTACTGCGGACATGGCCCGTACCACCTGCGGATGCTCCCGCCGGTGGGGGTGATGGAGCCGGATCAGTGGGTCCCGGTCTTCCAGATCGTGGAGCGCGCACTGGCCAAGGTGCCCTAAGGGCCGGTTGGGCTGGGCGCGTGCCCTACGGCTGCCGGACCGCCGCCCAGCCGCTGCAGGGCGCGGACCGCCGCCCAGCCGCTGCAGGGCGCGGACCGCTGCCCAGCCTTTGCGGGCGGACCTCCCCCCGGGCTTTCGGACGCCCCGGGTGCCAGAGGCTTTCGCGAGCGGTATTTCCGGCCCCCGCGCAACCGAAACGCCCTCATTTCGCCCCTTCTCTAGCCTCTGCACAGGCGCGCCCCCCATGGCCGCGCCGATGGAAGGACTGATCGATGTTCGTGATTCGCCAAGCTCTCCCGGACGATGGCCCGACGCTGCTGAAGCTGGCGCGGATGGTGCACTTCATCAACCTGCCCGCGGACAAGGACATCATCGCCGCCAAGATCGCGCGCAGCCGTCGCAGCTTTGCGGGGGACCTGGCGCAGCCGCGCGACCGGCAGTTCATGTTCGTCCTGGAGGACACCGAGAGCCAGTCCGTCATCGGCACCAGTTCGCTGATCGCGCACAACGGCTGGCCCGGCCTGCCGCAGGTCTACCTGCAGGTGCGCCGCCGCGAGCACTTCAGCCGCGACCTGAACACCGGCGCCGTGCACATGACCGTGCAGGTGATGACCGACGAGAGCGGCCCCAGCGAGCTTGGCGGCCTGATCCTGGCCCCCGGCTACCGCGGGCACCGCGAGCGGCTGGGATCGCTCCTCTCGCTGATCCGCTTTCACTTCATCGGGCTGCACTCCGGCTTCTTCCAGGAGCGCATCCTGGCTGAACTGATGGGACCGCTGACCCCCGACAGTCGCACCCTCTTCTGGGAGTTCTTCGGGCGGCGCTTCATCAACCTGAGCTACGCCGAGGCGGATGCCTTCTGCCAGCACAGCAAGGAGTTCATGACCAGCCTGCTGCCCAAGGAGGAGATCTACGCAAGCATCCTGCCCCCCGAGGCGCGCAACCTGATCGGCAAGGTGGGCGAGGAGACGCGCCCCGCGAAGGCGATGCTCGAGAAGCAGGGATTCACCTACCTGGACCGCTGCGATCCCTTCGACGGCGGGCCGTATGTCGAGGCGCGCCGCGACGAGGTGCCGCTGGTGCGCGCCACGCGCGCGGGCACGATGGCCGAGCAGGAGGCGCCGCTGGACCAGTCCGGATTCGTCAGCTGCCAGGCGGACGCCAAGCTGGGCTTCCGCGCGGTGCGCGCCGCGTTCGCGCTGCGTGACGGGCGCGTGCACCTTTCCCGCGAGGCTGCGGTGGCGATCGGCGCGCGCGCCGGCGATGCGGTGGGAGTGACGCCACTGGCCGGCCCCCTGGCGACGGACGGGAAGGCGGGCCCGTGAGCGCGGCCGCTGGCTTCGAGTCGCGCAACCCCGCGCGCCCCGAGGAAGTGGTGTGGAGCGGCTCCAGCGACCTCTCCGCCGTCGACCGCGCCGTGCAGGCCGCGCAGCGCGCCTTCCCGGCGTGGCGCGACCGAACGATGGACGACCGTTCCGCGTTCCTGCGCCGCTGGGCCGAGGTGACGCGCACGCACGCCGTGCGCATCGGGGCGCTGATCACCCGCGAGATGGGGAAGACGCTCGCCGAGGGGGCCCAGGAGGCGGCACTGCTCTCCGAGAAGGTCGCTACCACGCTCGACGAAATGGTGCTGGCGCGCATTCGCGGTTACGAACTGCCCGCGAACGCCACGCGCACCAATCGCTGCACCTATCGCCCCTACGGCGTGATGGCGGTGGTGGGGCCCTTCAACTTCCCTGCGCACCTGCCCAACGGACATTGGGTGCCCGCGCTGCTCGCCGGGAACACGGTGGTCTTCAAGCCGAGCGAAAAGGCGCCTGCCGTGGGCGCGCTGATGGGCGAGCTGATGCGCGAGGCGGGCGCGCCCGAGGGCGTCTTCCAGGTGGTGCAGGGAGGCGCCGAAGTGGCTTCGGCGCTGGTGAACCACGCCCAGGTCGATGGCGTGCTCTTCACCGGCAGCTGGCCGGTGGGGCGGCGGATCCTGCAGGCCAACCTCGAACGGCCGGGCCGCATGGTGGCGCTGGAGATGGGCGGCAGCAACCCCGCCGTCATCCTGCCCGACGCCGACCTGCGCCAGGCGGTCATCGAGTGCGTGCGCTGCGCCTTTCTCACGACCGGCCAGCGCTGCACCTGCACGCGCCGCGTCATCGTGCACGCGGATGTCGCCGAGCGGTTCATTCCCGCGTTCCTGCGCTGCGCCAGCACGCTGGTGGTGGGGCCCGGCGATGCGAAGGAGCCCGTCTTCATGGGGCCGCTGGTCACGCGCGAGGCGCGCGACGCCGCGATGGCGTTCCAGCGCGCCGTGGCGGAGCGCGGCGCCCGGGTGCTTCTGGAGTCCACCGCGCTGGACCGCGCCGGCTGGTTCCTGACGCCCGGCGTGCTCCAGGTTCCGCGCTTCGAGCGCGCCACCGACCGCGAGGTCTTCGGACCGATCGTGCAGATCGCGCTCACGCACTCGCTTGAGGACGCGATCGAGCAGGCCAACGCGTCCGACTTCGGATTGGCCGCCAGCATCTTCACCCGCGATCAATCGGCCATCGACGCCTTCATGCGCGGCGCGCGTGCGGGATGCATCAATGTCAACTGCGGCACCGCCGGTGCCAGCGGCAAGCTGCCCTTCGGTGGCCTGGGGCAGAGCGGCAACTTGCGCCCCGCGGGCGCAGCGATGATCGACTCTTGCGCTGCCCCGCTCGCTTCGATGATCGAGCGCGGAGATGCCGCCACGGTGCCGCCGGGCATGCTGGCGCCCGAACGGGTGTGAATCCAACGGGGGGCGGGGCACGAGGGCACGCGATCGCGTGCGACCGCAGCGCGCTGGCGCCCGTGCAACGGAAAGGCCATGATTGCACCGCGCGGCGCCCCGAAGGGGGCCGCGCATTCCATGTGGGGTGCTTGGTGTGCGATCCGGGTCTGAACGACTCGATGTTCAGGATGAACGGCCCGGCCATCGAGCCTTCCCA
>JBGARR010000008.1:0-101497 GCA_044230125.1 Phycisphaerales bacterium
ATGCGCGCCGCGCGATCGGCGATTTCCGCGATTTCCAGCACCGGGCTCACCTCGGCGCGCACGCGGTGCAGTTCGCCGGCGCGGTCGAGCGCATGCAGGAAGTCGCGGAGCGTCGCGAACATGAACGCGCAATCGTAGGGTCGCCGCTTCGCCCGCGCCGCGCAGGGCGGTATCGTGCTGAACCGCGCGATTCCCGTGCGCTCCCGCGCCAGTCCCGCACGCTTCCCGCACCAGTTCCGCACCTGTTCACTCCTGCCACCCCTCTCCCCCATGCTGGCAGTCGACCTCCACGACATCACCAAGACTTACCGCGGCGGCGTGCAGGCACTGCGCGGGGTTTCGCTGCAGGTCGGCCCTGGCGAGATCTTCGGGCTGCTGGGCCCCAACGGGGCGGGCAAGAGCACGCTGGTCAAGATCATGATGACCGTGGTGCGCCCCACCACGGCCACCGGCACCATCCTGGGCGAACGCATCGGCTCCACCGCGGTACTGGAGCGCGTGGGGTACCTGCCCGAGCACCATCGCTATCCCGCCTACCTCTCCGGGCGGCAGGTGATCGACTTCTTTGGGGCGCTCAGCAAGGTTCCGCGCGCCGTGCGCCGCCAGCGCACCGAGCAGCTCCTTGACCTGGTGGGCATGCGCGACTGGGCGGCCAAGCGCGTCACCACCTATTCCAAGGGGATGCAGCAGCGCATCGGCATCGCGCTGGCGCTGGTGAACGATCCACGCCTGGTGGTGCTGGACGAGCCCACCGATGGCGTCGACCCCGTGGGCCGCCGCGAGATCCGCGACATGCTGGTGCGCCTGCGCGCCGAGGGGCGCAGCGTGCTGGTGAACAGCCACCTGCTCAGCGAGGTCGAGATGGTGGCCGATCGCGTGGCGATCATGAGCAAGGGGCAGGTGATCGCGCAGGGCACCATCGATGACCTGACGCGCGACAGCCATCGGTACGAGATTGAGGTGCGGGGCGGCCCCGCCACGGTCTCGACGGAGTTCGGCGCGCTGGCCGCGAAGCCCGCGGCGGAGGGCGCGGCGATCTTCACCGTGCCCACGCTGGATCCGGCGCGGATGCAGCACGTCTTTGACGCACTGCGCTCGCAAGGCGCCACCATCGTGCGCGTCGAGCGCTCGCGCGAGACGCTCGAGGATCTCTTCGTCCGTTCGGTGGTGGACGAACGTGGCCGCGCCCTGCCGGGGGCCGCGCGGTGACGCAGACCCTGGCCATCTTCCTGGACGCCTACCGCGACCTGAATTCGCGCAAGCTCTTCTGGCTGGCGATCGTCCTGAGCGGGTTGGTGGTGCTGATCGTGGGCGCGCTTGGCATCGACGAGCGCGGCGTCACGGTGCTGGGATTCAGCTTCGAGTCCAAGTTCCTCAATTCGGTCTTCTTTCCCCCCGACGTCTTCTACAAGATTGTCTTCAGCACCTTGGGCATCAACATCTGGCTCACCTGGGTGGCTGCCATCCTGGCGCTCATCTCCACGGCCAGCATCGTGCCCGACCTGGTGGCCAGCGGCTCCATCGACATGATGCTGTCAAAGCCCATCACGCGAACGCGGCTCTTCCTGACGCGCTGGGTGACGGGGCTCTTCTTCGCGGGGATCCAGGCGCTCGTCTTCGTGACGGCCAGCTTCCTGGTGATCGGCATCCGCGGCGGCACCTGGGAACCCTCGCTCTTCATCGCGGTCCCCGTGGTGGTGATCTTCTTCAGTTACCTCTACTGCATCTGTGCGCTGCTTGGCATCCTGACGCGCAGCGCAGTGGCCAGCCTGCTGCTGACGCTGGTCTTCTGGCTGCTCACCTTTGCCGCGCAGCGCGCCGAGAACTTCCTGAACCTCGGCCGCATCGCCACGGACATGGAGATCGTGGCGCTGGAACGTGCCATCGAGACGCGCCTGGACCGCAACGCGGCCGCCGATGTGGACAAGCTGAAGATGGAACTTGATGGCGAACGATCGGCCAACGCCCGCTGGCACAATGCCTACTGGCCTGCGTACGCGGTGGTGACGCTGCTCCCGAAAACGAACGAGACCACCGGTTGGCTCGAGCGCACCTTGGTCAAGCAGGCGAATTTCCGCTCCACCGAGAGGGACGAGGAGGAGATCAACTTCTTCGGCAGCTCGCGGGTGAAGCGCAAGGACTTCGCGGCGGCGATCTATGACGACGCCGAGTCGCGCAAGAACTGGATGTGGACCATCGGTACCAGCCTGGTCTTCGAGGCCTGCGTGCTGGGTGCGTGCGTGTGGATCTTCAGGCGCCGCGACTTCTAGCGGTTCGGGCGCGACGCGCACTGCCCCGGGCGCGATTCCGCTACTTCCCAAGCTGCGCACTGCGATCGCGCGCCGCGCGCATGGCGTCCGCCACGGCCTGCGCGAACCCGCGCTCATCCAGCACCGCGATCGCCGCCGCCGTGGTGCCCCCCTTGCTGGTGACGGCCGCACGCAACTCCTGGGGCGTCTGGTCGCCGGCCGCCATCATCGTCGCCGCGCCAAGCATCGTCTGCACGGTGACCGTGCGCGCTTGCTCGTGCGTCAGCCCCAGCTGGACGCCAGCCTCGATCTGCGCCTGCGCCAGGTAGAAGAGGTACGCGGGCGCACTTCCGCCGGCGGCCACCATGGCATCGATCTGCGACTCGTCCACGCGCACGGTGCGCCCCACGGCGTCGAAGAGTCGCATCGCCGTCGCGGCGTCCGAGCTGCGTGCGCCGCTGCCGGTGGCGATCGCGGTCATCGCAAGTCCCACCTGCGCCGGCATGTTTGGCATCGCGCGCACCACGCGCACCTGGCCACCCAGCTGCGCGCGGAGCGTGGCGCTGGACCATCCCGCCATGACGCTGATCACCAGCTGGTCGCCGCGCAGCGCCTCCAGCTGCGCCGCGACTTCTCGAAAGGACTGCGGCTTCACCGCCAGGAGAAGCGCATGGGCACTGGCCGCGTCGCGCACAACTTCGGTCACGTGCACGCCCAGCGCGTGCGCCTGTTCGCGGCGGTGCGGGTCGGCCTCGGCCACCAGCGTGCGCGCGGCGTCCACCGCGCCGGCGGCGACGGCCCGCGAGAGGATGGCCATCCCCAGGTTTCCGCAGCCGACGAAGGCGATGTCGAAGCGCTCAGCCATGGTCCGGCAAGCGTACGGCGCGGATCGGTCCGTGCGCGTTGCGCTACGATCCGCCCCATGTCAGCGGCGAAGCCCAGCGGCCTCCAGGTCCTTGATTTCGAGCAACCAGCGGCCGAGATCGACCGCCAGATCGAGGCGCTGATCGCCCGTCCCGACGCGGGCAACCTGCAGGAGGAGATCGACACCCTGCAGGCCACCCGCGACAGCCTGCTGCAGAAGGCCTATTCCGCGCTGACGCCCTGGCAGACGGTGCGCGTGGCGCGCCACCCGCAACGGCCGCAGACGCTGGACTACGTGGCCATGCTCTGCCGCGACTGGTGCGAACTGCATGGCGACCGCCGCTTCGGCGACGACCCCGCGATCATCACCGGCTTCGGCCGCATCGGCAGCGTCAAGTGCCTGGTGGTCGGCCACCAGAAGGGGCGCGACACCAAGGAGCGCCTGCAGTGCCACTTCGGCTGCGCGCACCCCGAGGGGTACCGCAAGGCACTGCTGAAGATGAAGCTGGCCGAGAAGTTCCACCTGCCGATCGTCACCTTCGTCGACACCCCCGGCGCGTACCCCGGAATCGGCGCCGAGCAGCGCGGGCAGGCCGAGAGCATCGCCGTCAACCTGCGCGACATGAGCCGCCTGCGCGTCCCCATCATCTGCATCGTCATCGGCGAAGGGGGATCCGGCGGCGCGCTCGGCATCGCCATCGGCGATCGCGTCGCGATGCTCGAGAACAGCTGGTACAGCGTGATCAGCCCCGAGGGGTGCGCGGCCATCCTGTGGAAGGAGGCCAACGAGCGCACCAACAACCTGGCCGCCAATTCGCTGGCGCTGACGGCGCGCGACAACCTGAAGAACGGCCTCATCGACGACGTCATCCCCGAGCCGATGGGTGGCGCGCATCGCGATCCCAAGGAGATGGCAGAGCGCATCCAGAACTACGTGGTGGATTGGGTGCGCGAGCTTGGTCGCATCGATCCTGACACGTTGGTGCGAAAGCGCTTCGAGAAGTTCCGCTCCATCGGCAGCGTGAAGCACTGATCGCTTGATGCTGCGCGCAGCGCTGGGCCGCGCTGCGCCGCGATTTTCGAGTGTCTGCACCGCCGAACTTCCGTCGAATTGACGGAGGGGGTCCGAATCCGCTATGATTTTCGAAGAATTGGGTCCTTTCTGTGCCCAAGTCTGCGTCAATGGTGTCCATCGCAGGGGAGTCGTCAGTGGCAAAGACCAATAAGAAACCCTCGGACAAGAAGACATCCAAGCCCGCTGCCAAGCCTGCCGCCAAGCAGGCGACGAAGCCCGCCGCGAAGCCCGCGGTCAAGAGCGCGTCATCCAAGGGCCCGTCATCCAAGGTTCCGGCGAAGCCCGCCAGCAAGAGCACCCCTGTGAAGTCCGCCAGCAAGCCTGCCCCCAAGTCCGCTGCCAAGCCCGTCGCCAAAGCGCCCGTAAAGTCTGCGGCCAAGAGCGCTCCAGTTGCAAAGCCCAACGCTGCCGCGAAGCCCGCGGCCGGGGTGAAGCCCGCAGCTCCCGCGAAGCCCACCGCGACCACCAAGGGGGGCTCCGCCGGAAAGTCTGCACCCGCTGCGAAGTCTGCGCCGGCCGCAAAGTCCGCGCCCGCGCCCAAGGCCCCGCCCGCGGCGCTGGTGATGCCCAAGATCGTCAACTCGGGGCCCAAGGAAGTCATCCCCGCGGTGGCCCCCAAGATGGTCTGGCGCGCCAGCAACGAAGCACCGCCGCCGAAGAAGAAGCCCGGCAAGGGCGCGCCGCCACCATCGATCCGCGACCCGCGCAAGGAAGCGCTCGAGGCGATGCGCCAGCAGCAGCTTGCCGCCGAGCGCGCCGCCAGCAAGAACCAGAAGAAGATCGACTTCTCCAACATCCGTTCCGTCGCCAGCGTCGCTGCCGCGATGAAGCCCGATGGCAACGGCTATGTCATGGTGAACGGCCGCCGCGTGCGCGTCATCCCCGGCAGCACCATCAAGGTGAAGAAGAAGACGAAGGCCGTCGCCGAGAAGCCGCGCGATGAGGGCCCGACCGATGCGCAGATCGCCGCGATCAAGACGCGCCTGACCACCAAGGAGCTGAACGAGTACAAGGCGATCCTGCTGCAGGCGCGCGCCGAGCTCATCGCGCGCGTGACCGGCCTCGAGGACGAGGCGCTGCGCAGCTCTGGCGGCAACCTCTCCAACATGCCGCTGCACATGGCCGACATCGGCACCGACACCTTCGACCAGGACCTTGCCATCGGCATGGCCGAGACCGAGCGCGAACTGCTGCGCGAGATCGACGATGCGCTGGACCGCGTGGTGGCCAAGACCTATGGCATCTGCCAGCTGACCGGCAAGCCGATCCCGAAGGCGCGCATGGATGCCAAGCCCTGGGCCAAGTACACCATCGAGGCCGCGCGCGTCATCGAGAAGTCCGGCGGGCGCTGAGTTCGGAGGCAGGCGTACGATTCGCGCCTTCCCTGCTGGATCCGATCCGCACCTGACCTGCTTGCCCCGATGCCTCAGCCTGCCGCCTCCATCCCTGCCTGGCGATCGCCGCGCGCTTGGCTGCTGCTGGTGGCGGCTTTCGCGGTGGCGCTCGGCGCCGACCTGTGGAGCAAGCAGTGGGCGTTCCGCACCGTCGCGGGCGAACCCGTCGAGCTGCGCTACGAGGATGTCGCCGCCAACCAGGACTACCGCCTTCCTTGGCACGCCGGGGTGCAGGCCATCCCGCCCGACCTGCTTGACTTCCACCTGGTGCTGAACCACGGTGCGGTCTTCGGCATCGGCCAAGGGCGCGGCGCAGTCTTCGTCATCTTCACCGTGGTCGCCGTGCTCACCGCACTGATCGTCTTTGGCCGCTACACCAGCTCGCGCAGCTGGGTCTCACACCTGGGAATCGCGCTGGTGCTGGCCGGTGGCATCGGCAACATGTACGACCGCCTCACGGTAGGCGCGGTGCGCGACTTCCTGCATCTCTTCCCGCGGCGCGAGCTGCCATTCCGGCTGCACTGGCCCGGCGGCAGCAACGAGTGGTTTCCCTGGGTCTTCAACGGCGCCGACATGGAGCTGATCGCGGGGATGCTGCTCCTGATGCTGGCGATCCACCTGAACGACCGCCGCGCGGCGAAGGCGAAGGCGATGGCCGAGACTGCGGCGATGGCGGGCGAAGGTGCGCCGCTGGAGGCGGGGGCGCCCGCGGCGTCCATGGCACCGGGCGCGCCGGTCGCGCCCTCCGCGCTTTCCGCGCAGGCCGTGCCGTCCGCGCCAGCCGCACCCGGCGCACCGGAACCCCCTGCAAATCACGCGTGATTCGGGCGCCCGCAGCTACGTCAGGCGCCGCGCGTCCACCCATTCTTGCGTGATTCGCTCGGGCAGCGCATCGACGGGCACGGCGTTCGCAACGACATACGCTCCGACCGCCGTGCGCCGGATGCTGCGGCAGTGGCCGCCGGTGCCCAGCGCCTCGCCCAGTTCACGCGCCAGGCTTCGCACATAGAAGCCCTTGCCGCAGTGGATCTCCAGCGTCGCCACCGGCCATGCGAACTCGCGCAGCGTGATCGCGTGCACGGTCACCGGGCGGGGCACCATGACAGGGGCGTCGCCGGAGCGCGCCATGTCGTACGCGCGCCGACCGCCGATCTTCATGGCGCTGAAAGCGGGGGGGCGCTGCATCACCGTGCCCTGGATGCGCGCGAGCGTGGGCAGCAGCAGGGTGTCACGCCAGCGCGCGGGATCCGCGGCGGCGGCGGCGAGTTCACTGGTGGTCACTTCTGTGCGCTCCCCCTCGAGGTCGTCGGTGGTGGTGAACGCCGTGAAGTCGATCTGCGTGTCGTAGCGCTTCTCGGTGGCCATCAGCCGCTCGATGTCGCGCGTGCTCTTGCCCAGCGCCATCACCAGCACGCCGGTGGCCAGCGGATCCAGCGTGCCGGCGTGGCCCGTCTTGGTGCCCCCCGCGCGACGGCGCACGATCTCGACGGCCCGCATGCTGGTCATGTTGAGCGGCTTGTCGACGGCAAAGATGCCACCGGTCGGCAGGGGGGTGGGCGCCCCGATCGAGCCAGCGGCGGGCGCGGTGGCCGCATCGGGGCGGGCGGCGCGTCCCTGCGCAGACTGCGGCGGTGGTGTCGGGGCGGGGTCGGGCATCCGGTGCATGATGGCACGAAGCGCCGGGAGGGGCGGAAGTGGCACCGGCGAAATGGGCAGAAGGGATGGCCGGAGCAGAGCCCCGAGCGAAGCCCGGAGCAACGTCGGGAGCAGCGACGGTAGGTCCGACGCCGGCGCTTGTCGCCCACCCGCCGCACGCCTCAGGACCCCAAGCGTCCCCACGATGTTCTCACGCAGAAAGCGCTGTGGTTGTACCCCTGCGGGCTCCCGGCTACACTTCTGCGCTCGGGACAGGTGTCCGAGCGGTTGAAGGAGCAGCATTGGAAATGCTGTATACGGTTTACCGTATCGCGGGTTCGAATCCCGCCCTGTCCGTTCCGTGCCTGCCCGGCAGGCCATCAGGCGTCCGGGAGTGTCAGCACATGACGGGCTGTAGCGCAGTTTGGTAGCGCGTTTGACTGGGGGTCAAAAGGTCGTGGGTTCAAATCCCGCCAGCCCGACTGAAGCACGAACGCCCGCGAGAACTTTCTCGCGGGCGTTTGCATTTGTTGTTCCGCAGAGAAGGGCAAGTTCGCACTCGTCTTCGGATGTGCGTTCGCTCACCTATCGCCACGGACCGTCCTTTTTCACTCGGACAAACGACTCGCCGTCATGTCGAAAGAGGCCGTGCGTCCCGCTCAGCCACAGCCGTCCGCTGTTGTCCTCCAGGATGGTGAACGCGAGCGACGTGATGCCCTCCTGCTCCTTTGGCTTCGTGAATGCGTTGCCGTCGTATCGGTACAAAGGAGAGTTCTTGGCGGAGAACCACACGCTCCCAGATCGGCCTTCGTGAATGCACCAGATCTCCTCGCCTTCGACGACGCCTTGTTGTGTGAAGTTGGTGAAGTTCTTTCCATCAAACCGACTGATGCCCCCGTGAACGGTCCCGAACCAGATGTTCCCCGACTTGTCTTCGACAATGCAGCTGACTGCGTTGTTCGGCAGGCCATCGCGCTCGGAAATGTTCTTCAGTGTCTTTCCGTCGTAGACGTACGCGCCAC
The DNA here is from genome assembly GCA_044230125.1 of Phycisphaerales bacterium. Lineage (GTDB taxonomy): Bacteria > Planctomycetota > Phycisphaerae > Phycisphaerales > SM1A02 > UBA966. The sequence continues at coordinate 8,240 of JBGARR010000008.1, forward strand.
CGTTGGTGCCAAACCACACCCGCCCTTTGCGGTCGACCGTGATGCAATGCACGAACTTGCCGCTCGTCACGCCTCTGGTTGGATCAGGCGGTGCTTCGGGAAGTGGGAACTGGGAGAATGTCTTCCCGTCGAATCGGCGGACGCCCTCGCTGGTGCCGATCCACATCTCGCCGCTTGCATCAACCGCCATGCTCCAGACATCGCGGCTGATCAGGCCGTCCTTAGCGCCATAGCTCGTGAATGACTTGCCATCAATCCGGGTGATGCCGCCCGATGTTCCGCACCATATGTTTCCGGCCTTGTCTTCGACGATCTTCATGATCGTGACGCCGCGGCCCAGAGCATCTTTGATGTCGTAGCTGGTCAGCGTGCTTCCGTCGTTGCGGAACAGGTCGCATTCGCCGCCGATCCAAAGCGTTCCGCGTGAATCCTGAAACACTGCTCGAACGACACCGCGAATTTCAGACGTCGGCGCGACGTCGATGACGAGAGCAGTTGGGCGGGGTTGCACATCTCCCGTTTGTGGCAGGTGGAGAGCTTCTTGAGCTGACGGCGGCGGATTGAGTGCTGACGCAGGACGACTGATCGTGTCGGATCCCTGTGCGGATTCCGGCGGATTGGTGCATCCGACGGTCAACAACGCGACGCCAACGACAGAAGCAACGATTGACCAACGCACGTTGAAGACTCTCACGCTGGGGGTTTCCATTTGATTCTCCACCCACGATCGCCGAGGGCGGTCAGGCGCGACTGTAGCTTGCGATCATGCTGAGAGACGGTATGACAAGAGGAGTGAGCCCTGACGATCCCGCTTGCTCCGCCTTGAGCATTCACGGCGCAGCAGTGGGTTCCCATCAAAACACGCGTTTCTGGCTCCCAAAGGCGGATTGCCTCCGCAAAAACTTCGAACCGTGTCCTGTCACCCCGACTTTAACGCGAACGCCCGCGAGGTGATCCTTGCGGGCGATTGTGTTTGGGAATCTGGTTGAAAGGGCGGACGCCGTCCGAGTGCGGCTTGCTGAAGCGCGGTGGCTACTTCGCCGTGCCCATCTTCCCTCGAATCTCTTCCTCGAAGTTGACGATCAGGTCGATCCTGTTCACCCGCTCGTTCTCCCCTTCCAAGATCACCATCAACCGCCCGTCGGGCGACCACGCAAAGCTTCTGGTCTTCAGGTCCTTGATGCTGTACAGCAACTTCGGCAGCGACGCAGAGAATGCCGGTTCGGTCTTCACCTCAACGCTCATCACCTGCCTGTCGCCATCGATGAAGCGGATCTCCTTGCCGTCCGGGCTCCACCAGGCAGCGCCGTCGTGTCCAGTCGTCGAGACCTGAACGCGGCCAGACTTGGCGTCCTCTGCACTCGATCCCGCCCCGGTGAAGCGTTGCGCGTACAACTCGTGCCGCCCGGACTCAACCGAGCAGAACACCACCCACTTGCCGTCGGGGGAGAATCGCAGCGCGTGCTCATCGGCCGGTGAGTTCAGGTAGGGCGTGGCCTTCCACGTCGTGCCTCCCGCCTCCTTCTCCAGCATCAGCACATCGCTCTTGCTGACCTTGGTGTCGGTCTGTGCGATCGCCAGGATCTTTCCATCGGGCGACCACGCACTGGGCGCCAAATACACCTGTTGAGCGATCGGGGTCGCGAACATCTTCACGGCCTCGCCCGACGCGACCGCCGGCCGCTCCCAGATCGAAAACTCATCACCCGAAAAAGCGTTGTACGCGATCCGCCGTCCGTCGTTGCTCCACATCATGCCGTCCATCATGCCCTCGAACGAGAGACGTGTGGACGTCTTGCGTGTCAGGTCTTGCACCCACAATTGAGAGACCAGATCGTCCGGGCTCGTGCTTTCCTGGATTGCCAGCACGCGGTCGCCGTCCGGTGATATCGCGATCCCTGAAAAGGCCCGCGCCGTGCCGGGGATGGGCTGGGGCTGTCCCTTCTCATCGACCCAGGCGAGGCGTCGATCCGTCGAGGCGGCCGCCTGCGTCGCCATCGCGACGGTGCCGCTCGGCGAAAGATCAAATTTGTTGATCTGGCTGCCGCTCCACACCGTCACGGGGTCTCCGATGGTGCGCAGCGCGCCAAGATCAAACCGCACCGCGACCAGTCCGGCCAGGTCGCCTCTGACCGCGACGAGATGGTGCTCCCTCTCCTTGCTCTCCGCCTTCGGGAGGGTCACAAGTTGCGCCATTCCAGCGTCGCGGAGCACCACCGACCGCTTTCCCGAGGCGAGGTCGATCACCTCGGTATTGACCTTGATCTTCTCGCCCGAAAGCGCATAGTTCGTCGCGAGAATGGACTGCCCGGCGACCAGCGGGCGGAACTCTTGCCAACCCTCAAGACCCTGGGCACGATCTTCAAGGGGGAGGAGCCGCGGCTCGCCTCCCGAGGCGGAAACGACGTGGACCGTCGTGCCGGTACCCGCCGAGAACACGACATCCCGATCCGATGCCCAGCCCAAGGAGAACCATGTGCCCTGGGCGAGATCGCAAATGGTCTGTGGTTTGCCCGAAGGTCGTCCATTCTCGAGCGCAACCTTCTTGAGGCTGAACTTGGTGCCGGCACGGTCCTTGGCGGCGGAGAAGGCCACCCAGCGCCCGTCAGGTGACAACGCGGCGTTCCTCGCACCTTCGGTGCCTTCGATGACCGTGGTTTCATCGCGGTCGAGCCGACGCACCACCAGCACGCCTTGTGGCCTGACACTCTCAGGTTCCAGCTCGGGCCACGCGGTATAGACCACGAACCTCGCGTCCGGAGAGATACCCATGAGCCCGCTGTACGGCGGCTTGCTGGGGAGAGTCGCAGAGAGATAGAACGTCTGCGCCGGCTCGACAGGCGCGGAGCGAGTGAGGCGGCTGGCCGCGAGCCACCCAATTGCACCGGCGAGCAGTGCGATAGCGCACGCCGCGCCGATCGCGAAGCCTCGCGATCTCTTGGGCACGGCAGTTGACGCGGCGGCCGAGGACCACTCCTGCCCGCTGATCGCCCGTTCGAGGTCCAGCCGCGCGTCGCCGATGTCGCGCAGGCGGTTGCGGCGGTCCTTTGCCAGGCAGTTTCGGATCAACTCCTGCACCCGCGCGGGCGATCGCGAAGGGATGAGCGTCCATTCCGGCTCGCGGTGCAGAATCGCGCCCAAGGAATCCGTGACGGTTTCGCCCGGGAACGGACCGGCGCCAGTGAGCATCTCGAAGAGCACACAGCCGAAGGAGAAGATGTCCGAGCGCTTGTCGACGGGCTTGCCGCGAGCCTGCTCGGGCGACATGTATCCCGCGGTGCCCATGATCGCGCCGGGGATCGTGGGGGAGTGACGCGCTGGCGAGGTGGCCGTCGGTGAGTCGGGCCTGCCGAACGCGGCAGAGGAGGAAGGTGAGCCGTCGGCAGTGCGTGCCAGCCCGAAGTCGAGCACCTTGACCACGCCATCGGGCGTGACCATGACGTTGCCTGGCTTGAGATCGCGGTGGATGATGCCCTTCTCGTGCGCGGCCTCGAGTGCCTCGGCGATCTGCTTGGCGAGCGTCAGCGAATCGGCGACCGGGATCGGTCCTGCGGCCAGACGATCCGCGAGCGTCTCGCCTTCGATGTACTCCAAGACCAGATACTGGTGGCCGTCTGCTTGTTCGAGCCCGTGAATGCCGCCGACATTTGGGTGGTTGAGCGCGGCGAGGACTTTGGCTTCGCGTTGGAAGCGGGCGAGGCGATCGGGGTCTGCGGCGAGGTCGGCGGGCAGGGCCTTGATGGCGACCTGCCGGTCGAGTCTGGTATCGGTGGCGAGGTACACCACGCCCATGCCGCCACGGCCGAGTTCTCGCTGGATCTGGAATGGGCCAATGGCTGCTGGATGCACGAGGGGGGAGTGTACGAATCGGAAGCCGAGCGGCGCCCCGCCAACCGCTGCCACTGCGAGGTGCCACTGGCGAGCGCGGCCGAAGTAGACGACGAAGTGCTCGGCTGGCTTTAGGAAGCTGCGGTTCTGGTGTCGCAGCCGAACCCGACATCCGAGATGGTGACCCGGTGCTCAGTGTCGACTTTCAATCAGCATGGTTCCCCTTCGCACTCAGCAAGCGAAGTGCTCCAGGCTCCCGTTCACAGCGCCTGCCAAGAGAGGGTCTCCTGCTGGCGTTTGAGTTGCCGTCAGTACGCCCAAGGGGCGGCCTTGTTCTCCGGATTCGGTTGGTCCGAATGGACAGCGCGTGCTCGATGATCGCGCGGCTGCTACTATGGGGTCTTGCTTCCTGTTGGGGAGTAGCCGCCCGCCGGTGCGGGTGGGACGGGTCGTCAACACGGGTGGAACGGTTCGCGTTCCGCCCCGGCCCGTCTGCGGCATTGGTCCTCGGCGCTTCTGAGCGCGGACCGACGCCCATGGCGAGACCAACATTCTGCCGCGACGTTGTGCCGCGCCTGCCCTCTTTGAGCAGGTGAGGGCCCAGGATGTGATCTCCTCATGAATGAACTGCTGCTGCTTGCGACCACCGCTGCGTCCAATCCCGCCGATCTGAAGGTCTGGGCGTATGTCGCGTTCATCGGCCTTGTAATCGCGTTCCTTGCGCTGGACCTTGGCGTCTTTCACCGGGAAGCCCACGAAGTCAAGATGAAGGAGGCGGTGAAGTGGTCGGTCATCTGGCTGGCGTGCGGCATCGCATTCAGCGGGTTTGTGTACATGGCCTATGAGAACCACTGGCTCGGGCTGGGGTTGGACACGGCGAAGTACAGCACGACGGAGGCGATCAAGGCCGGTGCACCGCTCATCGTGTCGGGCGAGGTGCAGGGATTCGAAGCCGCAAAGCAGTACCTCGTGGGATACGTGGTCGAGAAGTCACTGGCGATGGACAACATCTTCGTCATCGCACTGATCTTCTCCTTCTTTGCGGTGCCGCCAAAGTACCAGCACCGTGTGCTCTTCTGGGGCATCATCGGCGCGCTGGTGATGCGCGGAGGGATGATCTTCCTTGGCGCGGGGCTCATCCTGAAGTACCAGTGGATCCTGATCGTCTTCGGAGGGTTCCTGATCCTGACGGCCCTGAAGATGGCCCTGATCAAGGGCAACGACGACGTCTCGCAGAACCTAGCGGTTCGACTCTGCAAGAAATTCTTCCGAGTGACAGAGTTCTACGACGGGCAGAAGTTCTTCACGAAGCGGACGCTCAGGCCGACCTACAGAATGGATGCCAGCGGTAGGGAGGTGATGGACGCAGCGCCAGCGGGCTCGCTGAGCGCCGCTTGGGCCATCACACCCTTGTTCCTGGCGCTCATCCTGGTAGAGATCACCGACCTGGTGTTTGCGGTGGACTCGATCCCGGCAATCTTCGCGATCACGCCGGACCCGTTCATCGTGTTCACGAGCAACATCTTCGCGATCCTTGGGCTACGGGCGCTGTACTTCTGCCTGGCGGCTCTGATCCAGAAGTTCCGGTTCTTGAAGCCAGCGCTCATCCTGATCCTGGCGTTTGTGGGTGTGAAGCTGCTACTGCTGAGTGTGCCACCGTACCTGGACGTGATCGGCGTGGACAACGCCGATCCGATCAAGATCGACACCACGGTGTCGCTGCTGGTCGTGGTCGGCACGCTGGCGTTGGCAACGGTGCTGAGCGTGGCAATCCCGTCGAAGCGCTCGGAGAGGGACCATTAGGCCGAGATGAAAGAGGGGCGCCAGCGGGTAGATCGTCCGTCGATTCAGGATTCGCGAGGCCGAGCCTTGGAGCAGAGGCGACCACCGCCGCATCCATTCGCGCACTAGGAACCTGCCCCTGTATTGCTGGGCAACAGAGCACCCCACCGATCGAGGAAACGACATGAACATCCGCAACCTCGTCCAGTCCGCACCCTTCAATAACTTTATCGTTGCCGTCATCCTGGTCAACGCGGTCCTCATCGGGCTGAGCACCTACTTGACTGACACGACGGCTCTCCGCGTCATCGCGGGGATCGAGACGGTCTGCGTCATCATCTACCTCGTGGAAATCGCTCTGAGATTCAAGGCTCGCGACTCGACGGCCGCCTACCTTCGCGACGGATGGAACATCTTCGACATCATGATCGTCATCGCGGCCCTGATTCCCGCCTCCAACGGCGTTGGACCGGTGCTGCGCATTCTTCGCGTGTTCCGCGTGCTGCGGCTGGTAAAGACCATCCCGGAACTGCGGCTGATTGTCACTGTGCTGCTTCGATCGGTCGCCAGCATGAAGTATGTGGCGCTGCTCGCGACAATCCTCTTCTACGTCTACGCGGTCATCGGGGTGAAGCTGTTCGGAGGCGATGGCCACCCCATGCAACCCTACTTCGCCAGCATTCATGAGGCGTGTTTCACCCTTTTCCGCATCTTGACCGGTGACGACTGGACCCAGATGCGCTACGAGCTTGCGCAGGCTGGTCATCCCTTGGGGGCGTTCACGGCCTTCCAGGTGTCCTGGATCGTGATCGCAACGTTTCTGCTCGTGAACCTCATCGTCGGTGCCGTCATCAACAACTACCAGAAGGTGCAGGACATCGAGGACCACCGGTTGCTTGCACCGGACACCAGCGAAGGACGCGTTCGGCAGCTCGTTCGAGAACTCGACGCGATCCTCAACACGCGACCGAAGGAACCGGCTGTGCCCGACACCCGGTCCTCGCCGGGGGCCGCCGGTGTATGACGCGCCCGCAAGGACCTACCACGACCCCAACTCGATCCACGATTCTCCACCCGGCGTGCTCACCGGACGTGGAAGGCGTGACCGGTCGGTACTTCATCCGGCGAGCCCCGGCCCCTTCTTCCGCAGGCTCAATGGATGAGGCTGCGGCTCGGCGGCTCTCGCAGCTGAGCGAGGAGTGGACATCGGGTCCGATCGATCGCGCCTGAATCAGGCCCTTCTCAACCCCCAGGCCGAAGTGGATGCTTCGCTCCGCGCGCGCATTGTGACACGTCCGTGACAGCTGCTGGGGACCACACTGGTACAAGACGCACGGCAGCACCTCGGCCGAACCATGCGATTCCATCCCGCCTCCATCGTCTTTCCCCTCGTTTCCTCCTTCCTCGCCTGTACCGCAGTGCAGGAGGCGCGCCCGGAGACCGCGCCAGCCCGTCCATCCGCGCGCGCCAGCGCCGATGGCTCCGCCGACGCGATGGCGGGTTTCGCGCGCATGGTCGGGGGAGAATGGAAGGTGACGTTCAAGAGCGGGACGAGCATGTACGACACTTACCACTGGGGACCGGACAGGCATTCGGGGCGCGTGATGACGCATGGCCTAGACGCGGGCGGCAACCCGTGGCGCGGACTGGGGGTCGTGTACTGGCATCCCGCTCGCAAGCAGCTGTACACACTGAGCCTGAACCCCTTCGAGGGAAGCATCTCGGAGGGCGCGGTCAAGTCCCACGTGGACGGCGATCGCACCGAGTCCGTTTCCGAACTGAACCAGAATGGCGTCCACCGCAAGCTTGTCTCGCGCGAGACCTTCGACGGTCCGGACAGGTATCACTCCGCGCTGCTGGAGGAGTTCGACGACAGCAAGCTCACGCCCCTCACGGAATGGGACTACTTCCGCTCGCGGGCGCTCACCCCGGTCCGCCCGCTTCCGGCAGAGAATCCGCCGAAGCCCTCGGCGCGCCTGAAGGCCTTCCAGCCCCTCTTCGGTCGCACGTGGGACGCACGGGGCAAATGGGGCACCGGCGATCCATTCCACATCGAGTCGACCTTCGAGTGGATCCCCTACATCGATGCGGTCTACGCCCGCACCTTCGCGCTGCGCGGAAACGGCGAGCCCATCCACCTCCTCGACGCGTACATCTACCACCACACGAAGGCCGGCCGGCTCCGCTGCCTCGCGCTTTCGGGCTGGAAGGGCGGTGGCGTGTACGAAGGCGACGTCACGGTGCTCGAAGGAGGCGCGCTGCAGTTCGATCTGGCGGGATACGAGGGTGAACGAACCGTGCCGTACGTCGTCCAGTTCGACCTCCAGGGTGACGGGACGCTGCGCGATCGCGTCTGGTCCGTCGGTGGAGATGGCGCCGGCGCGCAGCGCACACCCATGCTCGACGTCCACCACACCGCCTCGGAGATGTGCAAGGGCATCTGGTACGTCTTCCGGGACGCGAACGGCAACTACTGGTTCGGAAGCGACGGACATGGCGTCTACCGCTATGACGGCAAGGCCACCACCAACTTCACGACCAATGACGGATTGTGCAGCGATCGCATCCGCGGAATTCAGCAGCACAAGTCGGGCGACATCCTCATCACCACGCTGGAGGGCGTCAGCAAGTTCGATGGACGATCGTTCTCCACGCTGCCCGTGACCGCGATGGATTCACCAGCCGATGGTTGGGTGCTTGATCCGGATGACGTGTGGCTTCCATGGCAAACCGGGCAGAAGGGCCCCTATCGCTACGACGGCAAGACGCTCTTCCATCTGAGGTTCCCCAAGCACCCGCGCGAGGATGGCTTCTACGCGACGCACCCGCGTCATCCATGGAGCCCCTACGAAGTGTACTGCGTGTACAAGGACCGCAAGGGCAACGTGTGGTTCGGCACGGCGAACTTCGGCATCTGCCGCTTCGATGGCAAGCACCTGGACTGGATGTATGAGGAGCACCTGACGGAAATCGAAGGCGGCGGCATGTTCGGCATCCGCTCGATCCTCGAGGACAAGGATGGCGCGTTCTGGTTCTGCAATACGCAGTATCGCTACAAGGTGCAGCCGCACCAGGAGGGCGCCCCGGGACCGGAGAGCGGGAGGATCGCCTACACGAGAGAGGCGGGGATGGACCTCTCGGGCACATCGCTTCGCGAGAAGTTCTTCTACTTCATGTCCATCACCGAAGACGACAAGCGAAACCTGTGGATGGCGACCTACGGCGGAGGCGTCTGGCGGTTCGACGGAAAGGTCCTCACTCACTTTCCGGTCAAGGATGGCGACAGGGACGTCACGCTCTTCTCCATCACCAAGGACAGTCGCGGCGACCTGTGGCTTGGCACCCACGAGGCGGGCGCGTACAGGTTCAACGGCAAGGAGTTCGAGAGATTCAGGCCCTGATGCACACGCGACGGCCGCGTGCTGCGCCAGACCGGGGATAAAGAGCGCATCAATTGCCCGCACGCGGGCATGCGGTGCGCCGTAGCGGCCGGGCGCCGGTGCCTTGAAATCTATGCGGCGCTGATGTCGAGCGCCTCAACCCTTATGCCGCGGTGAGCGACAACGGCGGCGCGCACCCCAATACTTGTCCCATCGCACATCGGTCCTGCCTTCGGCGCGTGCCGCAGAAGAGGATCGAGAGGGCACTGCCATGCATTCGCACCGTCTTGTGTCGCCGCTCGCAGCCGCAGCTTCGGTCGCACCCTGGGTGATCGCCACGATCGTGTTCGGGCAGGATGCGGCAAAGCCAACGGACCAGCCGGCTGCGGAGCCACCACCGGATCCCGCGGCGTCAGCAACCGCCTCGCCAGCGCCAGCTGCGCCAGCGCCCGCCGCGCCAGCGCCCGCCGAGCCCACCCCCAGCCCATTGAGCCTGCAGCTCAACCTGGACTTCACGAACATCTACTTCTATCACGGCATCCTGCAGCAGGATCAGGATCTGATCATTCAGCCCGTTGCACGCCTGACTTTCAACGTCTACAAGCAGGATGACTTCAAGGTGGACGCGATCCTTGCCACCTGGAACAGCTTCGGCAAGAACGGCGGAACGCAGACGAGCGACCTGACCAAATGGTGGTACGAGTGCGACCTGATCGCGGGCGTGGCCCTGACCAAGGGTCCGTTCAGCCTGACGACGACCTACACGTTCCTCACCAGCCCCTCCGACGCGTACCAGACGGTGCAGGAGCTGGACTTCACGCTGGCCTGGGATGACAGCGAGTTGCTGGGCAAGTTCGCCCTCCATCCCTACGCGCTGCTCGGATTGGAGACGGGAAACGCGGGGGCAGACGGCCCCGATCTCCACTCCGGCATCTATCTGGAGCTGGGCGTCGCGCCTGGCTTCACGCTGGACCTGGGGCAGACCCCCGTCGCGGTGAGCTTTCCCGTCTCCGTCGGCCTGAGCATGAGCAACTACTACGAGAACGCCGCGGGCGAAGAGGATTTCTTCGGTTTCGCGCAGGTCGGCGCCAAGGCCGCGATACCGCTCCCGTTCGGCGATCGAGTTGGCAAGTGGACGCTCAACATGGGCGTCGCTGGGATCTTCCTGGGCGACAACACAGCTGCGCTCAACCGCGGCCGTGACGCGTCATTCATCGCAACCATGGGACTCCAGGTGAATTTCTGAGGAGACCAAGTGACCACGCAAAGCCCAATTTCATCGGTGCTGTCCCCGCATTTCTTCCGGGAACCCCTCAGCTTGGGCGACCTGGTGACCGCGGTGGTTCAGCGGATCTCCCCCCGTGCGGGAGACCATGAGTTCACGCTGCACCGGCACATCCAGATCCCCTTGATCTCACTCGACCGCCTACTGATCGACCGGGCGGTCATCAGCCTGATCGAGAACGCCGTCCGTCATGCGCCCCAGGGTTCCCCGATCGACATCTGGGTCCGTGGCTGCAGCAACTGCGTCGTCTGCGAAGTTGCCGACCGGGGCGCTGCGCCAAGCGGTACGAACGACAATTCGGCGGACCAGGGACGCATTCCCGCAGCGGGCGGTCGCGACCCCCACGACAGGCTCGAGGAGCTTGCAGCCGCGCGAGCCAGCGTCGAGGCGCACGGGGGCGAGATCAGTGCTGTCTGCCGCTGGGGCGGCGGCACCGTGCTCCGCTTCTCGATTCCCGTCCCGAAGGAGGCGCAGCCGTGGTCCAACGGTGCGGCCATGGCGGACGAACGCGGACGGAGCGGGCTGTGGATGCGAGAAGCGGATGGCGGGGGGCGCACGCGGCAATCTGCTCCCGTGTTCGATGCGGAATCCCCCGACGACTCCGATCTTCCGGTGCCGATTTTGCACGGGTGACGAGATGCTGCCTGCTCGAAAGTCCTGAAGGACAGTGGCGGTCCGGCGGCTTCGCGGCCTGGCAGTCCAACAGTTCTGCATTCGACCGCCTGCCGATCACTTCTTGGACTGGCCCGGCCCGGATTCAGGTTGGAAGACCTCCTCAATCCGCAGTCCAAAGACGGCCGCGATCTTGAACGCCAGCCCGAGGCTCGGCTCGTAGCGCCCCGACTCGATCGAGATCACCGTCTGCCGCGAGACCCCCAGATGCTCGCCGAGCTCGGCTTGCGTCCAGCCCTCCAAGGCCCGCAGCTCACGGACTCGATTGGTCACTTGTACCGCCTCCACGCGAACGCAAGACCGATGAAGTAGAAGAGCGGGAGCATCGCCCACACGTGGCGGTAGCTCCAGTCCTCGCGATTCAGTTCGATGGCAAGTTCCAGCAGCCCAAGTGTCCAGAGGGTCACCACCGCCAGCGCGAAGGCCATCCCAAGCGCTTCAAGATGGACGCGGCGCTGCAGTTCATCCAGGCCGCGAATCGCGGCCGAAATGCGCCAGAGCACGGCGATGGTCGGCAGGACGGGGAGCAGGGCAACTGCCGTGCGGAGCCACGAATCCGCAGGCAGTCCCGGGATGATGGCCCTGGCCGCGATGTATGAGCCGAACCAGACTGCGAGAATGACGCCGGTCAGGAACCGGCCGGATGGACTGGGAGTCATCTGAAGCCTCCAAATAGGGTGCAGCCCGGAGTGTAAAGCGTGCTTTACAAATGTCAAGTGGACTTTACAGAATTGCAGCCGATTTTCGATGGCAGCCAGGTGGAGGGGTGCGGCCTCCCCAGCCAGCCGGGCGCGCGAACCTCGTACGCTGCGCTCCTTTCGCACTAAGGAGAATGAGCGCATGGCATCTCTGGTCATCATCGAGGGCACCGGGCAGGGTGCCCACTTCGTAATCGCCGAACCGCTGGTGTCAGTCGGGCGCGATGACACCTGCACCTTCCAGGTCCTGGACTCATTGGTCTCGCGCAAGCACCTGCAGGTGCGGATGGATGCGGCGCTCGGCAGGCATGTCGCCGCCGACTACCGCAGCGCCCACGGGGTCTTCGTGAACGGCAAGCAGATCATGCTCGACACCGTGCTAAACGACGGTGACAAGATCAGGATCGGTCACACCACGCTGGTGTACCTGGCTGCGGACCACGCAGACGCGCCCACCGCGCTTGCCGCCGCCAAGAAGCTGGGCGAGTGGGAGCGGATGACGATGATGGATCGGAAGTGAGGTAAATGCGCCGGGCATCACTTGCCCCCTCACTTCGCAGCAGCCAACTTCGCACGAATCTCGTCGAGGACGTTCACCACAAGGTCGATCTTCGCACGCTGCTCCTCTTGGCCCTGCATCACTGCCAGCAGCCTGCCGTCGGGGGCGAAGGCACGGCCGCTGAGCTTCAGCTCCTTGATGCTGCACAGGGGCTTCGGAACCGACGTTGAAAATGAGGGCCCGGGCTGGACCTGCACGCTCATGAGCTGGCCGTCCGCGTCCAGGTACCGGATCTCCTTTCCATCGTCGCCCCACCATGCATCCCATCCGACGCCGTTGCTCGAAACTTGCACGCGGCCGGACTTCGCATCATCGGCGCCGCTGCCCGCACCGGTGAAGCGCTGGACGTACAGCTCGTTGCGACCGGATTGCGTTGAAATGAATTGCACCCACTTCCCATCCGGAGAGAAGCCCAGCCAACCCTCGTTCGCCTTCGATTCCAGGTAGGGCTTCGCGACCCAATCCTGAGAGTTCTCCCCTTGCTGAAGCAGCCAGATGTCGCCATTCTCCGACCCAAACTCCCCCCGGATGAACGCCAGCACCTTGCCATCGGGCGACCATGCCAGCGGAACGGTGAATGCCGGATTGCCGGTCATTGAATACAGCTTGACGGCCTCCCCAGCGCCGTCTACGCGCTGCTCCCAGATCGAACAGCCGTCGCTGCCCATCACCGCATGAGTGATTCGTTGCCGGTCGTTGGTCCAGATGCCCGCGCCGAGCGGCACGCCCTTGGTGGGCAGCCGGCTGAAGGAACTCCGCCCGAGGTCCAGGATCCACAACTCAGACGGAAGTTCGGACTGGCTCGCCCCCGACAGGGTGACGGACACTCGTCCCCCATCCGGCGAGAAGGACACTGATTGGTAATCGCGTGGCTTGCCCGAGATCGGGACCGCCTGCCCCTGGGCATCGATCCAAGCCAGGCGCCTGCCCGAAGCGGCCGCCGAACGAGAGACCATAGCGAGCGTGCCGCTGGCTGAAGCCTCCACGATGCCAAGTGTCGCGCTGCTCAGCACGGTCACCGGGGTGCCCACGATCTGCAGTGCATCTGGATCAAAGCGCGCCGCAATCACCGAGCTCTGGTTCCGGGTCGCCAGCAGAAATCCCTCCGGCATGTATTGCGCGGAGCCCGCATTCGGCAGCACGACGGTTCGCGTCCCCGTGGCCAGGTCAATGACCTCGACCTGCTCCTTGATGGACTGCTCAACCAGCGTGACCGCCGTGGCGAGGATCGCCCTTCCCCCGGGCAGCGGCCGAAGCGCCCCCCAATCCTGGAAGGTCGGGCCGCCCTTCTCGCTCAGCACCACCCGAGGCTCCCCGCCTTCCGCGGAAACCACGGAAAGGGACATCTGCTGGCCCGTCGTGCCAATGACGATCTCACGGTTCGACGCCCAGCCGAGGCTCGACCATGCGTTGGGCAGCTCGCACAGCGTGACTGGCTGCCCGGTCGGCTGCCCATCCACCAGCCCGATCTTCTTCAGGCTGATCTTGCTCGCGACGATGTCCCGCGCACAGGCGAAGGCGATCGCGGATCCATCTGGCGACAGCGCAGCAGCGCGCGCGCCTTCAGTGCCGTCGATGATCTTGGTCTCGTCGCGGTCCAGCCGACGCAGCATCAGCACACCGGGCGCCTTGTCGCTCCCGGGGGCAAGTTCGGGCAGCGCGCGGATCACCAGGAACCGTGCGTCCGGCGAGATTGCCACCAGTCCGTCGAATGCGGGCTGCGCCGGAACGGTGGTGGAGACATAGAAGGAGTGCTGCGGCTCGCTCGTTGGTTGCCGCTTCAGAGCGAGCCATGAAACGCCCGCTCCGAACGCCAGCAGGAGGAGCGCAGCGGCGAGGCGGATTGCGAGGGATCCGCTCCGGCTGTGTGGCGCGCTGCCGGATGCCGCCGCGCTCCACTCGTGTCCGGCGATCGCCTGTTCCAGTTCCAGGCGCGCATCTGCGATGTCATGCAGCCGCTGCTTGCGCTCCTTTGCCAGGCAGCGCTGGAGCAGCTCGCGCACGCGCGGCGGCGTCCCGGCGGGCAGCAGCGAGAGGTCAAGCTCCTTGTGCAGCGTCGCACCGATGGCGTCCGCGACCGTCTCGCCGCGGAAGGGCATCGCGCCTGTGAGCATCTCGTAGAGGATGCAGCCGAAGGAGAAGATGTCGGAACGCTTGTCGACCGGCTTGCCGCGCGCCTGCTCGGGGGACATGTAGCCCGCGGTGCCCAGGATGACGCCAGGGACCGTCGGAGAGAGGACCGTCGGCGAATTTGCGAGCGCGCCCGGTCCGGCGCTCTGCGGCGCTCCATCGGCGGTGCGTGCCAGGCCGAAGTCCAGCACCTTCACCGCACCTTCGGCGTTGACCATGATGTTGCCGGGCTTCAGGTCGCGGTGCACGATCCCCTTCTCGTGCGCGACCTCCAGCGCTTCGGCGATCTGCTTCGCAATGCTGAGCGCCTCTGCGATGGGGATCGGGCCTTCCTCCAGCCGCTCGGCGAGCGTCTGCCCGTCCACGAACTCCAGGATGAGGTACTGCCGGCCGCCGGATTCTTCCAGCCCGTAGATCGCGCCGATCCCCGGATGGTTGAGCGAGGCCAGGACCTTCGCCTCGCGCTGGAATCGCGCCAGGCGGTCGGGGTCTCCTGACAAGTGCGCGGGCAGGGCCTTGATTGCGACTTGGCGGTCCAGGCGCGTGTCGCGCGCGAGGAAGACCTCGCCCATGCCGCCGCGGCCGAGTTCGCGCTGGATTTCGAAGGGGCCGATGGCCGCGGGGTGCATGGGGGTGGAGTGTAGGGGACGGGTGCGCGCGGCTTCGCCGCGTCAGCCCGCGGCCGCCAGTGCGATGCTCGTCCTCCGATGGCCGGAGGTGCTGGTCGGCCGCGTTCGCTTGACGCGTCCGGTGAGCTCCAGCCGGTCCAGCGCGTTGCGGACTTGTGCGCGCGACCCACCGGAACGTCGTGCGAGGTTCAGCTCGCTCGTGCCCGCATCGTGGTCAAACTCAAGCGCGGCCATCACCGACGCGCGCAGTGCGGGACTGTGCGGGAGATGGCGTGCCTTATCCGACGGCCCCCCGGCAGGGCTCGATGCAGGTCGGCGGCGTAAGTGATCCGGGAAGATTGGTGTCAGGATCGCCTCATCATGATTCTCCTCTGCGGATCACTTGCCCTCGACTTCGCCCTCACCCTCGTCATCGTCGTCTTCCCCCTCATCCTCACGCGGACCCGCGCTCGGGCCGAGCTTCAGCCCCAGCGCGCCAAGGCCTGCGCCATGCGCGCCCGCGAACCGCTGCGGATACGGCACACCCAGCCCTTTCGCGGCGTGCCAGAGCACCAGGTTGAACTCAGCGTCGTTCACCATGTCGGGCTTCCGCAGATCCTGCCGCGCGGTCAGCGCATACAGATCGAGCGCTGGCGTGGCACCGGACGCCGGCGCGACCGCCGCACCCGCCGCGCCGGTTCCCTTCTTCGATGGCGGCGCCGCCCCATCGCCGGGGGCGGGCAGCGCCTTCGCCTTCTCCCGCGGCGGGCACAGCTCGTCCAGCGCCACCATCGGGACCAGCGCGGCGTACGGCTCAGCATCGGCGTGCATGCTGAAACACGCGCCCATCGTCGGCGCGGCCGCGTACTGCTGGTTCACCGCGGTGAGTCCGAAGATGCGCTCAATGGTGTGCATGACGCCGGCCTGGTTGTAGAAGTCGCTGACCACTGCGCCACGCCGCGCGAAGGGGCTGACCACGAGGCAGATGCTCCGGTGCCCATCGACATGGTCCCAGCCGTCCTGCGGGTCGTCCTCGTTGATGAACATGCAGGTCGTCCCCCAGAATTTCGAGTGGCTCACCGCCTCGACCAGCCGTCCCAGCGCCAGGTCGTTGTCCGCGACATAGGCGCGGGGTGTCGGCTTCCCCTCCGCCATGCCATTGGTGTGGTCGTTGGGCAGGTGCAGGATGATGAGCGACGGCATGCTGCCGGAAGCCTCGAATTCCTTCAGCGCCGCGATGAAGCGGTCGGCGCGGATCTGGTCGGGGATGTCCATGCTCCACCCGGGGGCATCCGGGTCGCTGTAGCGCCGCAGGTTGTCGATGCCGATCTTCCCCGTGAATCGATACGCGTTTGCGCCCGACTTCCAGTCGGCGTAGACGTCGGACCACGCGCTCCCCTTGCCCGCGGGCGCCACGACTGTTGCATAGGAGAGCTCGCCGAAGTTGCGGAACGAGCATCCCGCCGCCAGCAGGTGGTCCCAGAGGAAGCCGCTGGAGGAGTAGGTCAGCGGATCGTCGCCATAGGTGTACGAGCGCTTGAAGCCGCCGAATGAGCGCTCCAGGTAGGGCGTCGAGTTCCCCTCGGTCGCCCACGAGTGGCCATCGGCCGAGAGCACGCCGTTGCAGTAGTAGTTGTCCAGCAGCACGAAGCGATCCGCCAGCGCGTGGTGATTGGGCGTGATGTCGCGCCCGAAGATGCACAGCTCGGGATCGCCGTTGCCGCGCGGCGTGGGGCCCGCGGCCAGGTCGCCGAAGACCTGGTCGTAGGTGCGGTTCTCCTTGATCACGTAGATCACATGCTCGATGACGGAGGGCTCTCCCGGGCGCGCCGGGATCACCGCGGGCGGGGCCTCGCTGCGCCGCTGCCCGGAGTCGATCTCGCGCAGCACCTGCGGCACCAGGGCGTCCCGCTTCACGCGTCGGGTCATCGCCGCCAGCTCTTCGTCGCCCGGCAGCTGCACCCGCTGCACCGAGCCGCGGTACCGGAGGCTGTTGAAGGATCCGTCCGCGCGCGCGGTGCGCGAGCCGACACCCTTGATGTTGGCGATTGTCAGCTCGCCCTCCGTGGCCAGCAGCGCGCCTGGATACCAGCCTGTCGGGATCCACCCGGCGATCACCGGCTCGCCGCGCAAGCCATCCGCGAACGCGAGCAACGCGACCGCGTTGTTGCCCGCGCAGGCCACGTAGAGCCTTCGCTCGTCGGGCGCCAGCGCGACAGCGGAGGGCATGCTGCCGAAGGGCAGCGCCGCATCCGGCTTCACCACCACCTGGCGGACCACCGCGTGCGCCGCGGTGTCGATGATGCTGAGCGTGTCGTTGTTCGAGTTGGCGACAAAGAGCAGCGATCCGTCGCGCGAGAGCGCCAAGGCCGACGCGGAGAGGCCAGTCTCGACATAGGCGATCTCCTTGCGAACCTTCAGGTCCACGATCGACACGCCGCCGCTCGCGGCGATGCCCCTGGCGTCCACCAAGGTCTTGGTGCCCGCGGAGGTCGCCGAGCGTTCATCCTGCTGCGGCCGCCGCCCGCCCCACACGCTGACATAGGCCAGTGACTCATCGGGCGAGGCCACCACGGTGAAGGGCGCGACGCCCACGGCGATCTCTTCCTGGAGCGCGCCGGAGGCAAGATCTACTATTCCCAGGGTGTTGTTGCGCGACAGGCAGACCAGCGCCGTCCCTTGGTTTCGCAGCAGCGCGATCCCGCACGGAAAGCTGTTGTCCCGTGGTCCGCTGGCCGCGGGGAGGGTGATCCGCCGCGCCGCGGTGACGCCGCCATCCTGCGCGACGCTCAGCTGGTGCAGCCCGGTGGTTGCGTCGGTGACGAAAAGGGTCCTGCCGTCGCGCGCCATGGCGATGCCCGTCATCGATGCCGGACTCGTCCCAAGCGGCAGGCGCTGGCGCACGCCCATGGTCGCGGAGTTCACGACCGTCACCCCTTCGTTCTCCTTCAGGAAGAGGAATCGCCCGTCCGGCGAGCGCACCATGTCGACAGGACGGGCGGGGATCTCGACCGTGGCGCCTGCGGGCTGAACCAGCTGCCCCGTCGGGATGACCGTGCCACCCGAGGGCGACGGCCCGACGGTGGACACCGGCCTGGGCGAGCAGGACGTTGCGCAGAAGACGCATGCGGCTGGGAGCAGAAGCGACAAACGCTGGATCGATGGCGCCATCGGATCATGCTATCGGGGGCCCGATCCGTGGCGAGCCTGGTCTAGCCCGTCAGCCCGTCAGCCCTTCAGCGAAGCCATGTCGATCACGAATCGGTACTTCACGTCGCTGCGGAGCATGCGCTCGTACGCCTCATTGATCTGCTGCATCTTGATGATCTCGATGTCGCAGAGGATGCCGTGCTTCCCGCAGAAGTCCAGCATCTCCTGCGTCTCGGCGATGCCGCCGATCAGCGACCCCGCCAGCTGCCGGCGCGGGATGAGCAGGTGGAAGACGTTGACCGGCTGCGGGTTCGGCGGGGCGCCCACCATCACCAGCGCGCCGTCCAGCTTCAGCAGCGCCAGGTACGCGTTGACGTCGTGGTCCGCCGACACCGTGTCCAGGATCATGTCGAAGCTGCCCGCGTGCTTCGCCATCTGCTCCGGGTCCTTGGAGATGACCACCTCGTCGGCGCCCAGCAGCTTGCCATCGGCGACCTTGCCCTGCGAAGTGGTGAAGAGCACCGTGTGCGCGCCGAAGGCGTGCGCGAACTTCACGCCCATGTGCCCCAGCCCCCCAAGGCCCACGATGCCCACCTTCTTGCCCTTCGTGGCGCCCCACTTGCGAAGCGGCGAATAGGTGGTGATGCCCGCGCACAGCAGCGGCGCGGCGCGTGCGGGATCGAGGCTGGCAGGGACCTTCAGCGTGAACGCCTCGTCGCAGACGATGCTCTCCGAGTAGCCGCCGAAGGTCATGCCGCCGGAATGCTTGTCCGCCCCGTTGTACGAGAAGACGGGACCGCCCAGGCAGAACTGCTCCAGGCCGCTCTTGCAGCTGGAGCAATTGCGGCACGAGTCCACCAGGCAGCCCACCGCAGCCAGGTCGCCCACCTTGAACTTGGTGACCGCGCTGCCCACGCGCGTCACGCGCCCCAGGATCTCGTGGCCGGGCACCACCGGGAAGCTGGTGAAGCCCCACTCGTTGCGCGCGAAGTGCAGGTCGGAGTGGCAGACGCCGCAGAAGAGGATGTCGATCTCG
This sequence comes from Phycisphaerales bacterium, assembly GCA_044230125.1. Classification (GTDB taxonomy): domain Bacteria; phylum Planctomycetota; class Phycisphaerae; order Phycisphaerales; family SM1A02; genus UBA966. Next base: position 27,368 of record JBGARR010000008.1, read on the forward strand.
ACGTCGCTCGCCAGCGGCTTGCGCCGGTCGATCGAGAAGGGGGCCAGGGGGGTGGTGGCGGACTGCGCTGCAAAGGCTTTGGTGGGCATTCTGGAATCCTTGTGGTTGAAACGGATGCAGGAGTCTATCGCTGCGCCGGTGGGCGGCATGCGACTCCAGGCGGGCGGCCGCGATTCGGGGCGGGCGGTCGCGAGTCGTGGCGGGCGGTCGCGAGTGGTGGCGGGCGTTCGCGAGTGGTGGCGGGCGTTCCCGGCCACGCGGGACGGCTCCGCGAAGGAGCGACTTGACTCCGGCCCAGGGCACGGGCATACTGTAAGTGTTCACCTACAGAACAGGCGACCACATGCCACGACCAAGCCAAGCCAACCAGAAGCGCCGCGAGCTGCTCCCCCTGGTCGCCCGCTCCTTTGCGGAGCTTGGGTACCGCCGCTCCACGACCGCGCAGCTCGCGCGGCGCTGCAAGGTGCAGGAGACGATCCTCTACCGGCTGTGGCCCGGCAAGAAGGCGATGTTCATCGCGGCCATCGACCATGTCTACGACCTGTCGGCCCGGACCTGGGAGGGGGTGGCCACCGGCGGCACTGGGGGATCGAAGGCACAGACGCTCCTGGACTACGAGTCGAAGCACCTTGGCGAGTTTGGGCACGCGCGCATCGTCTTCGCGGGGCTCAGCGAGACCGACGATCCGCAGATCCGCCGCGCGCTCGCCAGGATGTACCTGCGGTACCAGAAGTTCGTCTGCGCACAGGTCCGCAGCCACCGTGCCCGCCCCGCAGGCGGCGCGGCCCGCAAGCGCCGCACGGCCGGTGCCACGCCACCGGATCCGGTGCTTGCGGCATGGGCACTGATCGGGCTTGGGACGGTGGCAAGCATCGCGCGCGAGCTGGACCTGCTGGGCGATCGCGAACGCCGTCGACTGATGGTTCAGGTCGGGTCGGCCATGTTGGGAAGCCGCAAGGAATGACGTCGCGCATGCAGAACGGCCCGGTGCGTGCCGGACCAAAGTGTAAGTAGGCACACACATTTCAATCGAGAGGAAGAACTCATGAAACGCGCACTCAATCGCAACTTCCGCGCCGCAGCAGTGCTCGCCGTCCTTGCACTGGCCTGCGGGTCCGCCTGCGGCCAGGCCTCCGAGCGCTTCAAGGCCTCGGGCAAGGCCGCGGCGCTGACCGTCCTTCCGGTGGGCCTTGCAGGCACACCCAATGCACAGGTGGGCGAAGTGATCGCCATGATGCTCGAACGCGGAGGTATGGCCAACCTGGAGACGTCCCGCACGGCGTTCACGCCGCCGGCAGAGGGGGACATGGCGGAGTCGGCCAAGGCCTTCGCCGAGTTCGTGCGAGCGAATCCACCCGCCACGGAGTACGCGCTCTTCGCCGACTTCCTGGGGACGCCCCAGACGGGCGTCGCAGAGGTGCGCGCGATCATCGCAAACAAGCAGGGAGAGATCGTCTGGCAGGACCGCCAGGCGAAGGGGGACGCCGACTTTGACCGGATCCGTCCGCGCGAGCCCCTTCAGGCCTGCACGCTGGTGGCGGAACGGCTCCGTCCCGTGCTGGGCCTTGGTGACCCCGGCAACGAGAGTGCGCCCGCAGGCAAGATCGCGCGGCGCTGGCAGGAGTCCACGGGGATCCCGGCGAAGGCCGAGCAGGAGGCGATCGAGCAACGGGGGGGTGCGTTCAAGCGTGCCTCGGCTGGCTCCTCGATGCTGGTCTACCCAGTTCACGCCGGAAGCGCGTACAGCGCGGAGAGCGCTGCCGCGATCGCTGCCGCGCTCAACGAAGAGAAGCTCGTCAAGGCCACCGCTGCCGGGCAGGGCCCGCATCCCGAATCCGCGCGGAACATGAATGAGCAGAAGGTGCTGTGGTCGATGGCGCGTGCATTCAGCGCGGAAGTGAAGAAGAACCCGCCCGCAGCTGACTTCGCGCTCTTCGCCGAGTACCTGATGGGCAAGGATGGCGTGGGAGCCGTGCACCTGGCGATCTGCAACAGGCAGGGCGAGCTGGTCGTGGTGGACTTCCAGAACGACCACCAGCCCGACTTCAAGGCGATCGCCCCGAAGTCGCGCGAGGACTGCGACAGGCTGGTGCTGAAGCGTCTGCAGGGGTACTGCAAGTAGCGCGACGCGGGCCGCGCTCACGCAACAGGCCGGCCCGCGGAGAGCCTTGCGCCCGCGAGGGTCGCAGGCAGAAGCATCGCCAGGAAGCACAGGTGGTACCAGAGCGGCATGGAGCTCCACGCGCCGCCCTGCACGGCGATGCCGACCAGCAGCAGCAGTGCGCCCAGCACGCACGCGGCTTGCATTGCCCCATGACGCCGGCTCATGATCGCTCCGGCGACTGCACCTGCCGCCAGCGAGCATGCAATGCTCACCCCCAGCGTCCATGCGAGCGTTGCGTTGTTTGGCGACGCTCCAGCGCTGCCTGCGTGCGGTTCAGCGCGCGATGCCAGGGCGGCGTTTCCCGCCAGCCACAGGCCGGACCAGAGCGCGAAGCCCAGGACGACGGCGACGATCTTTCTAATCAGCATGGTGGTTCCTTTCGGAAGAGTGATTGTGGGGGAGGGGCGCCGTGGCGCCACGCTGCTGCATCACGCACCGCTGGCCGGCGCGGCGGAACGGCCTTCACGGCACGGGCCACCGCTCGCTGCGGCATTTCTTGGGTGTCAGCGGCTGCAGCAGGCGAAAGACCGTGAAGAGGGCGCGCACGCCGGCGCTCGGGCGGCCAGTCTCGATGACGCGCTTCAGCGTGCCGGTGATCAGCCCAGACCCCTGCACCATCTGCTTGGCGGTCTTGGTGCCGGGCGTCAGGTCGTCGATGGTCAGCGTGAACTCGGTCCCGCCCGCTACCTCGCGCAGCTCATAGGTGACCCTGCAGGGCGGGTCGTCGAAGTTGGTGAAGCGGAAGGTGTGGCTGAAGCGCGTCGGCGGGATCACCTCGAGGATCTCGCCGACGACGCCGGTGTACTTCCCGTCGGGGGTCCGCATGGCCATCTTCGACCCCGGCGCCAGCATGGGCGTGTGCATGCGCGAGTTGAAGAAGCAGGCGATCGGTGCGTCCGTCCGCGTGATCTCGCTCCACACCTGGTGAATCGTTCCCTTGATCACGACGCTGAAGACGCGCCGCGTCGCTGCGTCGGTGGATGGCGCCTTCGCGGCGCGCTGCGCATGGTTGGTTCGGTCGGTCTCAGGCACAGTTCGATCTCCTCTTGGGTGCGATGCGGGACTCGATGCGGTCCTTCAGGTCCACCATGCGGCCCGCCCAGAAGCTGCTGTAGCGATCGGTCCACCGGTCGTAGACGAGCTGGATGGGGACCGGATTGAAGTAGAGCTTGCGTTCGCGACCGGAGCGCTCGGAGCGAACAAGCCCCGCGGCCTCCAGGATGCGCACGTGCTTCAGGACACCGACCCCGCTCATGTCGAATGAACGGGCGAGGGCTGCGATGTTTGCGCCTGGGGTGCCCTGCAGCAGATCCAGCATCTTTCGCCGCGCGGGGTGCGCCAGCGCCGCGAAGACGATGTCCAGGTCGGCGTCCTTCATACCTAACCAAAAGGTTAGCATAGATTCCCGCGGTGTCAAGGGGCCTCCTGCAAACAGATCTTCTTGTGAAGGAGCGCGCTCGGTCACTGCCAGCCGCAGCAAGTATCCCTGTTTGGCGCGCGCGCGGGCCCGATTCCCGCGATTGCGCGCGAAGGCAGCGCGCCATCCGCCGATGCAGGCGTAAGGTGGGGCCAGGGCAGGCCCGCGCACTGCGTGGCCGCCCGGAAGGTCCCCTCAACTTGAAGGAGCTCCCGATGAGCAAGATTCGCAAGGCCATGAACCTGGCAGCCGTGATCGCATTTCTCTCCCCGCTGGCGCTGATCGCGTGCGATCGCGCGGTCTCCAGCACCAGCCAGCGCACCGTGAACCCGGACGGATCCACGAAGACCAAGGAGAAGTCGGTCACCGAGAGCGCCAACGGCAGCGTCACCAAGGAAGAGTCCACCAAGACCACCCCGCCGACCAAGCCCTGACGCTGCGCGGCTGCCGGGCCAGGACCGGGGGCCCGGCAGCCGCCAAGATGCGTGCCACGCAGCGGCCAGCATCGGAACTGGCATCGCTTGTCGCCATACCAACCAGGTGGTATGGTCAGCGGATCAGCCCTCCCGCCATGGCTCCCGCCCCCGAACACCACGAATCGAAGGCCCGGATCCTGGACGCCGCGATGCATGTCATTCGGGCGAAGGGCTACGCCGCCACCACCATCGACGACCTCTGCGCGGCGGCAGGACTGACCAAGGGGAGCTTCTTCCATCATTTCAAGAGCAAGGAAGAGCTGGCGCTCGCTGCGGCGGAGCACTTTTCGGCGATGGCGGAGGGGCTCTTCCGATCGGCTCCGTATCGCGCCCTGCCGGACCCGCGCGATCGCGTGCTGGGGTATGTCGACTTCCGGGCGGCGATCCTTCGGGGGGAGCTTCCGGAGTTCACCTGCCTCCTGGGCACCATGGTGCAGGAGACGTACCAGACGCATCCGGCGATCCGCCGGGCTTGCGAACGCCACATCAGCGCGCATGCCGCGCTGGTGGCCAAGGACATCGCGCTTGCCAAGCGCATGTACGCGCCAAGGGCCAAGTGGAGCGCAGAGAGCCTGGCGCTCTTCACTCAGGCGGTGCTCCAGGGCGCCTTCGTCCTGGCAAAGGCCAAGGACGGACCGGAGGTCGCCGAAGTCTGCATCGGGCACCTTCGGCGCTACCTGTTGACCCAGCTCGGCCACCACGATTGAAAGGAACGCGATCATGTCCCCCACGCTCAGGAGTCACTGCACATGACTGCACAATCCACTGAAAGCCCCGCCGGCCAGCGCGACCTCGTCATTCACCGCATCATCGACGCAACGCCGGAGAAGCTCTTCCGCGCATGGACCGAGCCAGCGCTTCTCGTCCGCTGGTTCGCCCCTCTGCCCTGGACCACCGCAACGGCGCAGCTGGATGTCCGCACCGGCGGCACCTCGCTGGTGGTCATGCGCAGCCCGGAAGGGGAGGAAGTCCCCTGTCCCGGCGTCTACCTGGAGGTGGTCCCCAACGAGCGCCTGGTCGTCACCGACGCGTACGTGAGCGCATGGGAACCCTCGCAGAAGCCCTTCATGACGCTGATCCTGACCTTCGAGCGCTCGGGCACGAAGACCATCTACACCGCGCGCGTGCGGCACTGGTCCGTGGCCGACCGCGAGGCGCACGAACAGATGGGCTTCCGCACCGGATGGGAGTTGGCGACCGATCAGCTGGCCGCGCTCGCCGCGACGCTCTGACTTGCGCTGCCTGCAGTTCCTGCCGTGTCCGTGCGGATGAACTCCTCCGGCGCCGGCGTGACCACCTGCGGTTGTTCGTCGCCGGTGATCAGCCGCGCATCGCGTGCGTTCAGCATCCAGTTCCAGAACCAGCTCAGGAGCACCTGCAGTCGGTTTCGGAACCCAATGAGGAACGCGATGTGGATGCCGCCCCAGAGGAGCCACGCCAGGAATCCGCCGCACCTGAATCGCCCGATCTGCATCACCGCCTTCGAGGTGCCGATGACCGACACCGACCCCTTGTCGCGGTAGATGAAGGGCTTGCGCGCCTGGGCAGGCAGACCCATCGCGCGAGCGCGCACCGCGTCACGAATGGCCAGCCCCGCGTACCTGCCCATCTGCATCCCGCCCTGCGCTACGCCTGGAACCTGCTCGCCGGTGTCTGCCGACCGCGCCGCGGCCATGTCACCCGCGACGAAGACCTCGGGATGCCCTGGCAACGTCAGGTCGGCGTTGACGATCACGCGTCCCGATCGGTCCAGCGGCACGCCCAGCGACGCACCGAGCGGGCTGGCCCTCACGCCTGCGGCCCAGAAGACATTGCGTAGCGGGATGAACTCGTCGCCGACGCGCACGCCCGCCGCGGTGATGTCCGTCACGCGCGAGTTCAGCCACACCTCGACGCCCATGCGCTCCAAGTCGCGCTGCGCGCGCGCGCTGAGCTCGGGCGCAAAGGCGGGAAGCACGCGGTCGCCCCCCTCGAAAAGGATCACGCGCGTGGTCCGCGTGTCGATGTGCCTGAAGTCCCGGGGGATCGTCCGGCCCGCGATCTCCATGATCGCGCCAGACAGCTCGACGCCCGTTGGCCCGGCGCCGACGATTCCAAAGGTCAGCGTCGCGCGCCGCTCCTCGACGCTGCCCTCGTACTCGGCGGACTCGAAGGCGAGCAGGATCCGCCGCCGCAAGTTGGTGGCGTCCTCGACGCTCTTCAGGCCCGGCGCGAAGGCGGCCCAGTCGTCGTGGCCGAAGTACGCATGCGTCGCCCCCGCCGCGATGACCAGGAAGTCGTAGTGCAGGTAACCGTTGACGAAATGGAGCCGATGGTTCGCGGTGTCCACGCCGATGACCTCGGCCATCGCCACCTCGCAGTTCTTCTGGCTGCGCAGCACGGCGCGGATCGGTGCGCTGATGTCCGCGGGCGAGAGCGACGCGGTGGCCACCTGGTAGAGCAGTGGCTGGAAGACATGGTGATTGCGCCGGTCGAAGAGCGTCACCGCGACGGGTGCGCCCGCCAGCGCCCGCGCCGCGGCGAGCCCCGCAAATCCACCCCCGACGATCAGGACCCTTGGCAGCTTGGGGGATTGGGGCAGCGTCATGATGCTGGCGGAGGCAGCCGCAGCCACCCGCGTTGGCAGGCCGGTCTGCGCCGAGCCCTCCGCTGTCACTGATCCTACGGCACCTTTTCCTTGCCCAGCGCGCTGCCCGCGATTGCGAGCAATGCCAGGACGCCCGCGACGACCGACCTTCCGGTGTCCCGCCTGATCGATGCGATATCGCTCGTTTTCATGACTGCCTCCACGATGAGGTTCTCTGAACGGTTCAATCGACGTACGCGTCACACCTCGGGGAACTTCGCGTGCGGTGGTGCAGCACGGCGATCGGGGCGCGCCATCCGAGATCGGAACTCCAGTCCGTGAAGCCACTGAAATCCCGTGCGGCTACGGGGCATGGCGCGCTGGCCCTGTTGCATGTCCCCGTAGGATCCCATGCGTCACCAACCCGGAGGAATCATGCATACGCGCACGCTGCTGACTGTCGCTGGAACCATTTCGCTCTCTGCCACGGTGCTCGCGGGTCCGCCGCGGCTGCTGCCGCGCCAGGTGCCGCTGCTGCAGGTGCAGTGCGGGGCATCCGGGACTGTGAACGGCGTCGCGACGGCATTGGGTGCGGATGGCAGCGTGGCCGGCGAAGCTGGTTGCGGCTCGACGACCTATGGGTCGCACGGATTCATCGTCTCGCCCCGGGGCGTCGTCTCTGAGCTGGATGGCGGCACCTTCACTTTCAGCGGCCCCGAGTTCGTCATCGGCGATGGCGCAACCGTCGGAACAGGCGACTGGTGCCCGCCGGTGAACGGCGCGTGCGTCTCGGCCCTCACGCGGTCGCAGGTCGGGTTGCCCATCCAGGTGATCGCGACCAGCGCCGCATCCGCGCCTGTGATCACCAGCGGCAACATGTCGGGCTGGGTCTGTGGGTGGGGCGGCGTGAGCGCGACCAACGCGTGGCGCCTGCGTCCCGATGCGACATTCGAGCCTCTGGACCTACCGGGTGCATGGGGCATCTACGCTGAGCAGGTGAGCAGCGATGGCTTCGTCGCCGGGCACGCCTATGTCGGCAACCAGAAGCGCGCGATTCGCTGGGACCCGAAGAGCACGACCGCGACGCTGCTTCCTTCGTTGGTGGCGGGTACGCCTGCAAGCGCAACGGGAGCGGGCGACAGCGGCATGGTGGTCGGGCAGTCCGGCGGTCGTGCCGCGGCCTGGGACGCAAGTGGCTCGCCCGTGGCGCTGCTGCCCGCGGGCAGCGCGAGCGAGGCGACCCACATCGTGAGCGACGACGCGCATGCGGGCGCTGCGGCGACCGTGGTCTTCGGGACGCACGCTGCCGGGACGCGGCTCTTCCGGGCGACGACCGCGGGCGACTGGGCGGACCTCGGCCCCACGCCGGCCGCCGGCCAGAGTTTCCTGAGCGTGCACGTCGTGGCCGCCCCGCGCCGCGACTTCATGGTGGCCGTGGCGCACACGCAACTTTACGAGCAGAAGAACTTCCTGTGGACCGCCGGTGGTGGCATCGCGGCGCTGGAGTCCTTCCTCGTGGACATGCCTGCCAGCATCGGCGCGCTGACGGTCGTCGACGCCAACGCCGCAGGCCAGCTCCTGGTGAACGCCAATGCGCAGCACAAGGCGTTCCTGCTGCAGCTGCTTGCCGAGGGCGACACCAACGGCGACGGCGCGGTGGATGGCGCGGACATCGGACAGGTGCTGGGGGCGTGGGGCGCGGTGCCCGCGGGCATCCGCAGCGCGTGCGATTTCGACGGCAATGGCGCGGTGGATGGCGCCGACCTGGGCATCGTCCTGGGAAACTGGAGCGTCTGACGGCGACTGCGGCGGTACCCTGAATTGCGCTGCGCAGCCTGCGCCGCCCAACAAAGGAGCATCGCATGCGGAACACGTGCCGAATCGCCGGCTGCATTGCCATCGTGGTGGCGATGCCAGCCGAGGTCTGCGTCGGCGGCTGGGTTGCGGGTCCTGCGCTGCCTGTCGCCAAGAATTCGGTGGCAGGGCTGGAGCACAACGGTTTCTTCTACGCGATCGGCGGTCCGCCCTGGGCCAATGGTGGCGACCAGGATGGAAGCGTCTATCGCTGCTCCGGCGTGGCGTGGAGCGCGATGGCGCCGCTCGGCGGGCTGGGCCCGGTCCTGGGGCAGGGCGCCGGGGTCGATGCGCAGAACCGCATTGTGGTTTTCGGTGGCGTCGTCGATGGTTCCGACGCGGGCCCGACCACGGTCTACGACCCGGTTGACGGGGCGACCACCAGCCTGCACGCACGCAACAACGCAGCGCCGAAGACGGGCTTTGCCTGGACGACCGATTCGGACGGCGCCATCTACTCGCTGGGCGGCGGGCCAGGCGCGGGCGGGTCCAACAGCGGCTACTGCGAGCGGTACCACGACTCCACGAACCTCTGGGAAGCGCTGCCCACGATGCCGACTCCCGCCGCATTCGGTTGCGCTGCGCTCGACGAGCAGGGGAGGATCCTTGTCTTCGGCGGCATCAATGCCAGCGGCACCGCGCGGCTGGGCAATGTCGCGCAATTCGATCCATGGCGCAGTGAGTGGTCGGACGACGCGGTGCCGGACATGCCTGTTGCGCTGAGCCACGCGCGAGCGGTGCTTGGCGCAGACCATCGCATCTATGTCATCGGCGGGCGCACGGGCACGGTCAATGGCGGTGCCGTTTCCAGCGCGGTCCTTGTGCTGAACCTGGTGACCAACACGTGGTCGGTGGGACCGGCTCTGGCCACCGGCCGGGTGGACTTCGCAGCCGCGCGCATCGGTGATTTCATCTGGGTGGCGGGGGGGACCGACGCGGCGGGTGCGGGGCTTGCCAGCACCGAGAAGCTCTACACGCCGCCCTGCCCCACGATCGAGATGCAGCCCAGCGACGCCAGCGCGTGGGCGGGCATGCCCGTTGGATTCACGGTGCACGCCAGCGGTGGGACACCGCTCACCTTTCGATGGCAGCGCGATGGCGTTCCGCTGGAGGACGGCGCCTCAGCCGATGGCAGCGTCATCCTGGGCTCCACCACGAACGCGCTGACGATCGGGTCGCCAAGCGCCACCGACCACGCGGCGTACTCCGTGGTCGTCTCCACGCCCTGCGGCGACGAAACCAGCATCGACGCGCACTTCGCCATCCGCGACCTTCCCGCGATGCCCAGCACCTGGACCGCGCACCGGATGCACCCGGCTTGGGCGATCAGTTCGCGCCTGAACGGCGTCAGCGGCGGCGTGCAGGTGGGCGCCGCGGACATGCCCTTCGAGTCCTACTCGGACATCGAGCGGGCCACCGCGTGGCATGGTTCTGCCGAGTCAGCGGTGAATCTCACGCCGGATGGATCCGCGGGCGGTTCGATCTTCGCGGTCGCCGGAGACGTGATGGCCGGATGGTGGTGGTGGCCCTACTCCTGCTACTACAGCGGCCAGTGGTACACCTGCTACAGCATGGAGGCCGCCTCCTGGACGGGTGCCCAGGCTGTCCACCACAACTTGCAGGTCTCTGGCTGGGAGTTCTCGGAGGTCACCGCGGTGGGCAACCGCGCGGGCGCCGGCACCAAGGGAGGCTATGTCTGGACGGATGACTTCGGCTACGACACCTACACCTTCCACGCGGGGGTCTGGGCGGCACCGAACGACTCCTTCGTCGACGTGCAGCCCGCGGGCACCTGGCGCAGCATCATCCAGGCCGCGGACGGTGACCATCAGTATGGGTGGACCTTCGCGGACGGCTCCACCAATCCGCACGCGTCCAGTTGGATGGGCAGCGCCGCCAGCTTCATCGACATGCATCCCGCAGGCGTGTCGCGCAGCCTGATCTACGGGGCAGGCGGTGAGCAGCAGGTGGGCGTCACCGGGCCTGCGACGCTGCTGCGAGCGGGGCTTTGGGGCGGCCGCGCCGGCGCCTTTCGCGACCTGCAGCCAGCGGGCGCCACCAGCAGTTCGGCGCTGGGCTGCGCGGGAGGCTTCCAGGTCGGTGCAGTCACGACCGCTAGCAGCACGCATGCGACCATCTGGGTGGGAAGTCCAGAGAGCGCGGTGGACCTGCATGCGTTCCTGCCCGCGGGCTACCTGAGCTCGCGCGCCGAGGCGATCGATGTGGCGCCCGATGGCGCGATCACGGTGGTGGGCGCGGCATGGAACTCGGCGCCTGCGCGCGAAGAGGCGGTGATGTGGACTTCGGGTCGCGCAATGCCCGCAGACCTGAACGGCGACGGGCAAGTCAATGGTGCGGACCTGGGGATCCTGCTTGGTGCATGGGGATCCGCCGACGCGGGCGCCGACCTGAACCATGATGGCATCGTCGACGGCGCCGACCTTGGCTTGCTGCTGGCTGGCTGGGGGCCGCTGCCCTGACCGCGTCACCGATGGCGGCAATGCAACAGGCCAGGGCGCTGGCATCCACCGCTGGAAGCCCAATCGCCCTGGCCTGTGACTTCGAGCCACCGGGCCGAGGCCGTGGCCACGCCCGTGCACGCCGCCTGTCTCGCGCGCGTCAGCCGGGGCAGGGGCCCCAGTTGCCCAGGAGCTGTCCCAGGTCCGCGCCGTCGACCGTGCCGCTGCCGTCGATGTCGCCGGTGCAGGGTGCGGGTGCGATCAACTGCTGCCGCACGGCGCCCGCGGGGAAGTCGGCAGTGTGGATGTTCATGTAGTGCAGCTTGGGTGCTGCCAGGATCGTGTCGATGACGGCGTTGGTCAGGCCGGTGGTCGTGTTCACCAGCGTGCCTGCGGAGCAGGTGGTGGCGACGCCCAAGTTGACGAACACCGGTCCGGCGACGCCCGCGGCGCCCGAGTGGATGTGCATCGCGGCGGGCGCGGAGATCTTGTCATGCGAAAAGCGCCACGAGATGGAGTTGGTTCCCGGGTCCACCGTCAGGATGCCCAGCGCGATGCCGTCGGTGTCGCCGGGGCCGGGGAACTCGTTGGCGCCCGTCAGCGTCACGGGGAAGGTGACCGCAGGGACCGCTGCGAGCTGCGAACGGACCGCGCCGCCCGGGAACTCCGCGTTGTGCACATTGACATAGAAGCCAGTGGGATTCGCAAGAATGGTGTTGATGTTGGCAGCGCTCGTGACCACGGAACCTGAGAGCGTTCCGGGGGTCCCGCCGATGCCGAGGCCGACCAGGACGCCGCCATTCACGCCCGCCGCCCCGGTGTGGATGTGCATCGCGCTGGGCGCGGCGATGTTTGCATAGGTGAAGTTCCACGAGATCGTGTTCGTGGGCTTGTCGATCGTCAGCACGCCGGTGCAGCTTCCGTCCGGGTCCGCTGGCGGGACCTCCTGGGTGCCGTTCGCGGTGACATTGAACTTCTCGGCCGCGGCCGTGGTGCACAGGCACGCCGTGGTGCAGAGCGCAGCGAACAGGAGCGTGATCGGTCTCATTGAATGGTCCTCTCGGGTTGGCCAGCGCGTGGATCCGAAACGATCCAGCCGGAATCGGAACGCCAGCAGTGTGCGTGAGGGTAGCAAGGGACGTCGTGCAGGGTGCCGGGTCTCACATGATCGATTTCGCTTCAGCTTCGGTTCACCAGTGAATAATCAGGCACATGCGCGGCGGTTTCCCCCGTAGGTGGGGCGGCATAGTGCCCCAACCAAGGAGGTTTTCCGAATGCGTACACGATCGCTTGGCATCTTCTCCTCATTTCTTGCGCTGGTTCCAGCACTCTCCGCGCTGGCGCACGGATCGGCAGTTGCACCACTGAGCCGCGTCTACAACGGGTTCCTTTCCGATCCCCAGCATCCCACCTCGCCAGCGGTGGCCGCTGCGATCGCGGTGGGCGGCACGCAGCCCTTCTATGACTGGAACGAAGTGGTGAACTTTGCGCCCGGCACGCCGGAGTTCCAGATGAACGTGCCCTACGACCAGCGCATCCCGAATGGCAAGATCGCCAGCGGCGGCAATGCGAAGTACGCGGGGCTCGACCTGGTGCGCGATGACTGGCCGGCCACGCCCATCGAGTCGGGCCCCTTTGAACTGCGCTTCTACGTCACGACCCCGCATGACCCCAGCGTCTTCCATGCGTGGATCACCACCGATGACTGGAATCCGCTGCAGCCCCTCAGCTGGTCGCAGCTGCAGCCGCTGACGCTCGGCCCGGTCTCGCGCGTGGGCAGCGAATATCGCATGAACACCCTGCTTCCCGCGCGCACCGGAAAGCACTGCATCTACATCATCTGGCAGCGCCTGGACCCCGTGGGCGAGGGCTTCTACAGCCTCTCCGATGTCGATTTCGGCAACGGCGGCAGCGCGGGCTGCCCCGCCGACCTGGATGGAAACATGAGCGTCAACGGCGCCGACCTGGGCATGCTGCTGGGCGCATGGGGCACCCCTGCGGGCGATCTCAACAGCGACGGTGCGACGGATGGCGCCGACCTTGGCCAGCTGCTGGGCGCATGGGGCGCCTGCGGCCCCGACTGCGACGGAGATGGCATCCCGGACAGTGTCGAGATCGCCAACGGCGCCGCGGACTGCAACGTCAACGGCATTCCCGACCATTGCGAGAGCGCCAGCGACTGCGACGGTGACGGCATCCCCGATGTGTGTGCGATCCTGAATGGCACGGTGCCCGACTGCAACATGAACCTGGTGCCCGACGCATGCGACTTCGCAAATGGCGGCGATGCCGACGGCAACGGCCTGCTGGATGACTGCGAGATCCACGGGCTGACCTATTCATGGAGCGTCAGCAACCAGTGGGTCAGCGGGTTCATCGGTGCGCTCACGGTCACCAACGGCTCGCCGCACATGCTGCACGGCTGGCAGCTTGGCTTCAACACCCCCGGCTACACCATCACCAACCTGTGGGATGGAGTGATCCTGGAGCAGGGCGGTGGCCAGGTGCTGGTGGGCAATGCCACCTGGAACGGGCACATCGATCCCGGCCAGTCCTTCACGGTGGGCTTCCAGGGCGCAGGGCCCCCCAGCGCGCCCAGCGCAGTCACGGTGAATGGCAGCCCGGTGCTGCCCCACTGATCGCGCATCTCCACACGCCCCTCCACACTGCCGCCGGCACGCAAGCGCGCAAGCGCCCGTGCCGGCGGTTCTTGTTGGGCGATCGCGACGCGAGCGAGCGGCGAAGTGCGGCGCGCGGCTAGGATCTTGCCGTGACAGACGCTGGACCTGGCTCGCCGCGGACAGGGGAGACGGCGTGCGCGCCAGGCCGCTTCTCTGCCAAGCGCCTCCTTCGAACCCTGCTGGTCATGTCCGCCAGCGCTTATGTGGGGATCTGCATCGTGATCGCGGGATGCCAGCGCAGCTTGATGTACTTCCCCGACCGCCAGCCGCTGGCGCGCCAGCAGCTGGTGGCCGGCAGCGTCGGGCTTGAGGAGTGGCAGGCCGCCGATGGATCGCTGATGGGCTGGCGGACGCCGCCGGGTGATGAACGATCGTGCTGGGTGGTCTTTCACGGCAACGCGGGACTCGCGCTGGACCGCGCGCATTTCGTCGGCATGGTGCGGCAGGTGGATCCCCAGGCCGCGGTCTTCCTCTTCGAGTACCCGGGCTACGGCGCTCGGCAAGGGGAGATCTCGCAGGAATCGCTCGTCACCGCGGCGAGTGCCGCAGTCTCCGCGCTCCCCGCCGACGCGCGCATCCACCTGGTGGGCGAGTCGCTGGGCAGCGGGGTTGCATGCGCAGTGGCGGGCGCCGAACCCAAGCGCATCGCGGGCCTCCTGCTGATCACCCCCTTCAGCAGCATGCTTGACGTCGCCAGCTACCACTACCCGTGGCTGCCGGTGAGCCTGCTTCTGAGCGATCGCTACCTCTCGGAGCAGGCGCTCATCTCGTATCCGGGGCCGCTGGCGGTGGTCGTTGCGGCGGACGACGATGTCATCCCGCCAGCCTTCGGGGAACGGCTCTACACCGGCTTCGGCGGAACGAAGAAGCTCTGGAAAGTGCCGGGCGCCGGGCACAACACCATCATGGGGATCGCGGGTTGGTGGGCACCGGCGGCGCGCTTCGTTTCCGCCCGGGAAGCCCCGATCACGAACCCTTGATCTCGTAGCGACCGAGCTCCGATCCGCCAAGGTTGCGTACCACCAGGCTCAGGGTGGCCCCCTCCGCGTGGCCTTCGATCACAGTGGCCGACTCGGGGGCGGGGCCGCCGCCCACCAGCTGCGGGTATGGGTGCTGGGCATCCGTCGGGGTGAAGAGGAATTGATGAGTGTGCCCGCAGATCATTGCCGATACCCGCGCCCGCGCCAGCAGTTCAGCCCACTTTGCGCGGGAGTCCAGGCTCGCGCCATCGCCCCACATCGGGATGTGCTGCATTACCACGCGCAGCGGGGCCGAGCGGACATCCGTGTGCTCGATCGCCTGCGCAAGCCACTGCGCCTGCTCCTGGCGATAGCGCTCGAATGCGCCCAGGCCCGCGTAGACGGCGTGCGAGTCGGGCTTGTCCTCGCCGGTGTCCAGCACGATGAAGGCGATGGGACCGTGGCGGATGACATGGTGCCGCGTTCCTCCCGGCACCTGCACGAACTGCTCCAGCGAACGCGCGTGGATGCCGCGCACGTCGTGGTTTCCGCTCACAAAGCAGACCGGCGCGCTGGCGGCGTAGGGGGCGCCCGCCGGGCGCATCACGTTCTGGACGATCTGCTCGTCGCTGCGCACGTCGTCGAAGATGTCGCCGTTCCAGAAGGTCAGCTGCGGTTTCGCCTCGGCAAGCCGGGTGGTTACGCCAGCCAGCGTCGCTGCGCGTTCGTGCGTGTCGTTGATGACGCAGAAGCGCGTCGCGCCCGAGGGCGATAGGGTGCGGAAGGAGTAGGTCGGCGTCGCCACGACCTCGCCCGCGGTGATCTTGTATGCGCCATTGAAGGCGATGGGCCGCACGCAGACGCGATAGAAGTAGGTGGTGCCGGGGGAGAGGCCGCTCATGCGCAACCGGTGCACGCGGCCGTTCAGCGGAAGCAGGCCGTGGCGCATGTCATCCGCGCGCGTGCCGAGCGCCGGCGTGGTGCCGTACTCGACCCATGCGTTCGAGATGCCTTTCACTGCAAGGACGGCGGTCATGCCATCGGAGGCCGGACTCTGCAGAACTGGTGGGCTGTCGATGGGTGGTGGGTACGCAGCGGCGGCGGGCGGGGACGCGGCGGGTGCCTCGGCGGGGGCAATCGGTTCGGCAGGGGGTGCGCCCCCGGCGAGCGCTTGCGCCTGCAGTGGATCAAGCAGGTACCCGGCTCCCATCGCCGCGGCGGAAAGACCAAGGAAGTCTCGGCGGTCCATGCAGCAAAGGGTATCGGCATAGACTGCGAAAATTGGCACTTCACTCGCTTCCCAAGGAGTCCTGACCACCATGGCATCCTCGACATCGCATCGCTGGCGCTTCACCCGCTCGGGGGGCTTCGACCAGGCAAAGCTGGAGACCGCCGCCGACTTCGCCGACCTGGAGAACTTGGACCTGAAGCTGTGGGCCGCGCTGGCCTGCCCGGTGAATGGGCTGGAGTTCGACGAGCGGACCCTGGCGCTGATCGACACCGACAGCGACCACCGCGTGCGCGCCCCCGAGGTGATCGCCGCCGTGCAGTGGTGCGAGGACCACCTGAAGGACCTTTCCGCGCTGCGCAACGGAAGCGACACGCTGCCCCTCTCGCAGATCAACGACCAGACGCCCAGCGGCAAGGCGATCCTCGCCTCAGCGCGGCAGATCCTGAGGGACCTTGGCAAGGGCGACGCCGATGCGATCACCCTTGCCGACGCGGCGGACACCGCCAAGATCTTCGCAGGAACCCGTTTCAACGGGGACGGCATCGTCCCCGCCGACGCTGCCTCGGATGACGCCACCAAGAAGGCGATCGAGGACGCGATCGCCTGCATGGGCGCGGAAGCGGACCGCAGCGGCAAGCCAGGCATCAACCAGGCGAAGGTGGATGGCTTCTTCGAGCAGTGCAAGGCGTATGCGGAGTGGGCTTCCGCGGCCGAGTCCGATGGCGCCGTGCGCTTCCTGGGCGATTCGACTCCTGCGGCGCTGGACGCGGTGACGGCGGTGCGCGCCAAGGTGGACGACTACTTCGCGCGCTGCCGCATGGCCGCCTTCGACGAGCGCTCGCTTGCTGCGGTGAACCGCCAGCAGGAGGACTACCTGGCGATCGCGGCAAAGGACCTTTCGATCACCGCGGCGGAGATCGCCGGGTTCCCCCTCAGCAAGGTGGAGGCGGGTCGCGCGCTGCCCCTGACGACGGGGCTGAACCCTGCGTGGGAGGGCGCGATCGCGGCCCTGCGCGCGATCGTGATCGTGCCGGTCTTCGGCAAGGACAAGGTGACTCTCACTGCGGAGGAGTGGACCTCGCTGGGCGGCAAGCTGGCGGGCTACGAGAAGTGGCTTGCGGGCAAGCCCGCGGGCAGCGTCGAGAAGCTGGGCGTCCCGCGCATCCGCGAGCTGCTGGCGGGCAACGCCCAGCAGGCGATCGGCGCGCTCATCGTGCAGGACCTGGCGCTGGAGACCGAGGCGAACACCATCTGCCAGGTCGAGCGCCTGGTGCGCTTCTATCGCGACCTGAACACGCTGCTGAACAACTTCGTCAACTTCTCCGACTTCTACTCGCGCGAGCGCAAGTCGGTCTTCCAGGTGGGCACGCTCTACCTGGACGGGCGCGCCTGCGACCTGTGCGTGCGCGTGGATGATGGCGCCAAGCACGCCGCGCTGGCCGGGATGGCGAAGGTCTACCTGGCGTACTGCGACTGCACGCGCGTGACGGGCGAGAAGATGTCCATTGCAGCGGCCTTCACCGGCGGCGATTCCGATTTCCTGATGGTGGGGCGCAACGGCGTCTTCTTCGATCGCAAGGGGCGCGACTGGGACGCGACCATCACCAAGGTGATCGAGAACCCCATCAGCATCCGCCAGGCCTTCTGGTCCCCCTACAAGAAGCTGGTGCGGATGATCGAGGAGCAGGCCGCCAAGCGCGCCGCCGCCAAGGAGGCCGAGGCGGATGCACAGCTGGCGGCGGCGGCGAACGCGGCGGTGAACGCGGACAAGGCAGCAGCTGCCGCGCCCGCACCCGTCGCCGAGCCAAAGAAGATCGATGTCGGGACCGTGGCTGCCCTCGGCGTCGCCTTCGGTGCCATAGGAACGCTGGTGGTGGCGCTGGTCGGTGGGCTGACCGGGCTGCTGGCGCTCCCCTTCTGGCAGACCTGCCTGGCGCTGGCGGGCATCATGCTGGTCATCTCCGGGCCCAGCATGCTTGTGGCGTGGATCAAGCTGCGGCAGCGCAACCTTGGCCCGATTCTTGATGCCAACGGCTGGGCCATCAATGGGCGCGTGAAGATGAACGTTCCCTTCGGCGGCTCGCTGACTTCGGTGGCCAAGCTGCCCGCAGGATCGCTGCCCGCATCGGCGGATCCCTTCGGCGAGAAGCGCAGCCCGTGGCCGCGCGTCATCGTGGTGGTGATCTCCATCTGCTTCACGCTCAGCCTGCTGAACCACTTCGAGCTGATCGGGATGGCGCTCGGCGCGGCGGGCGTCGAGGAGGGCAGCATTCCCGCGTTCATCAACAAGCCGGGGGACGGCGAGCGCGCGGCGGCGGCGAAGCTGGCGGCCGAGGCCAAGGCGGCCGCGGAGAAGGCGGCGGAGAAGAAGTAGGGCAGTCCACGGCTTTTCGCGATGCCGGCTGAATCCAGCGGCAGGACCCCGGCGAAACCGTGGGCGCGTTCATCCGGACGCGATTGAACCCGCAGCGGGTCGCTGCTGTGCACTGTTGCATGGCGGAGGACGTCCTGCGGACACCGAACCCCCCATCCAAGGAAGAGCCATGAAGAACTCGATCATCACCTCCGCAGCGGTCTGCCTCGTTGTCGCCACCGGCGCCTTCGCCGCACAGGCCGCCAAGTCCGCCAACACCGTCCCGCCCGCTGCGCCCGCTGCACCCAGCTCGGCCGCCAAGAACATCGTCCAGACGGCGACGGACAACGGCAACTTCAAGACGCTCTGCTCGCTGCTGAAGTCCGCCGGGCTGGTGGAGACGCTGAATGGCGCAGGCCCCTTCACGGTCTTCGCCCCCACCGATGCCGCCTTCGCCAAGCTGGATGCTGCGACGCTCGCTTCGCTCCAGAAGGACCCGAAGGCGCTCGCCGCGATCCTGACCTATCACGTGGTGCCGGGCGCGATCTCCTCTGCCGAAGTCGTGAAGGCCAAGGAATTCGTGACCGTCCAGGGCCAGCCCATCGCGGTCACCGTGAAGGAAGGCAAGGTGGTCCTGAACAACGGCGCCACCGTCACCGCGGTCGACATCAAGACCAGCAACGGCGTGATCCACGTCATCGACACCGTCATCATGCCCCCCGCCAAGGCGGGCTCGTCGGACAAGTCGACGGGCGCCGCCAAGCCTGTTGGCTGATTCCGCTCTGGTCAGTTCTATGACGCGGGCCCCGGCACTTCTGCCGGGGCCCGCGTGCTTCTTCCTTCGTTCCGTCCCGCCGATCGGTCGCGACGCGGCCGTCCACGTCCGCCGCCACTCCCAAGCGCGGCCTCAGCCAGCAGATTCCTGCTCGAACGCGGCGATCTCCGCCAGTGCGCTCTGCGCACGCTGCAGGCTGCGGCCGACAGTGCTGGCGTCCATCCTTTCGGCCAGCGCCCTGCGCTTGGGCTGCCGCAGCCAGAGCATGAAGCCTGCCATCGCCGCCAGCGGCACCAGTCCGCTGGCGAGGAACCAGTAGACCACCATGGGGTCCCTCTGCCATACATCCACCCCCAGGCCCTTGAAGATCATCAGCAGAAGCGGGATCCAGATGACGCATCCAGTGGCACCGAAGATCGGGGCGATGCGCACGCGCCACGCACGCAGCGCAGCGATGCGCTTCTGGATCTGGAGCACCGGGGCCGAATAGTCGATCGCCCACACCTGGGTCAGCTCGCGCACGGCAAACGCGATGAGCATGACGGCATAGGCGTGCACCAGCAGGCCGCACAGCAGCAGGTGGGGAGTGTCCATGTGCGCAACCCAGAACTGCGCCGCCGGCACGCAGAGCAGCACGCCCGCCACCAGCTGCACGAACTGGCCGATCACCAGCGGCCGCAGGCTGGAGCGCGCGCGCGACGTGCGTTGTTCCTTCAGCTCCAAGAACGCCATCGCGTTCTGTGTGGCGATGCGGCGGTCCAGCGAATTCCATGCAAGCTTCAGTTCATCCAGTTCCATGGGGGATTCCTCAGGTCTCGTCGGTGGGCATCTCGCGCCGGATCAGCTGCTTCAGCCGGCTGATCTTTGTGGCGACATTCGTCTCGGTGATTCCAAGCACTTCCGCGATCTCGCGATAGCTGCGCTCCTCCAGGTAAAGCACCAGCAGCGCGCGGTTCAGGGGATCCAGCTGCGCAATGAATCGGTCGAGTGCCGCGATGCGCGGGTCCGGTTCGGGGGCGGCGGGCGCGGCCACGCCAGCCGCGGTCGCTTCGTCCAGCGGCAGCGCCGAGCGCGCCGGATGCCGGGCGCGGCGCAGTTGCGAGATGGCGACGTTCAGCGCGATGCGGTACATCCAGGTCGAGAAGCGGCGCGAGGCGTCGTAGCGCGGGAAGGCGCGCCAGAGCTGCGCGGCAATCTCCTGGGACAGGTCGTCCCGATCCGCGGGGCTGCGGCAGTAGGCATGCGCCACCTTGAGCACGATGCCGCGGTGTTCCGTCAGCAGCTCCTGGAAGCGCGCCTTCGCGTTGTCGTCGGCGGGGATTGCCATGGAAGTGTCCATTGTCGCTGCACGGGCCGCGGGCGGCCGGTCAGAGGTGATTCGTGGATGGGGGGCCGAAATCACGTGGATCAAGGAGATTTTTGCGATCACGGCGCAAACCGCAACTTCGTCAGGATGGGTGGGCAAGCCGCTCCCGGCGGCGCGACCTCGCGGGATAATGGTGACGGCAAGCCACATCCGGCAAGCCGCCCCCGGCAAACGATCACTGGCGAGCAATCCCTGGCCACCCAACCGGCCATGGACCCGAGGCCCGGGCCCGGCATCTCTCGCGGAGCCCCGAACATGCCCATGAACAACCTCCATCCCTACCACCCGATCATCTATGTCCGCGGCTTTGCCGCCACCCAAGGCGAGATCGAGGAAACGGTGGCCGACCCCTACATGGGCTTCAACCTGGGCTCCACCAAGGCGCGCATGGCCTGGACCGGGGACATCAAGCGCTTCTTCTTTGAGTCCCCGCTTGTGCGCCTGATGAGCGACCACGGATACGCCGATGTCTTTCTCGACGGCGAGGACCTGGTGGCGGCGGAGCGCCCCGACTGCACGATTCCGTACCGCAGCGTCATCATCTATCGGTATTACGACGAGGCGAGCAAGGACTTCGGCAACAGCCAGACGCCGCCCATCGAGCACTTCGCCAAGGGGCTGGATGCGCTGATCCTGCGGCTGCGCGACAAGATCTGCGCCGATCCGGCCAACGGCGTCGCGCCGGCCGACTTCCGCGTCCACCTGGTGGCGCACTCGATGGGCGGGCTGGTCTGCCGCGCCTTCCTGCAGAATCCGAAGCTGGGCAGCGCTGCGGCACGAGCGCTGGTGGACAAGCTCTTCACCTATGCCACACCGCACAACGGCATCGACATGCGCGTCGTGCGCAATGTCCCCGGCTGGCTCTCCTTCGGGGACGTGAACAACTTCAACCGCGACCGGATGGCCGGCTTCCTTGGCGTTCCCAAGGGGGACGACGTCTCGCTGGTGACCAACTTCCCCCCCGAACGAATCTTCAACCTGGTGGGCACCAATCCGCGCGACTACACCGCGGCCGGCGGGCTCTCCTCGTGGGCGGTCGGTGACGCCAGCGATGGTCTGGTACGCATCGAGAACGCGACCACGCACGGCAAGCGTGCGGATGGCACTGAGGTCACCTCGCCGCGCGCTTTCGTCCACCGCAGCCACTCCGGGCACTTCGGCATCGTGAATTCCGAGGAGGGGTACCAGAACCTGACGCGATTCCTCTTCGGTGCGCTGCGCATCGACGGGATCCTGGACATCGACGACATCACTCTGCCGCAGGAGGTGGAGAAGGAGCGGGCCGCCGGCAAGCAGGTTCGGGCGTCGTACCAGTTCGAAGTGGCGGCCAGCGTGCGTGGCTGCCAGTGGCAGATGACCCGCCGCGAGGTCCGCGAGAACTCGGCCATCTTCCGCACCTACGACCAGCTCTTCCCCCGCAATGGCGCGGCCGCAGTCGCAGGCGCCACCGCGCGCATCCCCGATCGCACCCAGAGCCCGCACCTCTTCTCGGTCTTCCTCGACCCAAGCAAGAGCGTCAAGGCATCCGGGTCGGTCAGCTTCGCCTTCGACCTGAAGGTGCTGGTCCCCGACTACGAGGTGGATGGACTGCTCTTCCTGAAGCGCCACTTCGAGGGGGGTTACATCCTGCGCGAGCTTGTCCTGGTCGAGGCCTTCGCCGATGCTGCGGCGCTCGGCGGCTGGCGCATCAAGTACGGCTACCAGGAGGACAACCCCGGCAAGCCCGGGATCACGGCCGAGACGCGCGCCCTGCCTGGCGGCGGGGGCATCGCCTTCGACATTCCCTTCGCGCAAAAGGCGCGCCCTGGCCTGACGGGGACGCTCCGCATCGAGGCGCGGCCATGGAGCTGACGCACGCGCTCGCCGCCCGATGTCTGGACGCCATCGTCGATGGGACGATATCGATCGCTCAGGTCGACGCCCTGCAGGCACAGCTTGCCCAGTCACTGCCCGGATGCACGCCGCGAGTGCACGGGATCCTGCTCCAGGTCCAGGTGCTGGCGCGCCAGGCCGCCACGGCGATAGCCGAGCTGGCAGACCGCAACACGCCGCTGAGCGACATGCACGGCTGGACGGACCAGCTGGAGGAGTGCCGCCGGGCGGTGCCCGCGTTACGGCGGGACATGCACCTTGGACTTGACGTGCTTTAGGTTGGCGACGATCGTGAACGTCATCACCACCAGCATGGACCACGAGCTCCACTTGCCCAGGTGCACGACGGACCAGGCACCAAGCTGCTGCGGATAGCGCCACACGCCGAAGAAGGTGCTGATGTTCTCCGCCAGCCAGATGAAGAAGCCGATCAGCACGAAGGCCAGGAGGAGGGGCATCTTGCGATCGCGATCCAGCGGGCGGAAGACCACCGTGCTTCGCGCGTAAAGCCCCATGGCGAAAAATGCGAGGTACCAGCGATAGTCGCCGATGAAGTGGTGGGTGAAGAAGTTCAGGTACATGGCGCACGCCACTGCGGTCGCCATCCAGTAGGGCGGATGGTGCCGGATGCGCAGGTCCAAGACGCGCCACGCCTGGATGATGTAGCTGCCCACCGCCGCGTACATGAACCCGCTGAACAATGGCACGCCCAGCAGTTTCGAGTACGCGAAGTCCGGGTAGCTCCATGATCCGATGCTGGCGGATGTCTTGAAGGCCTCGAGCGCAAAGCCGAGCACGTGGAAGACGCAGATGGCCTTCAGCTCGTCCAGCGTTTCGAGCCCGGTGCGCAGCATCCAGAGCTGGATTGCGATGGCGATCACCAGCAGCAGGTCGTAGCGAGGCACGCCCAGGAGGGTGCCGCGAGGCAGCAGGAAGACGGCGGCGAAGAAGAGCCCGGCGAAGAGGCAGGCGCGCGCCTCCTTCACGCCGAAGTAGGCGAACTCAACTGCAAAGCGGTGGAAGCCGGCCAGCTCCGGCCGCGCGGGCGGGGTGGTCAGCCGGGCATCGATCGCGAGCAGCGTCATGGATCCGGTGCGCTGCTACGCGCTCCGTCGCGCGCAGGATCGACGGAATCCGGGTAAGCTGCGCTGGCTACGATCCGCACTGCGATGCCCGGATGCACGGGCGGCGCCCGCAGCAGGCGAGGTCCGCATGAGCAAGGCGCGATTCAAGGCCACCCCACGGAAAAGGACGCCCGCAGTCCGCGCCGCGAAGCCGGAGGCGGACGCGGTCGTGGCGCTGCTGGGCAAGCACGCCACCAAGGCCGCGCTCGACGGCATGGCGCGCTACGGCATCCCCTCGGAGAACGCGATTGGCGTGCCGATGGGAACGATGATGCGCCTGGCCAAGGGGATCGGGCGCGACCATGCGCTGGCGCTCGCCCTGTGGGAGGTGGGCACTTACGAATCCCGCACGATGGCTGCGCTGGTCGACGAACCCGAACAGGTCACCGCTGCGCAGATGGAGCGCTGGTGCCGCGGATTCGACAGCTGGGCGATCTGCGACACCGTCTGCTTCAAGCTCTTCGATCGCTCGCCGCACGCTTTCGGCAAGGTGGCGAAGTGGGCCGCCGCGCGCGACGAGTTTGTGAAACGGGCTGGCTTCGCGCTGCTGGCCTGCCTGGCGGCGCACGACCGCGCGGCTCCGGACCGGGCATTTTCCAAGTACTTCCCGCTCATCGAATCCAGCGCCGGGGACGACCGCAACTTCGTGAAGAAGGGCATTCTCTGGGCGATCCGCGTGATCGGGATGCGCAGCCCCGCGCTGAATGCCCAGGCGGTGGCGCTGGCGCGGCGCCTGTGTGACCGCGAAGAACCCGCCGCGCGGTGGATCGGCCGGGCGGCGATCCGAGAACTTGGCTCGCCCGCGCACGCAAAGCGCGTGGCAGACCGCATCGCCAAGAAGGCGATGCGCGCGCGGGGAACGGCCCGCTAGGCTGGCACCATGGAACTTCCCGGGTTTCTTGCGCGCATCCTCGGCGGCGCCAAGGCGGGCGCGCCTGGCGAAGCGGGAGCGCAGCAAGCGCGCGGCCTGCCTCTGGAACGTCTCATGGGCCTCGCCGGGTACTGCGCTGCCCACGCCGTCTGGACAGTGAGCCAGGGCGAGGTGCTGATCCCGATCGGCGGGACGGAGGACCGCGCCGGAAATCAGGAGATCCTGCGCCTTGCGGCTCCCACGCGGCAGCTCCAGACGGCGCTCGGAAGGCGCTGGATCGAGTCAAGCCCCACGGGAGCCGCGCGCGCGGTGCTCGTCTACGACGGAGCCCTCAATCTGGTCGGGTCGGACGGACCTGCATTGATCGTGATGGCCAAGGAGCACGATCCCGCTTCGGAGACGGTGGTCTGCGCCATCGGTTACGGACCCGCGCAGCGCCCGGGCGGCTTCTGGATTCGTCGCCCCAAGTTCATCCTCCGGCCAGGGCTTGACGCCGCGCGCGGCCTGGAACTGGCAGAGGGTTTCACGCGCGGGGCGCTCCAGCACCCGATGGGCGCGGACGCATGGAGCAGCTTCCTGAAGGAATGAGCCGCGCCCCCGCCGATGCCGCCGATGCCGTGGCCTTCCCTGGAACATCAAGAACGACACCAGGAGCAAAATCTTGGAACAACTGCCACCCGAACATCGGCGGCATCGGCGGGGGCGCCGGCCGGTGCGCTAGATCCGTCCCATGATCATCAGGACGATCAGCACGACCAGGAGCACGCCAAGGACTCCGCCGGGACCGTATCCCCACTTGCGGCTGTAGGGGAAGATGGGGAGTCCGCCGATGAGCATGAGGATGAGCAGGATGATCAAGATGGTGCCGAGCATGTGAAGCTGCCTTTCAGATGTCGCGCGAGCGGGTCATGCCGGGGATTTCCCTGCAGGTGGGTTTGGGTCCGCCGTGCGACTGCAGAGGCATCATCGGGCGTACCCACTGGCCCCCGCAAGGCGGATTGTTCCCTGAACCGCGCATGCTGACAGATGGTTCGCTGCGCCCCGGACCGGCAGTCGTATAGTCCGAGTACATGTCCGTTCAGGCACAAGTACGGAGGAAGCGCAAGGTTGCGGCGCGGGCCGTTCGTGCGCGGCCCGCGGTGGCTGTGCGCATGCCCGTCCTCGATCCGATCCTCACGATGAACTCCGGCGGCGTCATCCAGTCGGCCAGCGAGTCCGTGGAGCAGGTCTTCGGCTGGACGCCCGGCGAACTCCTTGGCCGCAACATCAAGGAGCTGGTGCCGGAGCCGCGGCGCTCGGCCCTGGATCGCTACCTGGACCGATACCGCCGCGCGGAAGGGCCGAATTCACCTGCGGACACTCGCCGCATCGATGCGCTCCGCAAGGACGGGACAAGCATGCAGGTCGAGCTCTCGATGTCGCGGGCAGACTTGCCACCGCATTCGGCCCCCTATTTCATCGGCATCATTCGCGACCTCAGCTCGCACTGCGATGCAACCGCGGACAGCGCCGGTTTGCGATCCAAGCTGCAGATGCTCATCACTGAGCAGACCCGGGCGCTTGCCACCGCAAACCTGCGCCTGCACCTGGCGGACCGCCTGGCCTCGCTGGGAACGCTGGCGGCGGGCATGGGGCACGACATGAACAACGTGCTGCTGCCGGTGCGTGCCCGCCTGAACGCGCTGGAGCACGCTGGCATCAACACTGCGGCGCAGGGGCACGTGGTCGCGGTGCGCCGATCGATCGCTTACCTGCAGCACCTGAGCGACGGGCTGCACTTCCTGACGCAGGACATCGACGCTTCGGAGGCGCCGCGCGCCGGGGGCGGGGCCACGCAGCTCTCGCACTGGTGGGGCCAGGTCGGGGCGCTGCTGCGCAAGGCTCTGCCACAGCACGTCGCGCTGCAGGTCTCGCTGCCTGAGTCGCTGCCCGCGGTCGGCATCGCCCCGCACTGGCTGACGCAGGCAGTGCTGAACCTGATCGTAAACGCCGGCGAAGCGATCCCGGAGGGGCGTCGCCGTGCGCTGGTGCGAATCAGTGCAGTGCTCACCTCGAACAAGAAGAGCGTCCGGCTGAGCGTCTCGGACAACGGCATGGGCATGACGCACGCGATCCAGCGCCGCGCGCTCGACCTGTTCTTCACCACCAAGCCGCGCGCCATGGGAACAGGCCTCGGCCTGCCACTGGCGCGGAAGGTCGCGATGCGTTCGGGCGGGAGCATCGAACTGCGCTCAGAACCGCGCCGGGGCACCACGGTGGTCATGGTCCTGCCCGCGGCACCGCGCAGCGCGGTCGATTCGGCCCCCAGCGCCACCAGGAAGCAGGTCGCAAGGGTCTCGGTGCGCAATCACCGGATTTCGGCGCTGCTCTCGCAAATCCTCCTCAGCGCGGGCTACCAGATTGACCCCGGGGATTCGCCACTGGCGGGCCGGTGCGATCTCCTGGTCACCGATCCCACGCCGAAGGCGCTCGCGTTCGTGGCGCGACTGCGCGCCAGCCGCCGGGACCGCGCCATCGTGCTCCTGGGAACGCCGCCGCGAAGCACGCGCGGCGAGTGGGACGCCGCAGGCGCACTGATCATCGATCCGCCCGACGACTTCGAGGCCATGCGGCACATCCTGGGCGAAGCAGTGAAACGATCCTCGAAGCACAAATCCAGAAAGGCACTCAAATGACCCCAGC
Source organism: Phycisphaerales bacterium (assembly GCA_044230125.1). Taxonomy (GTDB): domain Bacteria; phylum Planctomycetota; class Phycisphaerae; order Phycisphaerales; family SM1A02; genus UBA966. The sequence continues at coordinate 54,218 of JBGARR010000008.1, forward strand.
TCGCGCCACTTCAAAACTCGCCGTCCGACCCGCATCGGCCCAGCCCGCCCGGGAGCGCGCGCACGGGGCGGTTCAGAACTCCATGGGCTCGCACGCCCCGGCGCACCCTTCCGCGCACGCCGCTTCGCGCACCATCCGGGTCGTCTGCGTCGAAGACCATGCGGTCCTGGTCGAGGGGCTGAAGGCGCAGTTCGCCATCGAGGGGAAGATCCAGGTGATCGGTCGCCTTGCCACCGCCACGCGGCTGGTCGAGGAGGTGCAGCGCCTGCAGCCGGACGCGGTGCTGCTGGACATCGAGATGCCCGGGCCAGACATCTTCGAGGCGGCAGATCGCCTGAAGCGCGCCTGCCCCGAGGTGCGCATGATCGTGCTGAGCGCGCACATCCGCGATGCGTTCATCAGCGCCTCCTTCGCCGCCGGCGCCAGCGCCTACTTCTCGAAGTCCGATGAGCTGGAGGACATCGTCAGCGGCATTCACGAGGTGATGGAGAGCCGCACCGGCTCCTTCCTCCTTGGTCCCAAGGTGCGCGAGCGCTGCCGCCCCGTGACGCAGCATGGAACAACCCACCCGAAGCCGCGCGGCTCCGCGCATGGCGCCGACGGCGCGCGCGATGGCGCACCGGTGACACGTCTCTCGTCGCTCACCCCGCGCGAGGCGGAGATCCTGCGGCTGATCGGCAAGGGCATGTCGCGCGTGCAGATCGCCACGCAGTTGAGCCGCAGCGCCAAGACCATCGACGGCCACCAGGAGCGGATGATGAAGAAGCTTGGCATCGCGGCGCGGGCCGACCTGATGCGTTTCGCGATCCGCGAAGGCCTTGCGCAGGCGTGAGGCGCGGGGCAATGCGGGGAAACTTTCCGGCTAGTCACGGCTGATCTCGGTGCGATGATGACTTCAGTTGCGTGCCCAGCCCCGTGTGCGGGGCGGACATGGCGCGCGCGCTGCGCTGCAGCGTCCACATCCCGGTACATCCGGCGAACAGAAAGAAGCATCTTCGTGAATTCTCCCATTTCCGCATCGGCCCTTGCCGCCCTCCTCCTGGCAATGGGTGCCGGCGCCGCCTCCCCGATCATCGCGCACAGCACGGCTCCCTACGCGCAGGGCTCGACCGCCCTTGCGTCGACCGTCGACTTCCGTTCCTCGCGCTGGCTCAGCGATCGCAAGGTGGTCAACAACAACGGCGAGGAGATCGCAAACGTCTCCGACCTGATCCTGGACCGTGGCTCGGGCCGCATCGAGTACGTGGTCATCAAGACCGGCACCACCTTCGGGCTCGGCGGCCGCGCGGTCGCCATTCCCTATGGCTCCTTCGCGTGGGAGATGGGCGCCAAGGACCGCTTCGTGCTGGCCGCCACCGTGGAGCAGCTGAAGCAGTTCCCCGAGTACACGCCGGAGAGCTGGAACGCGCTGAAGGAGTCCGCCAAGGACGAGAAGAACTCGCTGCAGAAGCGCATGGCGGCCGACGCGGCTTCGCCCAGCGACCCCTACGCGGGCAACCTGGACATGTCGAAGAAGGCCCGTGTCGAAGGTGACATCACCAGCGTCGAGCGCGTGCGCACCAGCACGGCGGGCGAGCAGGTCGTGATCACCGTGGCCCCGGCCGCAGGCGGCCCGGCGAAGCGAATTGCGCTTGGCCCGTCCTGGTTCGTCAACGCGACCTCCGCGGCACCGATGCGCGGCGACAAGGTGGTTGTGGAGACGCTGGCCCTTCCCCGCGATCCGGACCAGACGCTGGTCGGCACCGACTTCCGCATGGGCGACCGCCGCCTGGTCCTGCGCGACAGCAAGGGCAGTCCTGTGTGGGCGCTCAAGAGCGTGGAGTCCGGCGGCCAGACCTACAGCACGCCCTACTCGCGCTACCTGCTGCTCAGCGCACTGCCCGGCATGAAGATCAACAGCCGCGGCGACGAGTGCGGCAAGGTGAGCGATGTCATCCTTGACCGGAACTCCGGCGAGGTGGGTTTCGTTTCCATCGACCCCAACCAGAACTTCCTGGGCATCGGCGACACCAAGCGCCTGCTCCCCTGGTCGGTGACGATGGTCACCTTGGATGGCAGCATGCGGATCGATGCCAGCAAGGAGATGGTCCTTGCCAGCCCCGAGACGCCAAGCGACCTGTCGCTGCTGAACAGCGGCACGCACGCCGAACGCGTCTACAAGGCGTACGGGGTCCCGGCACCGCGATTCGCGGCAGTGAAGCCCGTCGCCGTCGTGATGCCCGAGGGGACCGGCCCCTGGTCGGCGCGCGGATGCGTTGCAGGCAGCGTCGACCACGGTTCCGCCCGGACGATGGAAGGCCGCGTCACGGACGTCACCGAGGTGAAGTTCACCGACGGCACGCCTTCGGCGCGCGCGCTGAAGATCAAGGTGGCAGGCGACGAGACGGGCGAGTCGGTCGTCCTTCTCGGCCCGGTCATGTACATGGAGAACCAGAAGTCGATCTGCAGCACCGGTGACGCGGTGAAGGTCGAGGCCTGCCGCACCACCATCAATGGCCAGCAGTACTGGATCGCCAGGACCGTCGAGTGCAAGGACAACCGCGTGGTGCTGATGGACGGAAGCAAGGCGCCCGCGTGGGCGCAGCCCTGAGCAGCGCTCACGCATCGCGGCAGGGGCCGCCGCCGGCATCGCCGGCGGCGGTCACGGCCGAATGAATCACGAACGAGTCGAATCGATCCCCGAGAACACTGAAGGAACGCAACATGAGTCAGCAAAACGCAAGCAATCCGAACGCCCCCACGACCGTCCCCGCGCCCGATGTAAACCGTGACGCGATCACCGGGACCCCCGGCGCCCACCCGATCGGCGTCGGTGTCGGCGCCATCGGCGGAGGCGCCGCCGTCGGTGCAGCTGCCGGAATGGTGGCCGGCCCCATCGGCGCAGTCGCAGGTGCGGCCGTCGGTGCCGTCGTCGGCGGGCTGGCCGGCAAGAGCGCCGCCGAGGCGATCAACCCGACCCTCGAGACCAACTACTGGCGGACGACGCACTCCACCATGCCGTATGCCTCGGCCGCATACGGATACGAGGAGTACGCCCCTGCATATCGCTACGGATGGGAAAGCTCCGGGCGCAGCACGGCCGCGGCGGGCAAGACATTCGAGAGCATGGAGGCCGATCTGGGCCGTGGGTGGAACCACGCCAAAGGCACCTCGCGCCTGGCGTGGGACCAGGCCATGCATGCCACGCGCGATGCGTGGAACCGCGTGCAGTTCGCGGTCCGCGGCGATGCAAAGCGCATTGGGGACTGAATGTGCACCGTTCCAGCCGCGCAGCTCACCGTTGCGCGGCTGGAGGGGGAATTGCCACCAAAACGGATTTGATTCCTTTCTGAGCATTGATGTTTGCAGCGCACGGTTAAGATCATGGAGACGATCCGGCCCCAGCGCGCGTTCCTTCTGCGTGCCGCACAGGCCTCGTCCGCCATTCTTGAATTCGGGCTTCATCCGCGCCCTCGCAGGTCCCTTTCGCGCCGTGTTGGCGCCAGCCTGCAATGTCTCGATGACGCCCGGCACGGCCCGGTTGTTGGGTTCGGGGCCCCTTTGTGGGAGATTCAGCATGTCTATCACGATGTTCGGTTTCGTTCGCGCTGGCGGCATGATGCCCGCAGCGCGGGGCGCCTTGGCCGCTGTGGCCATCGCCGCCTGCACTTCCATCCATGCCGACGCTGGCGTCACGGTGGACCTGGGCGCCGCCGACAGCTTTGCGGTCCTGGGCGGCTCGACGGTGACCAACACCGGTTCGAGCAACATCTTCGGGAACGTCGGGGTCAGTCCGGGCACGGCCATCACCGGCTTCCCGCCGGGAAGCATCACGGGTGGCGCGCTGCACTCCAACGATGCGCTTGCGCAGCAGGCACACGACGACGCAACCAGTGCGTACGGGGTGCTCGCAGGCATGTCCTACACGCACGACCTGACGGGGCAGGACCTGGGCGGCATGGTGCTGACGCCAGGCGTCTACTTCTTCTCCTCGTCCGCGCAGTTGACAGGAACGCTCACGCTGGACGGTCAGGGGCTGGCAAACCCGCTCTTCGTCTTCCAGATCGGAAGCACCCTGACCACGGCCTCCAACTCGTCGGTGCTCTGGACCAATGGCGGCGGCCCCTGCAACATCTTCTTCCAGGTGGGCAGCTCGGCCACGCTGGGAACCAACACCAGCTTTGCGGGCACCATCATCGCCAACGCCAGCGACACGCTGACGACCGGTGCAAGCGTCCTTGGCCATGTCTTCGCGCTGAACGGCGCGGTGACGCTGGACACGAACGACATCACTGCCTGCATGGTGCCGGGTCCGGCCTCCGTCGCGCTGCTGGGCGCGATGCTCGGCCTGCCCAGGCGCCGCCGGGCGCTGGGCTGATCGCCCCCTCAACTGCGGTGCATCCAGGTGCCTGGCGGCGAACCCGCCAGGCACCCTTCGTTTTGCCTGCCTACCATCGGCGCTGTTCGCCCGCCGGCGCGGTTCGCCCGGCAGAAGGATGCAGGCATGGCAATGCAACCAAGCTCCTGGCAGGAGGACCTGGCCACCATCGATCGCGTGATGAAGGCGATCTCGGGCGTCTCCGATCCCGAGGAGCTTGTCTCGATCTACTGGGCAGGCGTCGGCAAGTTCATCCCCTCCAAGCACTTCGTCGCGGTCTCGCGGCGCGGGGTCGATCCGCCTGCGTACCTGGTGACGCGCTCCTCGCGCTTCATCGAGCGGCACAACCCGTGGACGCAGCGTGACCGCCTGCCACGCCTCGCCGGCGGCGTGCTGGGCCAGGTCGCGTACGCGGGCGAGCCCGTGATCATCGAGGACCTGCCCGCCCGCCTGGAAGCGGACGATCCCGCTCACTTCTACCTGCAGGGATTCCAGTCCCTGGTCTCGACGCCGCAGTACGACGGCGGCGAAGCGTTGAACTGCACCATCATGCTGCTCCCCCCGGGCCAGGAGATCGATCGGGCGATGCTCCCGATGCTGCACTGGCAGGCCGGGCTCTTCGGGAGGGGCACGCAGAACCTGGTGCTGCGCAACCAGCTCGCCGCGGCGAACGCCGAGCTGGATCGCGAGATGGCCATCGTGGGCGAGATCCAGCGCGCGCTGCTGCCGCAGGGACTGCCGCGGGTCGATGGCTTCGAGATCGCCGCGCACTACCAGCCTTGCACGCAGGCGGGAGGCGACTACTACGACTTCTTCCCGCTGGAGGATGGCTGCCTGGGAATCCTGGTCGCCGATGTCTCGGGACATGGCACGCCCGCGGCGGTGCTGATGGCGATCACCCGGGCGATCGTGCACACGCAGGCGCACCTGCACGGTTCACCCGCCGCGCTGCTGCGTTCGTTGAACGCACAGCGTGCGCGCTCGTATCCCGCGGGCGAGGGATTCGTCACGGTCTTCTACGGCGTCCTCGACCCGGTCCGGCGCAGCTTCACCTATTCGTGCGCTGGGCAGAACCCGCCGCGGCTGGCGCGCGGTGAACGCGTCATCCAGCTCGACCAGGGCAGCGGGGTCCCCGTGGGGATCCTGGACGACTACACGTACCGCGAGGCGACGCTTGAACTGGAGCGCGGCGACCTGCTGCTCTTCTACACCGACGGCATCACCGAGGCGATGGCGCCGCAGGATGGTTCCGAGATGACGCCGCTCTTCGGCGAGGAGCGCCTGGATGCGCTGCTTGTCGGCCTGCGACAGGCCGCGGCGGCGGAATGCCTGCGCCGCATCCGGGATGCGGTGGAGGCCTTCAGCGCAGGTGAGCCCATCGCCGACGACCAGACGATGGTGGCGCTGCGCTGCCTCTGAGCCCTGGCGTCCGCGGGCCGAGTCTCGTGCCCTGGGGGCGCCTTCCAGGGACTCACGGCTGCAGCCGGCGTGAGATCCAAGCTGGCGGCGCGCCAGCAAGCGTCCATTCGGCGCGGTCGTGCAGGCGGCCGCGGCTGCTGGTCCAGAGCTCCACTCTGTCAGCCAGCACCCGGTACCCGCCCCAGTGCGGTGGGCGCTCGATCCCAGGGGACTTGCCGCCGGCAGTCTCCGCAAGCACGCTGGACGGGCTGATCCCCAGCGCCTTCATCGCCGCCACGATCCGTTCGGCCAGCTCCAGGCGCGAGCCGATCGGCGCACCCTGCATGCTCGCCCACGCCCCCAGCTTCGAGAGGGTGTCGCGGGTGGCGAAGTATGCATCGCACTCCTCTCCAGCCAGCGGCTCCGCCAGTCCCTCGATTCGTGCCTGGCGTCCCGCGGCGTCGAAGTGGAAGAGGAGGGCCGCACGAGGGTTCGCGTGCAGCTCGCGCGCCTTCCTGCTCTGCAGGTTGGTGTAGAAGGCGAGCGAGCGGCGTGCGGGGTCGATCTCCTTGCAGAGCACCATGCGGAGCGATGGGCGTCCGTCCGGACCAGCCGTGGCAAGCGCCATCGCGGCTGGGTTGGGAACGGCGACCGCGCCGGTGGCCTCCCGGACCCACGACTGGAGCAGCTGCAGGGGATCTGCCGGCAGGGGGCTGGGCAGGCCAGGCCCGCCCAGGAGCGTGATGATCCGTGCAAGCGCCGACATGCCTCTCCCGACCGCGGTGCAGGCTGAAAAAAGGGGAAAACCGCGAACCGCAAATAGAGGATAGAAGTATCCACATATAGTGTAGGCATGCGTGCCTGGCGGCGTGATCGCCACAAGCCGCTTTCATCCCGCCCCACTCAGGAGCCATCCGATGTCGACAACAACCATGATCAGCCAGCCCGTCGGGGATATCGCGGCGCTCAACCCGGCGGTGGCACGGGTGCTTGAGTCCGCGGGGATCGACTACTGCTGTTCCGGCCGAACCACCCTGGCCTGCGCCTGCGCGAGCAAGGGAGTTGACGCGGACCAGCTGCTGGCGCAGATCGAGCATGCTCGGCAGGGCGCATCCCCAGCGGAGCGCACGTGGACGGACGCCACGATGACGGAGCTGGCCGATCACATCCAGGAGACGCATCATGCCTTTGTCAGGGCGGAGCTTCCGCGGCTGGTCGCGATGGCACGAAAGGTGGACAGCGCCCACGGCGCCCGTCGCCCAGAACTTGCCGAGCTTGCAGCCATCGTGGCAGACCTGGAACGGGAGATGACCAGCCACATGCAGAAGGAGGAGCAGGTGCTCTTCCCGGCGCTGCGCACCATGGAGGCCGGATGCCCGGGACCCGGCGCCTCCTTCGGCTGGATCGCTGATGGTCCGATCCGTTGCATGATGCAGGAACACGACCACGCGGGCCGGGCGCTGGAACGCATGCGCCAGCTCACCGGCGGCTACCGGCTGCCGCCCGGCGCCTGCACCACATACCAGGTGCTCTTCCAGGGGCTGGCCGCATTCGAGGCGAACCTGCACGAGCACGTGCACAAGGAGAACAACATCCTCTTTCCGCAGGCGCTGCGGCATCTCGCGCCGGAGAACCCCCTCACGCCGCGCTTCTGCCCCTGAGCGCCGCGGTGTTCCGCAGGCCTACTTCCGGTCCCCGTGCCACGCTCGCCGCGCCGCAGCGAGCCCCACGGCGTCCATGATGGCTCCGCCGTGCTTGGCCTGCGCCGCCTCGGCTGCGGCGCTGTCGGCGAAGGCCACCATCCCGGATGCCATGGGTGTCTTGATGTCGTCGCTGTCCGCCGCCAGGTAGACCGCCGTGGCCGCGGGCACCCAGCGCCGCGTGCCGTGGTCGTGGACAAAGCCACCCACCAGGCGGAACTCGCCGCCGTGGGCATGCTGGTAGTCGAGCATGCAGCCGAGGTCATCGAAGATCGCATGCTCGCGGGTCCCGTCGCGCTCGATGAGCAGCGCGCTGGAGCAGCGCTCCTCGTTCACGATCATGCCGCACTCGGCGCACTCCACCCGGCCCACCTTCAGCTCCGGGGGCCCTTCCAATTCAGTGCGGCCGCAGCCGGCGGCGACCACCGCCAGCGCCAGTCCGCAGCGCATCGCGACTGCCGCGCGGCTCACAGCGGTGATCTCCGCGAGAAGACGACGGACGCCAGCACGAGCGGTGCGACGATCCAGGCCAGCATGCAACCGGCGAAGATCCATTGCAGCGACGCGCCATATTCCTCGGATGCGTAGAGCCCGGCAGGCCCAAGCACGTCAAGCGTGGCGTCCACGGCGTGCAGCGACCACATCTTGAAGACCTGCAGCGGGTTTAGCAGGCTGAGCGCCAGCAGCTCCTCGATGCGCAGCTTCAGCGCCATCGCCCCCGCCATCAGTCCCAGGTCGGTCACGAAGACCAGTGCCAGCCACAGGAAGATCGCGGTGCCGATCGCCACCGATGCCTTGCGTGCCAGCACCGAGACCAGCATCCCCAGGCTCAGCATGCCCAGCGCCAGGCCGAAGGAGAGGCCGGCGAGCCAGACGATGCTCGCCGGGCGCGTCGCCTCGCCGGCCCACGCCAGGATGAGCGCACAGGCGCCCAGCCCCAGCGCCAGGCACGCAAGCAGCGATGCAGCCAGCCCCAGGTACTTGCCCAGCAGCACCTCGGTGCGCGAGATGGGCTGTGAGAGCAGGTACGCCAGCATCCCGCGCTCGCGGTCCGATGCGATCGAGCCCGCTCCTGCGGTCAGCGCCATGAGCGGCACGATCAGCAGAACCAGGTTGATGAGCCCTGCCGTGGTCCGCCCGAAGCCGGAGAGGCCTGCTCCGCCCGCGCCCACCGCGGAAACGTAGGAGATTCCCAGGCCCAGCACGGCGAACGAGATGGTGTAGAGGACGAACCAACGGCTTCGAACGGCGTCGCGCAGCTCGCGTGCGGCCACCGTCGAGACGTTGCGCATGAAGCCGGGTGGGTACGCGGCGATCCGCGCCTTGTCGCGCGCGTCTGCGGGTCCGGTGAGGGGGAGCACGGTCACGGAGTTCCCTCCTTTGCCGCGGCGCCATCGTGCGCGGGCGCCACGGTGCTCACCTCGAAGTCGTCGATGGAGATGCGCGCCTGCGCCAGCACGCGCAACGGCGCCGCCTTCTGCTGCGCCGCCACCGGCACCACGATGCCAATGCCGTTCATCCGCGGGGCGAAGCCATGCTCGGCCAGCAGTGCCATCGCCGGTGCGCGATCGCCCTGCCGCATCGAGAGGTGGAGCAGCACACCCTGGCCGAACTGGCTGGCGAACTGCTCGACACCGCACTGCGAGGCCATCCTGCCGCGGTCCAGCACCACCACCCGCTTCGCAAGCGCCGAGATCTCCTCGATCCGGTGTGACGCGAAGAGCAGCGTCCGGCCGGTGCCGGAGAGTCCCGCCAGCAGTGCCACGAACTCGCTGCGCCCGCAGGCGTCCAGGCTTGCGGTCACCTCGTCCAGCACCAGCACGGGCGGGTCGCCGAGCATGGCGATCGCCAGTGCCAGGCGCTGCTTCATCCCGCCGCTCAGCTCACGGATCCGCTTGTGCGCGTGGTCGGCAAGCCCGACGTCCGCCAGCACCTGCCCCGTCGACCGGACTGCCGCCCCCTTCAGCCTTGCGAAGAAGAGGACCGCCTCGCCAACCCGCAGGTCGTCGTAGAAGCCAAGCTCCTGCGGTACGTATCCCACCAGCATGCGCGCAGACTTTCCTTGGCGGCGCACATCGTGGCCGCCGATGCTGATGCGCCCCTCGAAGCGCAGCAGGCCGAGCACGCACCGGATCAGTGTCGTCTTTCCCGCGCCGTTCATTCCCCACAGCGCCACGCTCTCGCCCGCGGCGATCTCCAGCGACACGCCATCCACGGCGGTGGCACGGCCGAAGCGGCGGGTCACGCCTTCGATGTGGATCATGCCGGGGCTCCTGCGCGCCGCTGCCGCGCGCCCGGCACGGTACCCGGCAGGGGGCGCGTCAGTGCGACGAGGCATGCCCCAACCCCGAGCAGGCCGCAGCCTGTCATGGCGAGCAGCGCCAGGGACGGGCGATCCTCCGGCATGCGGCCCGCCGCCACCTTCATCGCCACGGGCGCCATCAGGGGAACCTCGTCGGTGAACTTCGGCTCCGGGCGGATCGCGGGCACTGCGCGCCCCACGAACTCAATCGCCTGTTGCGCGGGGCTGTACATGAAGAGGCGCAGCTTGGGCTCCTTCTCCATCATGTTCTCGAAGAGCGTCTGGGACTCATGGACGAAGTCGCCCACGCCGTCGCCATTCTGGTCGTAGCCGCTGTAGTCGCTCCAGAAATTGCCGCGCTCGCCCACCCAGAAGCGGTTCGCCTTCAGGTCGCCGCGGCCCGCCACGGCCACCTGGTCGATGTTGTCGATGAAGTTGTTCCCGCTGATCTCGTTGTTGCGCGCCGAGGGCAGGAACATGATGCCCGTGTCGTTGTACGCGATGGCGTTCCCGGTGAAGACGCCCGGAGCCTTGGTGGTGAAGGGGGACCCATCGATGTAGATGCCCACGCGGTTGCCCGTGATGATGTTGTCCGTCACGGTGAAACGGTCCGTCTCCTTCAGCCCAAGCCCGTAGCCGCTCGGCCCCCGGTTGTGCACCAGGTGGTTTCCCGTGATGGTGACTCCGGTGCTGTACATCAGGTAGATCCCGACCGAGTTGCCTTCCAGCCAGTTCGACTCGATCCGCACCTCGTCGCTGAACATCAGGTGCAGCCCGTAGCGGCAGTTGTCCGACCGGTTGCCGCGGACCGTCACGCCGCGCGAGTACCAGAGGATCGCGTCCCGCCCCTCGTGGATGCGGTTGTCCTCGACCAGCGTGTCGTCGCTCCGCCAGAGCCGCAGCCCGTCGCCGCGCCGCGCGATGTCCAGCGCCTTGCCGCCGATGCGGTTGCCGCGCACCACGCTGTGCGGCGCCTCGCGCAGGTCGATCCCGAAGAGGATGTCATCCAGGACGTTGTCCTCGATGATGCTGCTTGGCGCCAGCACCCGGATGCCCACGTTCTCGGCGTCCAGGTCGATGCCCGTGTTCCGGACCGTGAAGCCGCGGAAGGTGACCCCCGGTGCGCTGATCTCCACGATGTCGCCGTCGCCGCCGCCGTCGATGACGGGGCGGCCGATCCCAACCAGCGTGACCGCCTTGTCAATGCGCAGGTGCTCGCGGTAGGTGCCCGGCCCGATCTCGATCCGCGCGCCAGGCGCGGCCGCGGCGATGCGCCGGCCGATCTCGCCCAGGACCACGGGCTTCGCGGAGGCGGGCGCTGCCTTCGGCAGCTCGTGGGCTGCCTGCGCGGCCGCGATCCGGCAGGGAAGGGCCACCGCCGCGCACGCCAGCGCAGCGGCCACGAATCGCCGCGCCGCAGGCCTCACGCTGCCACCCTGCCGGCTGCCGCTTCGGAAGTCATCCGTTGCATGAGCGGCCTGTACGCACGGCGGTGGAAGACGAACCCGATGATCGTCAGGATGGCGCATGCCACCGCCAGCCAGTACCCGTTGCCCATCTCCGCAAAGGTCTTGAACTGCCCGATCCCGCCCTCGCCGATCACGGTGGGCGTGAAGGGCTTCACGGACGCCGACAGTGGCGCGCCGGGATCCAGGTTCTGCCCGAACTTCCGCATCCAGTAATACAGGTCGACCAGGAAGACCACCGGGAACCCCACTGCCGGCAGCGCCAGCAGCACCGCCCAGCGGCTATGGATGAAGGCCGCCCCCTCGACCAGCAGGACCATCGCCACGACCAGCCAGATCGAGGCATCGCGCTCCATCGAGGCAGCCTCGCCCAGCGGGCGCATCCCGATGTAGTGGTTCAGTCCGTCGATCTCCTTCACATCCCCCGTCAGGTGGTTGACATAGGCGGTCAGGAACAGCCCATTGGGGTACTGCGGCGCCTCCAGCTCCATGTGCCAGTAGGGCAGGAAGACCGAAATGAGCAGCAGCACGCGTGCGGCCGCGAAGATGAAGCTGGGCGCCAGGAACCGCATGCGATGCGCCCGCAGCTCCTCGGGGGGGATCCGGGGTCCGATGACCAACTGGAAGAAACGAGGCATCAGGGGCTCCTGGGGCTCGCCATGCTGGCGCGGCGGTGCGCGCGTGCGGGGCGTGGGGTCGAATGCCTTCGCCGGGCCTTCGCCCGGCGAGGGCGGTGGTGGTCAGGGGGTCGTTCCGAGCGAGACCTTCGCGGGCGCGCCCTCCGCCGTGCCTTTCGGCTTCACGTGCAGGTAGCCCATCATCTCCAGGTGCAGCGCCGAGCAGAACTCGGTGCAGTAGTAGGGATACGTGCCGGGATGGTCCGCCACGAAGGTGAACTCGGTGAACTCGCCGGGCTCCAGCGAGAGGTTGATGTTGTAGCCACCGATGCAGAAGCCGTGCGTGGCGTCGATGGTGGCCTCCGTCGAGACGATCCGCCAGGTGACGGTGTCCCCTTCGTTCACGACGACGTGCTCGGGGGTGAAGTGGCTCCGGATTGCGACCATTTTCACCAGCACCTTGTTCCCGTCGCGCGTCACGCCCTCCTCGCCCGCCTTCGGCGCGCGCGGGTCCAGCGCCTGCGTGTGCGGGTTCCATCCCACCTCGGGATAGACCGTCCAGGTGCCCTTCAGCTTGTCGGCCTTGATCATCTGGCAGTAGTGAGGCTCGCCGACGCCGATCGGCATGTCGTAGATGACCGGCATTGCGGTGCCCGGGCTGCCGATGTCCACCAGCTGGAAGTTCTGCGGGAGCAGCGGTCCGGTCGGCAGGAAGCGGTCCACCGACCACTTCGACATCGAGACCAGGTACTTGCCGTCGGGGCTGACGGTGTCCCCTTCAGCGGCGCTCAGGTGGCCGATGTTGTATTGCACCGGCGTCTTGGTCACCAGCTTCCAGGGCTGCTCACTGTGCAGCTTCTCGTACTCGCCGCCCAGCGTCCAGCGTGCGACGGCGGAGTCCAGGAAGAGCGAGGTGTACGCGTAGCCCTTGTCGTCGAACTGCGTATGCAACGGCCCGAGGCCAAGTTCCACCTGGACCTCCTTGACGGCGTCGAAGTCCAGCACCGGCACTCCGAACTCGTCCTTGCCGGAGAACTTCTTGTTGGAGATCGCGTCCTTCACCTTGGCGATCGAGTAGACGGTGACGTGCGGGTCAAGCTTGCCCGCCACCACCATGTACTGGCCGTTGGGGGTGACGTCGACTCCGTGCGGGCTCTTCGGCTCAGGGGCGAAGTAGAGCAGCCCCTCGGCGATGCTGGTGTCAAGCATCAGCACCGGGAAGCCGTTGATCTTCTTCGCCTTGCCTGCCTTGAAGGCCGCCTCCGCCTTCTTCCAGTCGATGATGTGCAGGTAGTCCATGTCGCGCTTGCTCGCGCCCGCCTCGAAGGGGGGCTTGCCGCTCTCGACGCCGCCCGTGGCCATCTCGACGTTGAACGAGTTGATGAAGATGAAGCCGTCGCTGGCCAGCTTGCCGGCGTCGGCAAGGTCCTGCCAGTAGGGGGGCAGCTCCATCGCGAAGGAGTTGTCGACATCGATCCGCCCCTTGGCGCGGTCGAACTTCCAGAGCGTCACCATGCCGCGGTAGGACTTCTTGTAGTCCTCCGGCGGCGCGTACCCGTAACCCAGGACGGTGGCGTACTGGCCGCCCTCGATGACGTAGTCGGTGTCGGGCGTGACGAAGCTCGCGCCGTGGTCGCTCACCGTCAGCGGGTTCTTCACCACCTGCTTGGTCTCCCAGTCGCGCAGGTCGATCACCGCGACGCGTGCGTTCGCCTTGTCGCCGATGAAGAGGAACTGCCCGTCGTAGTCGCCCTTGGTTTCCGAGAGGCCGGGATGATGCGTGTCTCCCCACGGGACCAGCTTGCCGTTGATCTTCAGCTGCTCCTGCACCGGGTCGGTCAGCCCCGAGAATCCGTATCCCTGCCACGACTCGGGGGTGAAGACGGCGATGGAGCGCAGCAGTCGCATGCTGGGCACCCCGATGGCGAAAACCTGCCCGCTCTGCCCACCGGAGGAGAAGAGGACATAGTCGTCATGCCGTCCGCTGGGCATGAAGGTCTTTGCCGCGGAGAGCAGGTCGTCCATGTTCAGCTTGCGCTCGTTGGCCAGCGCCGAGAGCTTTGCCACCTGGTCGGGGGTCAGCTCCAGCGGCTTGGCCTCGGCAGCGGGCGTGCGACGGCGACGGCCTTCCTGCTGGGCATGGGCATCGGGCGCCAGGGCCCCGGCGGCGATGCCTCCCAGCACCAGCGCCAGAAGCGCGGTCACGGGGCGGGATGTGTGTGGCTTCCTCATCGTGAATCTCCGAAAGAAACGGCGGGTGGCGCCCACGCGGGCGTCACGGGCCGAGGGGTGCGTTCATTTGGGTGGCGCAGCGGGTGCGCCTGCCTTCCCGGCGGACTGCAGGGTCCGCAGGTACGAGATGATGTCCAGCAGGTCGTCGTCGCTGAGCGCCGGGTTGCCGCCCTTGGGCGGCATTCCCACGCCGGTGGTGTTCTTCGGGTCGCCCGGGTCGCGCCCCTTCTTGACGAAGGCGAGCAGTTCCTCGTCCTTCTGGCTGGCGATGAACTCGTTCTTGGCCAGCGCCTTGCCATTTCCGGTGATCCCGACCCCGGCAGGCCCGTGGCAGGCGATGCACGTGCCGTTGAAGAGCTTGGTGCCGTTCGCAATGAAGCCGGCCAGTTCCGCATCGCCGCCGGCGGCGGCCAGCAGTGCGGCCTTCTCCGCCTCGGTCGGCGGGGCGACTGCGGGTGGGGCCCATGCGGGCATTGCGGGCATGCGGCGCGGGTCCTGCAGGCCGCGGACATAGGTCACGACGGCTGCAAGGTCCTGTGTCGTCAGTTTCTCCTGCCCCCCCTTCGGGGGCATCGTCACCTTGGTCGTGTTGAGCGGGTCGTTGGCGGGGCGGCCGATCGTGACGAACGCAACCATCGCAGTGTCCGACTGGTCCGCAAAGAAGTCGCTGTGGACCAGGCTCTTGCCCAGGCTGGGCCTGCCCAGCCCATTGCTGCCGTGGCAGATGGAGCAGGTCTGCTCGAAGATCTCGCGGCCGTGCAGGGCGGTCGCCAGGTCCAGTGGGGGGCCGGGCTCCAGTTCCGCCAGGCGCGCATGCACCGCCCGAATCGGCTGCGGGGTGAGCCAGCGCGAGAGTCGGGTGCCGCCGAGGAGCGCGGCTGCGCCGAGCGCTCCCGCTGCGACACACGCGGCGGCTGCGATTCCCACGGCACGCCATTCGCTGTTGCGGTCAGTGTGGCCTTGAACGAGTTTTTCGGATTGCGGCATGGCAGTCTCCCACGATCAAAGCGAGGTAATCGCGGATATCAGGATATGAAGGTAATGATATACAGCGACGAATGCAAGTCGCTTGCATCGGATTAGCCCCTGGGCTCACGCAGCGGTATTATTGGTCAACCGAACTGCCCGCTTTATCCTGGCGGTCGCCGCGGCGTCAGCGGCTTCCCCCTGACGGTCATCGGCGGGAAGGTGCACTGGGCCTTCGAGCCGTTCGACTCGCAGAGTTCCGAGATCATCGTCGAGCTGAAGGACTCTTCGACGACTCGGAATGCATCGTCGAGCTTGCGGTGCATGGGGCAGAGCTGCTTGCTGTGCGCCTTCAGCCCCAGCGGGCACGACGTGATCCGCTTGATCGGGTCAACGGCGTTCACCACATCGAGCACACTTATGGCGTCTGCGCTTCGGCTGAGCACAAATCCGCCATTGGGACCGCGCTGCGCCTCTACGAGCCGGGCGCGTCGCAGGTCGCGCATTACCTTCGAGAGGTAGCCCCGAGGCACCTGCGTCTTCTCCGCCATCTCGTCCGCGGTCCGGGCCCGGTCGCCAAAGGCGGCGAGGTAGACCATTGCGCGCAGCGCATATTCGGCGGTGTTCGAGAGCATGGTGGGTTGACGAGATGGTAGGCACGCGAGTGCTACAGGGTCAGGCGCGCCGGCGCTGCAATGTACAACCCCGCTGCGCAGCGTCACGGTCGCATCCACTTCCACGGGAGTCACCCATGAATCGCCCGAACAGCATCTGCACGGCCAGCGCCGCGGCCGCTTCGCTCGCAGCGCTTCTGCTGATCGGCGGCGCGGCGGCCCTCCGGCCGCAGGACCCGCCCGCTGCGCCGGTCGCGCCTGCCGGCCCCACCGCCTCCGGCCCGCCCGCCGTGCCCGCGGCCTCCTTCCCTCAATGCTGGATCGGCCACTGGAAGGGCGATGCGTTCACCGCTGGCGGCACCCGGCCGCTCGCATTCAGGATGGAGCTGATCATCGCCGCCACCGATGCTCCCGACCGGTTCACGTGGACCACCATCTACGACGGACCCCCGGGGCGACAGGAGCGCGCATACACGCTCATCGTCAAGGACGCCGCGAAGGGCGAGTATGCGATCGACGAGAACAACGGCATCGTGCTGCAAGCGCGCCTGCTCGATGGCGGCCTCTACACGCACTTCATGGTGCAGGGCAGCCGCATCGCCACGCGCGAGCGCCTGGAGGATGCAGGCACCGCGGCAGAACGGATCAGCGTGGAGATGGTCACCACCATCGACGAGCGCGCGGGCAGCACCGGCGGCAAAGACTCCGCGCCCGAGGTCAAGACCTGGACACCCGTCTCGATCCAGAAGGCCACGCTCCGGCGATAGCGCGTGCGCGAAGGCGCGCGGCGCGCCTACAGCTTCGCGGCGCGCTTACAGCTTCGCGGCGCGCTTACAGCTCCGCGGCGCGCCTACAGCTCCGCGACGTCGCCGTACTGCGGCATCCCCGCCTCCAGCGAAAAGCGCTGCTTCAGCTGCGCGCGCAGCACCGCGCGCGGTCCGTCTTCGCCATGCGTCAGGAACATGCGCGGCGTGGTCGCCTGGAAGGGCGCAGCCCACGCCAGCAGTCCCGACTGCCCTGCATGTGCAGAGAAGCCGCCCAGCGTGTGGATCCTTGCGCGCACCGGCATCTCGTCGCGGAAGATGCGCACCACCTGCTGTCCATCGACAAGCCGGCGGCCCAGCGTTCCTTGCCCTTGGTATCCCACGATGACCACGTGCGCGCGCGGGTTCGAGATCTCGTGCGCCAGGTGGTGCATCACCCGGCCGCCCGTGCACATGCCGCTGGCGGCGATGATCACCATGCAGCCCTTCGAGTCGTTCAACTGCTTCGACTCGTCCACGGTGCGCGTGTAGCTGAGGCCGGGGAAGCTCAGCGGCTTCATGTGCTGCGCCAGCAGTTCGCGGGCACGATCGTCGTAGACATCCTGCGCGTGGGCGTAGAGCTCGGAGACGCTGGAAGCCATCGGGCTGTCCACGTAGACCCGGATCGGCTGCAGCGCACCGGTGCGCAGGAACTCGCCGATGTGATAGACGATGTCCTGCGTGCGCCCCAGCGCAAACGCCGGGATGATGACCTTGGCGCCCGCCGCCTGCGCTTCCTGCAGGATGGCCAGCAGCTCGGCGCGCGTCGCCGCCAGCGAGCGGTGGTCGCGATCGCCGTAAGTGGACTCCAGCAGCACTGCGTCCGCCGGCATCGGCGTGCGTGGATCACGCAGGATCGGTGACCCCGCCACACCCACGTCCCCCGAGAAGACGATCGTGACGGTGCGCGCGCCCTCCTTCACCATCATCTGCACGCTGGCGGAACCCAGGATGTGCCCGGCGTCGAAGAAGCGCACGCTGATGCCGTGCGCGATCTCGCGCGTCACCTCGTACGCCATGGCGGTGAGCCGCGGGAGCATGCGTTCGACGTCTTGCTCGTCATAGAGTGGCTCCTCGCGCGGCTCCCCCTCGCGCCGGAGCTTCGCGTTGAATCGCTTCGAGTCCTCCGACTGGATGTGCGCGGAGTCGCGGAGGATGACCTGGGTGATGTCCGCCGTGGGGCCGGTGCAGTGGATCGCGCCGCGGTATCCCTGCTTCACCAGCATGGGGAGCCTGCCGCAGTGGTCCAGGTGGCCGTGCGTCAGCACCGCGGCGTCCAGGCGCGCCATGTCGATAGGAGGCATGCGGCGGTTGTGCTGGTCCGCCACGCGCTCGCCCTGGTGCATGCCCATGTCCACCATCACGCTGGCGTGATCGGTGGTGACCACGTAGCACGACCCGGTCACTTCGCCTGCGGCACCGTAGAAACCAAGCTTCACCATCGGGAGTCCTCCTGCGCTGGACCTGCTGCGCGTCGCGCGATACTAGTCCAGCATGCCCGGGCGGCGATAGGCTGCGGACTCCCGCGTCAAGTCCGGCAACGCTGGACCAGGCACGCACCACGCAGCTATCACGCACGCGCCCCGCACCATCATGTCCACCGAAGCGTCACTGAAGCAGGCCCTTGCAGACGCCCGCACCGGCAAGCTCGATGCCGCACTGGCATCGGTGCGCAGCATCGTGCGCCTGCGCCCCCGCGACCATGATGCGGCGCAGATGCTGGCGCTCCTCCTGGTTCAGGCCGGGCAGCCCGAGCAGGCGCTGCCGCACATCGCGCGCGCGGTGGCCGCGCAGCCACGCGCGGTCCAGTACCGCAACAACTACGCCAACGTGCTCCTGCAGCTGAAGCGCGAATCAGAGGCGGCGGAGCAGTGGCGGCTGGCCACCGAGATCGATCCCTCTTACGAACGTGGGTGGCTCGGGCTTGCCTGCGCCCTCGGGGCGATGCGCGACTCGCGCGGCGCGATCGAGGCGGCGCGGCGTGGCCTGGCGCTGCGCCCCGGCTGGCCCGAGCTGACGCGCAACCTGGCAATGGCGCTGGAGTCGGGCGGACAGCTCGACAAAGCGATCGACCTGTGCTTCGACGCGCTGGAAGGGCATCCGCACGACGCGGGCCTGCGTTCGCAGCTGCTGATGATGCTCAACTACACCTCGCACCCGGCGGCGGAGATCTTCCAGGCGCATCAGGCCTTCGGCGCCGTCGGCAGCGTGGGGCCGGACCAGGCGCGCACGGACCCGGACCCGGCGCGGCCGCTGCGCATCGGCATCCTCAGCTCGGACTTGCGCACCCATTCGGTGGCCTTCTTCGCCGAGCCGCTGCTGCGCCACGCCCCCGAGTGGGCGCGGCTTCATGTCTTCTCGACGGCTGCTTCGCCCGGCGACCCCATGACGCGCCGGCTCAAGCCGCTGGTCGCTCAGTGGACCGATGTGGGCCAGCTGGACGACGCGGCGCTCGACCGCACGATCCGGGCGCAGCGGATCGACATTCTGCTTGACCTGGCGGGGCACACCGGCGGCAACCGTCTGGCTGCGCTGGCGCTGAAGCCCGCCCCCGTCATCGTCTCCGCCATCGCGTATCCCAATACCACCGGGCATCCCGCGATCGACTGGCGCGTGGTGGACTCGATCACCGATCCGCCGGGCGCCGAGGCACTGGCCACCGAGCGGCTTCTGCGGCTGGACCCGTGCTTCCTCTGCTATGCGCCGCCGGCCGACGCCCCCGTCCCCGCGATGCCGACTGACTCCGTCCCCATTACCTTCGGGTCCTTCAACGCGGCCTCGAAGATCGGCGCGGAGACCGCGGCGCTGTGGGCGGGGGTGCTGGCCGCGGTGCCGGGCTCGCGCATGCTGGTGAAGACGCAGTCCCTTTCCGACCCCGCAGCGCGCGAACGCCTCCTGGAGCTCCTGGAGAAGCGGGGGATCGCGCGCGAACGCGTCGACATCGTGGAGGCCACCCCGACGATCCGCGAGCACTTGCAGCTCTACTCGCGCATCCATGTGGCGTTGGACACTTCGCCGTACAACGGCACAACCACCACCTGCGAAGCGCTGTGGATGGGCGTGCCCGTGGTCACGATCGCCGGAGACCGCCATGTCGCTCGCGTCGGCGCAAGCCTGCTCGCGGCGATCGGCAGGGGCGACCTGGTGGCGTCCTCGGCCGCGGAGTTCACGCGCATCGCTGCCGCGCTGGTCGCGGACCGAACCGCGCTCGAGTCGCTGCGGCAGGGACTGCGCGCATCGATGCAGCGGTCACCCCTCCTGGACGGTCCTGGTTACGCGCAGCGCTTCTACGCGGCAATGCGTGGCTGCTGGAGCGAGTGGTGCGCAAGAAGCCGCTAGGAACGATCAGGCACGCCGCGCGCCCGCCGGTGGCCGTCGCCAGGGCGCGCATCGCCGCGGTCCCCGTCACCGCGGCGCGGAGACTGCTCCTGGCGGGTGCGCTGCTGGACCGCCAGCCGCAGCGCGCGACCCCCGCGCGCGTGCTGTCCACGGTGCGCGGCCTGGGCTTCGTGCAGATCGACAGCATCAGCAGCATCGAGCGTGCGCATCACCTGATCATGCACACGCGCCTGGAGGGGTACCACCCCAAGCTGCTGGCGCATCACACCGAGGTCTCGCGGGCGCTTTTCGAGCATTGGACGCACGATGCCAGCCTGATCCGCAGCGACTGGCTGCAATGGTGGACGCACCGCTTCCAGCGCGACCGAGCGCGCCTGGGGCGCAACGCCTGGATGCGCGCCCGCATCGGCGTGCGCTGGCGCAGCACGCTGGAGGCGGTGCGCGCGCAGATCGACCAGCGCGGCCCTCTTGGTGCGCGCGACTTTCCTTCCCCCGCGCGTGCAGGGCAGGGGTGGTGGGACTGGAGCCCGCACAAGGCGGCGCTGGAGATGCTCTGGCGTTCGGGCGAGCTTGCGGTGCATTCGCGGCGCAACTTCGAGAAGGTGTACGAGCGCGCGGATCGCGTGCTTGGCCCGCAGCCCGCGCTGCCCGACCGGCAGGAGCTGGTGGAGTGGGCATGCATGCAGGCCTTGCAGCGCCTGGGTGCAGCGACCCCGCGCGAACTCAGCGGCTTCATGAACATGGTGACGATCGCCGAGGCGCGCGCATGGAGCGCGCGGGCCGCGCGCGAGGGGCGGATCCAGGCAGCGATGCTTGCGCGCCTGGGGCGCGCGGCCATGCCCGGCGTGGCGCGGCTGGACTGGCGCGAGCGCGCTGCCGCTGTCCAGGCACCGGCGCTCGCCCGTGCCCTTGCCCCCTTCGACCCGTTGGTGCGCGACCGCGCGCGCCTGTCGCAACTCTTCGGCTTCGAGTTCCGCTTCGAGGCATTCGTGCCTGCTGCCAAGCGAGTCCACGGGTACTACACGATGCCGGTACTGCAGGGCGAACGCTTCATCGGCCGCATTGACGCCCGTGCAGACCGCGCTGCCGGGCGGCTGCTGGTGCAGCGGACCTGGTGCGAGTCGCCCGGGCGGGCCGCGGCACAGCGCCGCTCCATCCACGCCGCCTGCGAGCGGCTGGCGGCACAGCTGGGGCTGGCGTGTGCCATCGCCTGAGTCGGTGCCGATTCGTACACTCGCCCGGACGCCCATGAACGCATCCGCAGACATGTCGCCAGCAGCGCTCGCGGCGATTGCACAGCGCACCTTTCGCAGCGGCAGCGCTGGCATGCGCGCGATGCAGCAGTTGCGCCCCTACATCTGCCCCTTCGAGGTGGTGCTGCAGCAGATCCCCCAGGGTGCGCGCACGCTGGACATCGGGTGCGGCGGTGGTTTGCTCGGCGCGCTGGTGTGCGCCACGCGCAGCCCCGCTCGCTTCGTGGGATTTGACTCGTCCGCGGCCGCCATCGCGGTGGCACAGCAGAACGCGGCAAACACCGCAGGCAGCGTCCGGCCGGAGTTCCACCGGCTTGATGTCGGCGCGCCCTGGCCTTCGGGGCCATTCGACGTGGTGACCATGGTGGATGTCCTGCACCACATCCCGCCCGGGGTGCAGCAGGGCGCCATTCAGGCGGCGGTCACGGCGGTGCAACCGGGCGGCCGCTTCATCTACAAGGACATCTCGCCGCGTGGTCTGGTCCGCCCCTGGGCCAACCAATTTCATGACCTGGTGATGGCACGCCAGTGGGTCCACCCGGCAGAACCAGCGTCGGTCAGGCAGTGGGCGGAACGGGCGGGGGGACGGCTGTTGCAGCACTCGCGCCACAACCGCCTCTGGTATGGACATGAGTTGTTGGTGTTTGAACGGGTCAGTTGAAGGCAGCAGCCAGCGGTCCGAGCGGCCCTCTGCGGCCGCGGGGGAGCGGGACGCGTGCCAGGATCATGCGGCGAGCATTATTCCGAAATTACACCTCAGGTCCGAAAAAAAGCAAGATTACGTCGTCGCACGCCTCCCTCCTCCGGCAAAGCACGTGGTTCCCGGTTCCTAGGTGTTTCCCGGATTCGCAAAAATTGCACCGATTGTGTTGGCGCAGGCCAGTTCTCGGGGCATAGTCGCATTCGTTCGTGGGCTGGTTCAAGCCACATAGATTTTCGCCATTGCGGCGGGAGTCAATCGCCCTCGTGGGCGGGGCGTGTCAGACCCTTTCTTTCAGAGTGGAGAATTTCATGCGTACCCTTTCGAGCCGTCTTAACAAGCACCTCGCCATCGCGGCCACCGTCGCAACCGGCGCTGCCGCCGTTGCCAATGCCGCCATCGTTTACAGCGGCGTCGTCAACATCAACATTCCGTCGAGCACGAGTGGCGTCTACCTGAACGTCGCCAACGGCGCGACCAGCGGATCCAGCTCGCTCGCCGGGTGGGACCTGAACCCCTGGAGCGGCTCGGCGCTGAACTTCTTCAGCTCGACCTCCAGCGGCCAGACCCAGGCGACCGGCATGGTCGGCGCGGGCACCGTCGCAAGCAACCTGATTGCCGGCACCATGATCGATGGCTCTTCGGTCTTCACGACCAACGTCGGCACGCAGACCACCTCGGGTCTGAACCTGAACAGCTCGAACAACATCTTCGGCTTCAAGTTCTATCACGAGGGCGCTGCTGCTTACCGCTTCGGCTGGGTCCGCATTTCCCTCGGCGCGACCGCCGGTGGTCAGCCCCGCTCGATCGTTGAGTACGCCTACGAGAACTCCGGCGCTGGCATCGGCGCTGGCGACACCGGCGTCCCCGCCCCGGGCGCCCTGGCGCTCCTGGGCCTCGCCGGCCTCACCGGCCGTCGTCGCCGCGCCTAAATCCAGTTCAGGCCACGCGCCTGATTGGATCGCACGCAACAATCGCATGGACGGCCCTCACGGGCCGTCCATGTCGTTTTGCTGGGAGCGGGGCGCTGCCTGTGGCCTAGCCCGCCCGGACGAAGGCCGCGCAGATGGCCCGCGATCCGCCCTCGTGGATGTTTGTTTCGTAGCGGCATGGTTCGCAATTGACCAGCTGCCAGCTCGGAGCGAGCGCATCGGCAAGCTCCCCTTCCCCGACGCGCCGCGGACCACCCGGGCGCGTCTCCTCGGGGCTGAAGACGATGACGAAGAGCTTCGACCTGACGCGCGTGACCGCATCGATGGACGCGCGGTAGCGCGGGCGGTCGGCGTCGCCGAAGACATGGAAGACCGCACTGTCCAGCACGGTGTCGAAGGCGCGCCCCGGCAGCGCCATCGCCAGCGCCAACGCATCCGCCACCGCAAAGTCGATGCCGTGCGCGGGCCCCAGCGCAGCCATCGCGCGTGCGCGCGCTGCTTCGACGGCCTGCGGCACGAAGTCCACCGCAGTGACCCGCAGCCCCCGCTGCGCAAGCGCGATCGCATTGGCGCCGGTCCCGCACCCAAGGTCCAGCAGCGGGTCGCCGAAGGCGCCGGCATCTGCCAGCGCCACCACCACGGGCTGAGCGCGCCCGATCTCCCATGCCGCGGGCTGGCCTGCGCGCTCCGCGCTGTACGCAGCGTGGAAGACGCTCGGCGCCACCCCCTCGGCACCCACCACTTCACCGGGGGCGCCTGCGCCGGCGCGCGTCTGGCCGGCGCCAGGACCGGACATTCTTCCACCATCCGTGTCGGGGTCGATCATCCGCGCATTCTCTGCTTCCTGCGCCCGCGTGGGAACCCCTGCGCAATCCGGCGCCTCACATTTCGGTCAGAGCAGGACGCGGGCCCCCGAATCGTTCCAGGGCCGCGCCACCCCGCACGCCGCCCCCTGCGGCGAGCACACCCGTGCCCTCTGGGCACCTCCACTGGACCCCCCATGACTCCCGAGACCGGATCCGCATTCAAGGCACTCCACGCCGCCGCGCTCAAGCCCGGCGCACTCGACCTGAAGACGCTGGAGCTCATCGCACTGGCCTGCGGCGTCAGCCGCCTCTGTGAAGGCTGCATCGTGCACCACACCAAGGCAGCGCGCGCCGCGGGCGTCACGATGGACGAGCTGCAGGCGACGCTGGATGTCTGCGTGCTGATGGGCGGAGGCCCGGCAAGCGTCTACGGCCGCAAGGCACTGGACACCTGGAACGCGGCCAGCTGACTCGCACGTCTTTCACCAGGTGAAGGTCAGCTGCATCGTGAACATCGCGCCGGTGTCGGCGGCCGGGTTCTTCACGGGGTCGAAGATGAACTGCAGGTCCGGCTGCACCGTCATCGTCTCGGTCAGCTGGAAGACGTAGGTCAGCTCGATTCCGTACTCGTTCTGCCGCGCCAGCGTGTTGTCGGCGGCGTCGAGCCAGTAGAAGCCCGCGGCGAAGTACGAGTTCTCCGCCTTGAAGAGGGGCGAGTCCGTCTGGCCCGCGATCGCCATCCCGCCTGCGAAGCTCGCCTCGGCACCCTGCACGACGGTGACGTTGCGGTTGCCGAATCCGCCCCGCGCGAAGAGCCCCAGCGGCCCCTCCTTCCAGAGTTGCTGCTCGACATTGAAGAGGATCCCGCCACCGGTGCTGCCCGCCACGGTGGCCACGAAGGGCAGCGCGCGGTAGATGCCCTTGCCCATCCCCAGGAACGCAGGGTCGATGTAGCCGAACTCGAAGGTGTTGGACCAGTTGTCCATGCTCAGCCCCTCGAAGGGATCCTGCCGCGGCTTGGTGTTGTTGGCCGCGCTTCCCCACATGCAGTAGAACCAGTCCACCGGCTGGTACTGCACCACCACGCCCATCCCCTGGTAGCTCCACGGCATGGTGGCCGGGTTGAGGAACTCGTAGTTGATCAGCTGGTTGTATGCGTTGTTCGCGTAGGTGTTCAGGTCCATGTAGTACTCCTGGTCCAGGTACCCCGCGGTCACCACCAGCTGCCCCGCAAGAAAGCTCTGCTGCCAGGCAAGCGCATACATGTACACCTGCTGGCCGTAGTCGGTGCCCAGCGGGTAGCCCAGCGCGCCCAGGTTGCGCTGCGCCGACTGCTCGCTGGCGTCGTATCCAAGGCCGACGCCCGCGTTGGCGCCGATGACCAGCCATCCATCGGTGCCGCCCATCTCGTCGGTCCCGAAAATGTGCCACGTGCCGTAGAGGAGCGCGTTGTAGTAGTTCAGGACGTTGTCGCTGCCCTTGACCACGTTTGACATGGCGACGAAGTCGTAGGACTGCCACAGCGAGTAGTTAAAGCCCAGCTGCGAGAGCGCCGTCTTGACCGCCTGCGCCGCCGCCGAGAGCGGATCGCCCTTCAGCAGCGCGTCCCCCTGCAGGCACTGGTTGCCATAGGTGTTGGCCTCCGCCAGGTAGGGCATCAGCGTGGGCTGCTCCTTGGGGAAGAGCTCGAATCCCTGCCTGGCCTTGTCCAGTTGCCTGCCCAGCTCCCCTTCGGCGGGGCCCACCGGCGGCGGCTGCGTCGCGGCCCCCGCGCCGGACTGCTTGAGCGCCTCGTCAGGCTCGACGGGAGGCGGGTCCTTCGCTTGCGGCGAGGCAAGTGCCAGCAGGATGATCGTGATCAGCGGCATGCGGGGGATCTCCGTTACGGCGACGGGAAGCGGTCCCATCGACCAAGCCGCGCCTCGATCGCGGCGGCGACGCGAAGCGGCGTGCCCTCGTCGAAGAGGCGTCCCATGACCGCAGCCGAACGGGGCGTCACTGGGTCATCGAAGCCGCAGCGCGCCACGGCGCAGGGCTGGCCGCAGCTGTTGGTCAGCAGGAGCATGTCGCCGCCGAAGGGCGGGGCCACGAAGCAATCCGCTTGGCCGAAGAAGCGGTGCATCTCCTCCATCGCGCGCCGGCGCAGGCGGGATGCCTGCACCAGCTCGATGGCGGGCAGGAACCACGCCTGGCGGAAGGTGTTCGGCCATGCCTCGTCCGCCTGCCACGCAAGGCTGTCATCCGCGTTGCTGCGGGTCAGCTCCTCGAAGGCAGCGGCGGCCTCGGCGATCAGCGGCGCCAGAAGCGGAAGGGAGGCGACGTCCGGAGACTTCACCTCGACCAGCGTGGTGCCCGCATCACGCAGCGCGGCAAGGAGCGGCTCGCGGAGCTTGCCCGACTCCCCCTCGAACCACGCGGGGTCGTAGCCCACGCGCAGCCCCCGCGCGTCGTGGCGCATCGACCAGCTGAAGGGGGCGGGCGCGTTCGATGGGTCGGCGGCATCGACGCCGTTGATCGCATTCAGCACGATGCCGCAGTCGGTGGCGCTGCGCGCAATCGGCCCGATCTTGTCCATCGACCAGACCAGCGCCATGGCGCCGGTGCGCGGGACGCGACCGAAGGTGGGGCGTAGCCCGCTGACGCCGCAGCGCGCACACGGCGAGACGATGGAGCCGAGCGTTTCGGTTCCCAGCGCGAAGGGCACGATTCCCGCGGCCACCGCCGAAGCGCTGCCCGCGCTGGAGCCGCTGGATCCCTGCGCGGGATTCCACGGATTGCGGCACATGCCGCCGAACCAGATGTCGCCGTAGGCCAGCGCACCCAGCGCGGTCTTGGCCACCAGCACCGCGCCCGCGCGCTCCAGCGCGTCGATGACCCACGCGTTGCGTTCGGGGACGCGCCCGCGGAAGGGCTCGGCGCCCCAGGTGGTGGCGATTCCCGCGGTGTCAAAGAGGTCCTTCGCCGCGTAGGGGATGCCGTGCAGTGGGCTCCGCAACTTCCCATCGCGCAATTGCGCGTCCATTCGGTCCGCGGTGGAGAGCGCCTGCTCGCGCATGATGGTGATCGCGCAGAGGAGCTTCGGGTTCAGCGCATCAAGACGCGCCAGCGAGAGCTCGGTCAAACGCCGGCTGGTCACCAATCCGCCGCGCAGCATCGCCGCCAGGGTGGGCACCTGCGCAAACGCGAGCTCGGCATCGGTGGGCGATGCCCCGGGCAGCTTCATCATCGGCAGCTCATAGGGATCGCCCTCGGTGGTCACGCGCAGCGCGGGTCTTCCCGGCAGCTCGGCACGGAAGACCTCGGCGGGCGCAAGGTCGTTCGGCAAGGGGCCGATCGCGACGCGCGCCTGGAACTGCTTGCGGGCATCACCGATCGTCCGCAGCATCTGCGTCCGTTCAGCACTGGTGAACCGGATGCCGGCGAGCTTCTCGGCCTCGGCGATGCTCCGTGCGTCGATCGCCTCGGTGGCCGGCACTGGATCTGCGCCGGGGGCGTCCGGGGCGCCGCCGTGCCCTGCACCGCCCGCGCCCGCGCCGCCGCCCGCTCCCCCGGCGCATCCCGCCAGCGACGCGCCGGTCGCCGCCAGGACGGCCACCTGCGCAAAGAACTCCCTTCGTTCCGCCTGCCTCATGGCGGAAGCGTAACGCGCCACCGGGCGCTTCGGTCCCGGCCTGGCGGGGCCCGAACCGTCAAGCGGCCCCGAGCGTCTTGGTTGTTTGCCCGCGGCAACTGCATTTTGGCCCAGCCGCGCTCACGGGCGCCCAACTGACCTACGCTTTGCTCACCGATACGGAGGCTACTGATGGCATTCTCTCGATTCCTGGCTTCGATCTGTCTTGCCGCCATGACGGCAGGATCCCTTGCTGCATGCGCCAACGCCAGCAACGACAAGGACAACCCGATGAAGACCACGCCACCCGCCAACGGCATCTCAAGCTCCGGGTACGACATCCATCCGCTGCCACGCGCCAAGGTCGAGGAGCTGGCGTCGAAGCTGGACGCCGAGGCGTATCGCGTCACCCAGAAGGCGGGCACCGAAGCTGCCTTCTGCGGCAACCTGCTGGACAACAAGAAGCAGGGCACCTACGCATGCGTCGTCTGCGGACTGCCGCTCTTCTCCAGCGAGCACAAGTTCAACTCCGGCACCGGATGGCCCAGCTACTACGCACCGATCGACCCGGTGCACATCGCATACGTCAGCGACAACACGCATGGCATGACGCGCACCGAGAT
Organism: Phycisphaerales bacterium; assembly: GCA_044230125.1. Classification (GTDB taxonomy): domain Bacteria; phylum Planctomycetota; class Phycisphaerae; order Phycisphaerales; family SM1A02; genus UBA966. Next base: position 81,936 of record JBGARR010000008.1, read on the forward strand.
CGACTGCGCGCGCTGCTCGGCCCACCTGGGGCATGTCTTCGAGGATGGCCCCAAGCCCACGGGGCTGCGCTACTGCCTGAACTCCGCGGCGCTGAAGTTCTATGACAAGGGCGCGTTGCCTGCGGATGCACTGACCAAGGGTCCCACAGGGCTCGCGCGCGGCGAAGCTGCGCTCGCGGCGGAAGCTGCCAAGGATGGTGCGCCCGCGGGCGCTGCACCGGCAGCGGTCGCTACCGCCACTGCTCCCGGCGCGCCCAGCAGCGGCACTGCTGCCGCCGTGAAGCTGGAGACCGCATACTTCGCGGGCGGCTGCTTCTGGGGCATCGAGCACTGGTTCGAAATCTGCCCCGGCGTCAGCAGCGCGGAGAGCGGCTTCATGGGAGGCAAGACGGCCGCCCCCACCTACAAGCAGGTCTGCGCAGGCGACACCGGCCACGCCGAAGTGGTGAAGGTGGTCTACGACCCCTCCAAGGTCTCCTACCGGCAGCTCTGCGAGGGGTTCTTCGTCATGCACGATCCCACGCAGCTGAACCGCCAGGGGCCCGACGTGGGCGATCAGTACCGTTCGGCCATCTTCTGCGGCTCCGCCGAGCAGGCCTCTACCGCCAGGAAGGTGATCGCCGACCTGACCGCGGCGGGCGCCTACGGAGGAAAGAAGATCGTGACGCAGGTGATCGAGGGGGGCGTGTATACGCCCGCCGAGGCGTACCACCAGAACTATGTGGAACGCACCGGCGCCTACTGCCACGGATCGAACCCGTGGCCGCAGGTGCTGGGGGGCGCGGCCGCGCCAAAGGCTGCCGGGCACTGACGAGTCGGCCTGACCTTCCGGAGCTGGGCAACTTCGCCGTCGCCGGGCGGTAGGGTTGGGCGTCCGATGGTCGTGTCCAGGGTCATCTTCATCGCCGCGGTCGGAACGGTGGCGGCAGCCGCCACCATCGCGGCGGCGCCGACGGCTGCGACCATGCTGCCATCGGGGCGCGCTGCAGGTCCTGCACACTTGCCTGCACACTTGCCTGCACACTTGCCTGCACATTTGGGAAACGCCGGGGCCGGTGAACCCGCCGCCGCCCCCGCCCCCCCGGCATTGGCGGCAGCCCCGGCGGTTGAGCGTGGATCGGTCGACCGATACGTCCGTTCGCTGAACGAAGCGCCGACCGCCACCAGCCTCGCGCGCTGGCACGAGCTGCTTGGAAGCGAGCCCCACATCGCGGGCACCGAGGGGGACCGTCGCCAAATTGAGCGATTGCGCGCGGCATTCGTCGCGATGGGGCTGCCAACGGTCGTCGAAGAGTTCGAGGCGATGCTCCCACAGCCACACGAGGCAATCGTTGAGATCATGCCTCGCGAAGAGAGCCCCGCTGCTGGTGCGGGGCCCGCGGCCGGCGCAGTGCCCGCCGCTGGTGCAGTGCCCGCGGCTGGTGCAGTGCCCGCGGCTGGTGCAGTGCCCGCGGCCGGCCCCACGCGCCGCGGCGTCATCTCGCTGCCCCTGACCGAACGCAACCTGCTGGAGGATCCCTCCGCGCAGCACCCCGGCCTGACCTACGGATGGAACGCCTACAGCGGAAATGGCGATGTCACCGCCGAAGTGGTCTATGCCAATTACGGCACGAAGCAGGACTTCCAGAAGCTGAAGCAGCTTGGCATCGATTGCACGGGCAAGATCGTGCTGGCGCGCTACGGCGGCAACTTCCGTGGCTACAAGTCGAAGTTCGCCGAGGAGGCGGGCGCCTCGGCGCTGATCATCTTCACCGACCCCGCCGATGCCGGCAGCGGCAAGGGCAAGACCTGGCCGGAGGGGGGATGGGCGAACGACTCGTGCATCCAGCGCGGCTCGATCCTGGCGCTCGACTATCCCGGCGACCCGCAGACGCCCTTCGAGGCGGCCACCGCCGATGCCGAACGCATCGATCCTTCCAAGCTGGGGCTCCCGAAGATTCCGGTGCAGCCCATCGGATACGGCGCAGCCGCGCAGATCATGATGCGCATGCAGGGGGCGGCAGTCCCCGAAGACTCGGGCTTCAAGGGGGGCATGCCCGTCGAGTACCGCCTTGCTGGCGGGCCGGGGCTGCGCGTGCATGTCAAGGTGGTGCAGGACCGCGACCGGCGCCGCACCGCCAACGTGATCGCATCGGTGCGCGGGCGCACGCATCCCGACCAGTACGTGATCATCGGGTGCCATCATGATGCGTGGGGATTCGGCGCAGCGGACCCGCTGGCGGGCACCATCGTGCTGATGGAGAGCGCGCGCAGCTTTGCCGAGGCGGCGCGCCGAGGCGAGTTTCCGGAGCGCACCGTCATCTTCGCCGCGTGGGGCGCCGAGGAGTACGGCATCATCGGCAGCACCGAATGGGTCGAGGGACACCGCGACCGGCTTCTGAAAGGGGGCGTCGCATACATCAACCTGGACATGGCAGCGATGGGCACCGACTTCGGCGCGGCCTGCTCTCCCTCGCTGGACGAGGCGATCCTGAGCGCCACCGTGCGCGTGCCGCAGGCGCGCGGCGCGGGCGACGAGACCGTCTACGACCGCATCTCCGGCGGCGGCCGCAAGGCGCCCACCTTCGGCGACCTGGGCGGCGGATCGGACCACATCGCATTCAACTGCCACCTGGGCATCGCCAGCGCCTCGCTGGGCAGCGGCGGCTCGGCGGGCAACAGCTACCACAGCAACTACGACACCATCGCCTGGTACCGAACGGTGGTCGGCAGCGACTACGCCCCTGCGCTGATGATCGCGCGCATGACCAATGCGCTTGCTGGCCTGCTGGCTCGGTCACCCGTAGTGCCCCTGAGCGCCGCGCGCCACGGTCACGATGCACAACGGTTCCTGGAGGCGATCAAGCAGCGCACCAAGGATCCCGCAACGCTGGCGGCCCTCGAACCGCTGGTCGCTCGCGCGCGCGCCACCGCCGAGCTGGGCGCGCAGCTGGATGCGCAGCTGGCCAGCTCGATCTCGCAGCTGGGCACCTCGGATCGCGCGCGGCTGGACGTGGTGCTCATCTCGCTCGACCGCGCATGGCTCGACGAGCAAGGTCTTGAGGGACGGCCCTGGTTCCGGAGCCTGCTCGCCGCGAGCGACCGCGACAGCGGCTACGCATCGACGATGCTGCCCTTGCTGACCGAGGCAGTCGACGCCGCCGACGCCGCGCGCGTGCTGGCCGCGGTGGCGCGCTACGCGCAGGTCTTCGATCGGCTGGACGGCGGCATCCAGCAGGGCCGCAGCATCCTGCAGGGTGCGACTGGCGTTCCTGGGCCTCCGGTGCCGCTGGGAGCACGCTGAGCACTCGGGCGTCTGCGCCTGACCCGGACTGGTGCGGCTGCTTCCGCTGGTGCACACGGAGCTGCTCAAGGGTCCCGAAACCTGCGCGCCATCGGACACCCGGAAAACTCCCGTTGGGAAGGTGAAGAATTGGCGCTGATCTGCACCGATGGGCGTTGCGCTCGGCAATTCCGAGAACATCCTGAACGGACATGCGTCTGCCTCTGCGGGAAGTGCGTATCGTTCATGACTTCCCCCGAATTCAACTGGAGAATCGACCTGTCATGAAGGCCATTGCGACCCTCACCGCCGCCATCCTTGCCGCCACGATCGCCCTGCCTGCAGTTGCGCAAACGCCGCTGAAGTCCACGCGCATCGTCCAGAGCGGGCTGGTTTACCCCACCTTCATCACTCACGCGCCGGGGGACGCATCGCGCCTCTTCGTGCTCGAGAAGGCCGGCCGTGTCCGCATCGTCGACCTGACGACGAACACATTGCTGCCCACCTCGTTCCTCGACATCGACTCACTGGTGACTGGCGGTGCATCGGTAAACGACGAGCAGGGCCTGCTCGGGCTGGCCTTCGATCCCGACTACGCGACGAACGGCCAGTTCTACGTCTACTTCACCAGCCCGACCAATGACGTGCTGGCGCGCTACAAGGTCTCGACCTCCAATCCGAACGTGGCGGATCCGGCCAGCGGCGTCACGCTGATGTCCTGGTCCGACCCCTTCACGAACCACAACGGCGGCTGGATCGGCTTCGGCCCGGACAACAACCTCTACATGGCGGTGGGCGACGGCGGCAGCGCCAACGATCCGGGCAACCGCGCGCAGACGATCACCAGCATGCGCCTGGGCAAGATGCACCGCATCAAGCCGACGGTCGGCGGCACCACCCCGTACTACACCGTGCCCGCCAGCAACCCCTTCGTGGGCGTCGCGGGCGACGACGAGATCTGGGCGTACGGCCTTCGCAACCCCTGGCGATGCAGCTTCGACCGCGTGACGGGCGACCTGTGGATCGGCGATGTCGGCCAGGGCGCGATCGAAGAGGTGGACTTCCAGGCGGCGGGCGCCCCGGGCGGCCGCAACTACGGATGGCGCTGCACTGAGGGCGCCAACTGCACCGGCCTGAGCGGCTGCACCTGCAACGGCGCGACGCTCACCGCACCCATCCACACCTACACCCATGTCAACAACACGACGGGTGGGTTTGCGATCGTCGGCGGATACGTCTATCGCGGCTGCCGCATCCCCGACCTGCAGGGCACCTACTTCTTCGCTGACTACAGCACGGCCAACTTCTGGTCGTTCCGCTATGTCAACGGGGTGAAGTCCGACTTCCAGCTGCGCAACGCCGAGCTGAAGACATCGCTGCAGGGCACCACCGTCGACCAGATCGCCTGCTTCGGCGAGGACGAGAATGGCGAGATCTACATCGCCGACCATGGCGGGCAGATCTACAAGATCGTCCCCGCCTCCGGCGACGGCGCCTGCACGGTCCTTGGCGACATCAACCTGGATGGCGTCGTGGATGGCGCGGACCTTGGCCTGCTCCTGGGCGGCTGGGGCGCAGCCGGGCACAGCGACCTGAACGGCGACGGCACCACTGACGGCGCCGACCTTGGCCTGCTCCTGGGCAACTGGGGCTGATCAGGGCCGAGTCCTGGCAATCTCGTGAAGTTCATCCGCGCGCCGCGCGCTCTCCGGAGCGCGCGGCGCGCGGCGCTTGGGCGCATCGCTCCCTGCCGCATCGCTCCTTGGCGCCGCTCGCCGCGGCGTGAACCGGGCACTGCGCAAAGCCGTAGACTTTTCGCTCGTCGCCGCCTCGCCCCCGCTTGCAGCACGCTCGGCAGCCCGCCCCGCCGCCCGCGTGAACAGGAACCCAACACCATGCCCCTGATGACCCCCCTCTGCGCCCTCCTTGCTCTCTGCTCCCACCCGGCGCTCTCTCCCGTCGCCACCCTCGCCACCCTCGCCGCCGCTCCCCAAGCCGCGCCCGCCGCGCCCGCCGCCCCGGTGGGGCCCGCGGCAACGCCGCCCGCTGGTACCCGCCCGCCGATTCCCGCGGGCTCCCCCCAGATGGCGCGCATCCCCCTGGAGATCTCCCCGCCGCTGGTCGACTTCGGCATCGTCGGCCCCGGCACCAAGCACCCGGCCAAGTTCCTGCTTCGCAATGTCGGGCGCGAACCGCTGGTGGTGGCGCGCGCCGTCCCCAGTTGCAAGTGCACGGACATCAGCGACATCACCGGCAAGACCATCCCCCCGGGCGGCACGCTCGAACTGACTGCGGCGCTGCTGGTCCCGAAGTCCCCAGGGATGAAGGACGCCAAGGTGATGATCGCCTTCGAGGGCTTCAACGGCATGATGGAGGCGAAGATGCAAGGGGACGTGACGATGCCCGTGCGCGTCGCCCCCGCATATGTCGATGCGCTCCGAAACTCCACGCAGGGCAAGATCACCCTCAACTCCGTCGACGGCAAGCCCTTCCGGATCCTGAGCGCGGGCGGCCACCCACCGGTCATCGAGGGCTTCGACGCCGCCAAGGACGCGCCGCGCGCGCAGTACGAGCTGCAGTGGCGCATCGCGGACATCATGATCGGCGATGCGCTGCCGCAGTGGTGGGTGGTCGAGACGGACCGCGACGATTGCCCGCTGGTGCCGCTGCGCGTGCGCCACGAGACCACCGCCAGCCGCTTCGACATGCCGCGACTGCAGCGCTTCTGGTTTCCCCCCGAGAGCGTGCTGCTGGCCGGCCGCGTGAAGGCGGGGACGCCCGTCGACGTCACCACGACGATCGAGCACCTGAATCCCTCGGCGCAGGGGCGCGTCACGAACCCCGCCTGGAGCGACGTGAAGGGTGCGCGCGTCCCGGGCGGCGAGGGCACCATCGAGATCGTGAGCGCCACCAAGCGTGGCGAGGACTTCGTCGACCTGGTGCTGCGTTTCACCCCGAAGCAGGGGCTGGTGGGGGCGCACTACATCCCCGTCGAGCTGGAGACGGCCAGCGGCAAGGGCCCGCTCTTCGTGTCAGTGACGGTCACGCCGTGACCTTCGATCCAGCCTCCATCAGCATGCAGGACGCGGCGCAGGTGTGCGCGCTGCTGGATGCGGCCGCCGAGCAGATGCTTGCCTGCTCGCTGCGCCGCGGTTCGTCGGTGCACCTGCCGCGCCGCGGGCGCCTGCTGCTGACGGGCGACCTGCACGACAACCCCACGCACTTCGAGGCCGTGAAGCTGGCGGCGCGCCTGGAGCTCAGCAGCGACAATCACGTGGTGCTGCACGAGCTGATCCACGGCGACCGCCTGGTGAATGGCGTGGACCTGAGCTACCGCATGCTCTGCCGCGTGGCGCAGCTGCTGCTGCAGCACCCGGGGCAGGTGCATGTGGTCCTTGCCAACCATGAGCTGGCGCAGGCATTTCGGCAGCCCGTTTCCAAGGGGGCGGGCAACAACCTTGAGCTCTTCGACGCGGGACTTGAGTGGGCCTTCGGCGACGATCAGCAGGTGGTCGAGGAGTCCATCGACGGCTTCGTGCGCGCCATGCCGCTGGCGCTGCGCTGCGAAAATGGAGCGATGCTCAGCCACTCGCTTCCCTCCCCCTACGAGATGGAGGGGTTCGACCTGGCCATCTTGGACCGGCCGCTGGAGCAGGCTGACTACGAGCACCGCAGCGGCACCGCATGGAAGATGGTGTGGGGGCGCGGCTGGGCGCCCGACCAGCTGCAGCTGCTGGCCCAGCGGTGGGGGGTGAGCCTCTTCGTCATCGGGCATGCGCACACGGAGAATGGCATCGAGGCACCGCATCCCAACATGCTTATCCTGAACACCGACCATGAGCGCGGCCGAGTGGTGCCGCTGAACCTTGCCCTGGACGCGCCCGACGCCGATGAGCTGATGCTGCACTCCTTCCCGGTGGCATCGCTGGGGGCGATCGATGTCTAGTTTGGGGCCGCGCGCGGTGCTGGCCATCGAGATGAGTCAGCGCACGGGAAGCGTGGCGCTGCGGGCGCAGCCAGGTGCTGCCCTCCGCGAGCATGTGGTGCCGCCCGCCGATGACCTGCATGACAACCTGCTCGCGGTCATCGATGCCATCTGCAGGGAGGGTGGCGTGGCGCCCGGCGACTTGCACGCGCTCCTCGTCTCGACCGGGCCTGGCGGCTTCACCGGGCTGCGCGTCGCCTGCGCCACCGCCAAGGCGATCGCCGACGCGACGGGCGCTGCGGTAGTGGCGGTGCCATCGGCGCTGGTCGCCGCCCGTGCGCTTGCTGCCGAAGGCGTGCTTGGCGATGGGACCGCAATGGTGGCGCTTGCCGCCAAGGGTTCCACAGCCTGGATCGAGACGCTGCGCATCAGCGGCGGGATGCCCCGACGCGTTCTTGCCGGGCTCATGGACGCAGCGGAATTCGTGCCCGCGCCCGGAACTACAGCGCTGATCGCCGATGGCCACCTGCCTGAACCCTTCCTGGGCGCGGCGCGCGCCGCTGGTGCCGGCATGCTGCCTGCACACTTTCATGCCAGATTCTGTCTGGAAATCGGCGAGCTCCTGCTGGCGTCCGGAGAGGTCATTGATCCGCTGCTCCTGGAGCCCAGTTATCCGCGCGCGCCCGAGGCCGTGAGCCTCTGGGAGAGCCGTCGTGGCGCGAGCGCCCCGTGAGTCCACGGGCGGTCGGGAAGAAATCCGCTACAGCGAAAAAACTCGGTAAATGCGCCCCCTTGCGTTGAATCGCGCTGTCGATCGGCCCGATCAATTTCCACTATGGCTGTTCGTCGTTCCAATCTGTCCGTTCCGTCGGGTCGCTCCCCGGTTCGCTCGCTCCGTGCGCGGTGCGAGCGCCTGGAGAATCTGCTGCGCCACGTCCTTGCCAGCCGCTCGCGGTTGATCTACGAGCGCGACGCCGCCGTCGAGCGCATCCGCTCGGTGGGCAACGAATTCGTCACCGCCTTCGAGGCGGTGGACGCGCGGACGGACGCCGCCATCGCAGCCGCCGAGCTTCGCGGCCTGCTGGGCCACGACCTGGACATTGGCACGCTGCTCACGATCTCCACCGAGCATGTGCTCGCGCGCTTCCACCCCTGCAGCGTGGCGCTCTGGCTGTGCAACAGCCGCGGCGAACACGCGCTTGCCGCCTTCGGCGCCAACGGCATCGAGCGTCCGCGCGCGGAGGCGACGCTGGGGCTGATCGCCCGCGAGGTCTGCCCGCAGCTGGGGCTGGAGCCCGTCGCCACCGCGGTAGAGGACGCCACCGAGCTGCTCTCCGAGGCGCCCCCCGGGGGCGGCGTGCTGCACGGGCAGCGCGCGATCATCGCCCCCGTGGTCCATCGGGGCGATCGCTTCGGCGCGCTGCTGCTCCTGCAGGAGGCGCAGACTCCGTGGCCCGCCAATGCGGGCGAGACGGTGGGGGCGCTGGCGGGCGTCATCGGCGATCACCTGGACCGGATCATGCGCATCGCAGTCTGCCGCTCGGCGGCGTGGCCCAAGGGCTCCGCAGACATCGACTGAGGTGGAGGGGCTGGCGGGGCTTCGCGCAGACGTGCAACTGGCCCCGCTTGCAGCACCGCTTCAGCGCGGCGCGCCAAGCGTGGCAAGGATCGTGACGCCGCCCGTGACGCGGTCGCCAACCTTCACGTGGGTGGCGACATTCGCTGGGCGCGGCAGGATCAGCTCCGTGGTCGAGCCGAACTTGATCATCCCGAAGCGCGCCCCCCGGCGTGCGCGCTGCCCCGTCTTCAGTCCGCAGACGATGCGGCGTGCGATCGCGCCGGAGACCTGCCGCACGCCGACCAATTCACCGCTGGCGATCTGCAGCACGGTGGTGACCGACTCGTTGACGCGCGCGCTCTCCTCCTTGCGCGCATCCAGGTACTTGCCTGGCGCATGCACCACTTCCTTCACGACGCCGTCGCAGGGGAAGCGGTTGATGTGCACGTCCAGCACGCTCAGGAAGATCCGGATCACCTTGGCGGGTCCGCCGATGGCCGGGTGGTGGTCGACATCCAGCACGGCGGAGACCTTCCCGTCGGCCGGGCTGACCATGTCATTGGGGACGGCGCTGGCGGGATGCCTGCCCCAGGGGTCGCGGAAGAAGGCCACACCGCCGGCCCACAGCAGCGCGACGATGGCCACCCCGATCCACAGCTTGAAGTACCAAAGCGCCGCCGCGACGAGCGCGGCGATGACCGTGATCGTGACCCACTCCTTGAATCCGTAGCGTGACAGCGTCATTCGGTCGGCTCCGCCGTCAGGCGGTGGCCTTGCCGATGCCGAAGCCGATGCCGCCGCAGGCCAGGACCGCCACGACCGAGCCGCCCAGGACGTACATCCAGTTGTCGGCGATCATCTTGCCGACATCGTTGGTGTTGCCGACCGTGGACTCGATCACCGCCCAGCCCAGCGCCACCAGCGCGATGGCCGCCACGACCATGGCACCTGCGGTGAAGCCGCTGAACTTGGCATCGTGCGCCTCGGCCAGGGTGGCGCTGCCGAAGGTGACGCCCGTGGTGCCTGCGGTGACCGGTGATGCCTCTTCGGAGGCTGCGGCCTCGCCGCCGCCGAAGATGTCACCCGCGTCGGTGGGGAGCGCGCCGTGTTCGTCGCCGCCCAGGCTCTCCTCGATCATCTGCGCACCGAAGAAGCTCTCGTCGCTGCTGATGTCCAGGAGGCCGCTGCCCGAGCCGACGGTCTCCAGGCTGGTGTTGCCCGGGGTGCCAAGGCTCATCGAGTCGTCCGGCTTGGCGCGCGCGCCGCTGCCGGCTGGTCCGTCCATCATCATGCTGTCGGCGTTGCTGTCCGCCAGACCCATTCCGGAGGCGCTGCCGCTGGCGCTGGCGGAGGGCGAACCGGTGCGCTGCGCAGGCTTGCCCGCGGCGGGCTTGCCCGGAGCCGTCTTGCCTGGAGCCGTCTTGCCCGGAACGGGCTTGCCGTGGGCGCTCGCGCTGCTGTCGGCCAGTCCGATCGTCATGCTGTCGTCGGCGCCGTCGGTGCCATGCGGCGCCCGGGTGCCGTCAGCCAGGTTCATGTCGCCGTCCAGGCGCAGCTCCTCGCCGCCGACGCTGCTTCCGCCCAGGCGGATGTCGCTGCCGGAGCTGCCCGCGTCGAAGTTGTCAAGGTTCAGTTCGCCCCCTTCGTCCTCGGCTGCCAGCTGGTCGATCGCCGAGCGGCGGAAGAGCACTTGGTCCTTGTCCTTCAGCTCCTGCAGCTGTCCGGCCTTGGCCATCGCCAGGACCTCGTCAGCGGACTTGCGGAGCTTCTGGGCAGCTTCATCGAGCGTATAGAACAGCTTGGCCATGGGTCTCGCCTGATCGAATGGGCCTGTCCCGGCGGGCGGGAAGGCGGGGGGAAAGGGGCGCGGACTGGCCGTCGGCGTTCCGGCGGCAGAGGAGCGGTACGGTACCTTCGGCGTGGCCAGGGAGGCAACCGTCCCCGACCCGCAGGCCGACCAGTTCCATGACCATCCGTCCCCCAAAGTCATCGGGTTCCGGCCCGGTGCCTGATGCCCCCGCGGCGCAGGCCCTTCCCCAGATTCCGGCCCCCCGAGAGGTGGCGGCTGCGCTTGAGGCTTGGTTCCCGCCTGCGGCGCGGGACCTTCCTTGGCGGCGCCAGCGTTCGGGATACCGGGCGCTGGTCAGCGAAGTGATGCTGCAGCAGACGCAGGTGGCACGGGTGACAGGGGCCTTCGAGGGGTTCCTGCAGCGATTCCCCACCCCCGTGGCCCTGGCCGATGCGTCGGAGGACGCCGTGCTGGCCGCCTGGCAGGGGCTGGGGTACTACCGCCGCGCGCGGCTGCTGCACCGTGCGGCGCAGGTGGTGCGGGACGCCCACGGGGGGCAGGTTCCCGCCGATGCCACGGCACTGCTGACCTTGCCCGGGGTGGGGCGCTACACGGCGGGGGCGATTGCCAGCATCGTCCATGGGGCCCGCGAGCCGATCGTGGACGGAAACGTGCTGCGCGTCCTGAGCCGGGTGGCAGGCGCCCCGACGCGGGCGGGGGACCCAGCCTCAGAGGCGTGGGCCTGGGAGCAAGCCACCGCGCTGGTGCACGCGTGCGCCCAGCCCGCGGTGCTGAACGAGGCGCTGATGGAACTGGGGGCCACCGTCTGCGTTCCAGGCGAGCCGCACTGCCGGCGGTGCCCGCTTGCGGCGCGCTGCCGTGCGCACGCGGCGGGCAGTGCGGCGGAGTTTCCGGCGCCGCGCAAGGCCAGCGCCCGTCGGACGCTTTGGTGGAACGCGGTGGTGGACGCCGACGCGCATGGTGTGCTGCTGGAGCAGCGCCCCGGACGTGGGCTGTGGGCGCGGCTGTGGCAGCCGCCCACCTTCGAGTCAGACTCACCCCAGGATGCGGCGGCGATCGCCAGCCGTTGGGGGGCACCGCTGCGGCAGGTGGGCGCCTTCACGCATGTGACCAGCCATCGCGATGTGCAGTTCTGCGTCTTTGTGCCTGCCAATGCGAGTGCCAGTGCGAGTGCGGGTGGGGGCGTGGGTGCGGGCGCGCAGCGCGTTCGATACTCCGAGATCGCCTCCTACGCCCTGGCCAACGCCGCTTGGCGCGTGCTGGAGCTCGCCGCGGTCCCCGTCACGACGCCACCTTCGGCAGCGGGGAATCGCCGCGCGACTCGCGCTGCTCGGATCGTTGCGACGGATAGCTGATGCGGCCGTGGTAGATGGCGTTCAGGCTCTTGATGATCGAGTCCTCCACCAGCCGCAGCTCGCGGAACGTCAGGCTGCTGTCGTCGAACTGGCCATCCACCAGGCGCTTGTGGCTCAGGTCGCGGACCAGCTGCTCGACGCGCGCGGGGGTGGGCTCGCTCAACGTGCGGCTTGCGCTCTCGACGCAGTCGCTCAGCATCAGGATCGCCGCTTCGCGCGTGCGCGGCTTGGGGCCGGGATAGCGGAAGTCCGCTTCGTTGATCTCGTCCTCGCCCGCGCGGCGCTGCGCGGCGGCGAAGAAGTACTCCATCAGCGTGGTGCCGTGGTGGCTCTCGATGAAGTGGCGCACCCGCTTGGGCAGGGCGTACTCGGCCGCCAGCTCCATGCCGTCTTTCACGTGCCCGACGATCACCAGCAGGCTCATGGCGGGTGAGAGGCGTTCGTGCCGGTTCAGCCCCGTCTGGTTCTCCACGAAGTACTCGGGCTTGTTCATCTTGCCGATGTCGTGGTAGAGGGCGCCCACATAGGTGAGCAGGCCGTCGGCGCCCACCGTCTCGGCGGCGGCCTCGGCGATGTTGGCCACCTGCAGCGAGTGGTTCCACGTGCCTGCCGCGCGCCGCTGCAGTTCGCGCAGGAGGGGCTGCTTGGGATCGCGCAGCTCGGCCAGCGTCAGGCCGGTGGTGACGCCGAAGAGGCGCTCGATGGTGGGCAGCAGTCCGATGATCAGGAACCCCACGAAGAACGCGGTCACCAGCGCCACCAGCGCCTCGCCGACGGCGTAGTTGACGGCGGGCGAGCCGCCCGTGCCGGTGTAGACGCCGGAGACCATGATGGCCGCCCCCGCGGCGATGGCGGCGGCGATGGCGGCGACCACCAGCGTCGAGCGCTGCCGGATGTCGCGCAGCGCCAGCGCGAAGACGGTGCACGCCAGCACGTTGGCCAGGAAGAGGCTTGGCGCAGTGCCCAGTGCCAGCGTCAGCAGCGCCGCCTGCAGGATGATGACGAAGAGGCAGATGCGCAGCCCGAAGACGATCGAGAGGACGCCGGTGGCGAAGAGCGAGGCGCCGATCGAGCTGAAGACGGTGGCGCGCGGGAAGATCGCCGAGGCGGGGGAGGCCAGCAGCGTGGGGGCCAGCATCAGCAGGTAGACGCCAGCCAGCTTGCGCCAGTCGCGGAAGATGGCGCGGTCATAGAGCGATGTCAGCGTGCCAACCAGCAGCGCGAAGACCGCGGCCAGGCCCCCCGTCGCCAGCGCGGCGCCGATGAAACCCGCCATCGTCTGCGTATCGTCGAAGCGCCGCTGCTCCGCCTGAACATGCTCCACCTGTTCGTCGGTCAGCGTGTCGCCGGCGACGAAGAGCGCCTCACCGCGCGGGTGCACCTCGACCACCGGCTGCACCTCGTCGGCGGCGCGCGCGGCGGCGGAGCGTGTGGCGTCGGCGTCGAACTCGATCGTCGGCTTGGGGTCGGCGACCAGCGGCGCGACCACCATGCGCGCCAGCTCCATCGGGAAGCCCGCCTCGGTCGCTTCGGCGACAAGGCGGGTGCGCATCGCGCCGGGGTCGTCCATGCGCAGCTCGATCGCGTTGCGCCCCAGCGGGACAGCCTGCGCGCGGTCGCCGGGGATCGCCTCGTCGGCGGGCACCACGACGATGCGCTTGACTGCGGTGGAGTACGCCTCGAACTCGGAGGAGGAGACGATCGGCACCACCACCGTCAGTTGGCGCAGGTAGCGGTCGGTCCAGCGCTTCCAGCCGCCCAGGTCGTCGGCGCGCAGGTGCGCCTGGAAGGCTGCGAAGCTCTCGGGCGAAAGGCCATAGCGCGTCCTGACGGCGGGCTGGACCTCTTCGAAGGTGGCCTTGTCCTGCAGCAGGACGGGCAGCCCCTCGACGGCGGCGCGCAGGCGCTCGATGTAGGCGGCGCTCTCGGAGTAGACGCGCGGCGCGGCCTTGCTGGCATCCTCTCGGCGCTGCCGGGTGGCGGTCTCGTTGGGGTTCGTGCTCTCGACCCGGTGAACGCGGCTGGTGGCCACCACCTGGCCCTTGAAGTAGCGGGGGATCTCGCGGCTCCAGGTGATGACGGCCGCCGCCAGCGCCACGAAGGCGATCGCCACCAGCACCGCGGCAAAATTGCGTTCGTCGCGCAGCCAGGCGACCCCTGCCGAGGTTGGCCGCGGCAGCTTCCGGCGTATCCGGGTGCGCCGTCCTGAGCGGGCCGAGCGGCTGGATTGGTGTCCGAAGACCATGTGGAGGGCATTCACCGGCCGTGCCAAGCTCCCGCTCACAGAAAGGCGGGCAGCCCGCGCGGGGCGCTACGGTGGAAACCTGAAAAGTCTATCGGGCATCGAGTGGGCAGCCTCTACTTTCACCGTTACGATCCGAGCATGGCACCGCATGGCATCGCGGACAGAAGGGCGCACTGGTGCTTTTATTGGCCTGTTGTGGTCTTGCTCAGCGGCTGCACCCAACCCGACGCAGCCACGACAGACATCGACAGCCCCGCCGACGAGTTTCCTCCTTCGGTGGTGCTGGACAGCAAGCAGCAGGCCCAGGTGTTGGCCGACATGCGGGCGGCCGCGCAGGGGTACGCCCCGCGCCCCTTGGTGACCGCACCCGATGGCGTTCGCTGGAGCGACGTCACCATGGCGATCCGCAACGTGGCCGACAAGCAGTTCCTGGGATATGTCTCCGCGGAGTCGACTGCGGACCAGTGCACCGTCTGGGTGCAGATGCCTGACGGGCAGGATGGCACCATCGTGGCGCGTCGGGACGCCGGCGGCAGGATCACCGCCACCGCCAGGCTCGGCGTGCTGGGCGAGCCGAAGCAGGAGCAGGAGTTCGTGGTCGCCTTCGACGCAGAACTGCGCCGCCTGGGCGCGATTGCGCGTCCGCAGGAGTAGCTACTGCGCCACTGCCGGGGCGGGCGCCACTGCACTGAAGCCCAGCGCCTTCTCCAGCATCCGCGCCGCGCGGAAGAGCTTCGCCTCCTCGAAGGCGTTCGCCTGCAGCTGGACGCCGATGGGCAGCTTGATGCCATCGCGCATCACCGTGCCCGCGGGCAGCGAGAGGCCACAGATGCCCGCGATGTTCATGTTCACCGTGTAGACGTCGCAGAGGTACATCGCCAGCGGGTCGCTGTTGGCGCCGAAGCGGAAGGCTGGGCTGGGAGTGGTGGGCCCCAGCAGCACGTCGCAGTTGCGGAACGCGGCGTCGAACTCATCCTTGATGCACCGGCGCACCTGCAATGCGCGCTTGTAGTAGGCGTCGTAATAGCCGCTGCTGAGCATGTAGGTGCCCAGCATGATGCGCCGCTGCACCTCGGGGCCGAACCCCTCCGAGCGCGATCGCGCGTAGAGGGCGAAGAGGTCTTCGCCGGGCTTCACCTGCGCGCGGTGGCCGTAGCGGATGCCGTCGTAGCGCGCCAGGTTGCTGCTCGCTTCGGCGGGGGCGATCACGTAGTAGGTGCTGATTCCCACGTCCGTCAGGGGCAGCTGGACGTCGACGATGGTGGCGCCGAGGCTGGCGTATGCCTCTGCCGCACCGCGCACGGCGGCGTTCACCTCGGGATCGTTGGCATCGCTTAGGTACTGCACGGGCATGCCGACGCGCAGCCCATCGAGGGGGCGTTCCAGGTCTGCCAGCACATCGGCGACGGGCTGGTCGGCGGTGGTGCTGTCGCGATCGTCGCGTCCTGCCATCAGCTGGAAGAGGAGCGCCGAGTCGCGCACGCTGCGCGTCATGGGGCCGATCTGATCCAGGCTTGAGCCGAAGGCGACCAGTCCCCAGCGCGAGATGCGCCCGTAGGTGGGCTTGAAGCCCACGATGCCGCAGAAGGCCGCGGGCTGGCGGATGGATCCGCCGGTGTCGCTGCCGATCGCTGCCGCCGCGAGCCCCGCCGCGACCGCCGCCGCGCTGCCCGCGCTGCTGCCGCCGGGGACGCGATCGGTGTCCCACGGGTTGCGCACCGCCCCCCAGTGGCAGTGCTCGCCCGAGCTGCCCATCGCAAACTCGTCCATGTTTGTCTTGCCGATCACCGCGGCGCCCGCGCCGGTCAGCCGCTCGATGACGGTGGCGTCGAAGGGCGAGCGGTAGTTGCCCAGCATCCGGCTGCTGCAGGTGGTGTGCCCGCTGCGCATCGCGATGTTGTCCTTCACCGCGATCGGGATGCCTGCGAGGGCACCCAGCGGGCGGCCCGCGCGCGCGTCGTCGTCTGCCTGGCGCGCGGCCTCCAGCACCTGTTCGTCGAAGACCTCGTGGAAGGCGTTCAACAGCGGGTTGACGCGGTGGATCTCGCGCAGCATCTGCGCGCAGAGCGTTTCGGCGCTCAGCGTCTGGCTGGCGATCGCGTCCCGCAGCGCGGTCATGTCGGGGCGTGGGTCGGTGGCGGTGGGCTCGCGGGCGGTCATGTCATTCCTCGTCGGCAAGCACCTTGGGGACGGCCAGGTAGCGCCCCTCGACGGCGGGGGCGTTCATCAGGACTTCTTCGATGGAGAGCGAGTCGACGGGCAGGTCCTCGGCGAGCCGGTTGTGGCTCTCGAAGGGGTGCGCCATCGGCTCGACGCCGGCGATCGGGACCGCGTCCAGCTTGGCGATGTGCCCAAGCACGGCCGCCAGCTGCGCGCGGTACGTCTCGATGCGCCCGGGTTCGATGGCCAGCCGGGCCAGCTTGGCCACATGCTGCACCTGCGCAGCGGTGAGCTGTGCGGGCGCGGGAACGGCATGGGGGTCCGACATGGAGTGGAAGTGTACGGATCGCGGCTATCCTCGGCCGCCCCATGGCTAAGAGCGAACTTGTCGTCGGCGTCGACCTCGGCGGAACCAACATGTCCATCGGCGTGGTGGACCGCAAGGGCAAGATCGAGGGACGCGCCAAGCGCAAGACCAAGGCCAGCGAGGGGCGCGACGCGGTCGTCGAGCGCATCGTCTCCACGATTGAGGAGGCGTGCGCCGACGCAAAGGTGCGCATGGCCGACATCACGGCGATCGGCGTCGGCGCGCCAGGCCCCGTGGACTTCGGCAAGGGGCTGGTGATCACCGCGGGGAACCTGGGCTGGAAGAACGTCCCGCTTGGCGACCTGCTCCGCAAGCGCACCGGGCTGCCGGTGCTGGTGGACAACGACGTCAACGTCGCGGCCTGGGGCGAGGCGACGATCGGCGCGGGCGAGGGGTGCGATTCGCTGCTGGCCGCGTGGGTGGGCACCGGCGTCGGCGGCGGCGTGGTGCTGGGCAAGCGCCTCTGGCGCGGCGACATGCACACTGCGGGCGAGATCGGGCAGACGATCGTCTACCCCAACGGCCAGCCCGGCAGTTCGACCATGGAGGAGTTCTGCAGCCGCACCGGCATGACGCGCTCGATCGCCACGCGCGCGGGCTTCTACCCCGACAGCCTGTACCACAAGGCACTGGCGCGGCAGTTGGCCGAGGGCAAGAGCGGCCCGCTGGGCAGCTCGGCGCTGGCACAGTGCTACGAGGGGGGCGATCCGCTGGTCACGCTGGTGGTGAACAGCGCGGCTGACCTGCTTGGGCTTGCGATCGCCAATTGGATCACCGTGCTCTCCGTGCGCACCGTGGTGCTGGGAGGCGGCGTGACCGAGGCGTTCGGCAAGCCCTACGTGGCGCGCGTCGAGGAGAGCATCAAGCGCAACGTCTTCCCGTCAGCGCTGGCGCCGCGCCTGAGCGTGCGCATGACCAAGCTCAAGGACTCAGCGGGCGTCCTGGGAGCCGCGATGCTCGCGTGGGGGTGAAAGTGCGCCGGGCATCACCTACCGGTTGCCGGGCGGGTGAGGCGGGCATTGCTGCGCTTGCCCGGAGGCAGTGCGGGGTGACGCGCCCTCCGTTGCGCGCGGGGCCCTCGCTCCGCGGACGGCGTCGCTCCACCAGGTTCCGCTCCGCCTCGTGGCGCCTCCTTGGCGGGGATGCACCCGGGACCATCCGGTGATCCTGCTGTCCGCCTTCGTCGGCTTTACGCCGCTGCGCGAGGGCCCCGTGCTCACTGCGGGCGCTCGCCGCACGACGGTCGGACGGTGAGGCCCTCCGGCCGGTCAACGGGTGGGGACGGGCGTGGCGAGGTTCGTCGATCGTTCCTCGGCGGTCGGGACCGGTGGAAGTCGCCTTTGGCTCCGACTTCAACAAGCGAGACCGAACCTCCATCTTGGATCTCACCGACAACGAGGCACCACGGACGGCACTTCCGCGCCCGATCGTCGGCGGGCGAGCGCCCGCAGTGAGCACGGGGCCCTTGCGCAGCGGCGTTAAGCCGACGAAGGCGGGCAACTCAGGCAACGGCTCCTCCCGGGTGCATCCCCGCCAAGGAGGCGCCACGAGGCCGAGCGCAACCTGGTGGAGCGAGGCCGTCCGCGGAGCAAGGGCCCCGCGCGCAACGGAGGGCGCGTCACCCCGCACGCCTTCCGCGCAACAAAGGGCGCGGTCCCCCCGCCCGCCTTCCGTGCAACCGACGGCGCGGTCGATACCCAGGTACGCGGTACCCTCTCCCGCATGCAGCGATTCGCGCTCATGCTCGCCCTCGCGCTCGGCACCGCCCTGGCATGCACTGGCTGCGCCGCCCCTGTCAAGGCCGGCCCGGTCGCCAGCACCGCCCCCGCCGACCATCACGGCACCATCCTGCTCTTCATCTCGTCGGACTGCCCCATCAGCAACTCCTATCAGCCCGAGCTGGAACGCCTGCGCGCCAAGTACGAGCCGCAAGGAATCAGCTTCCTGGGCATCTACGCCGAGCTCCCCATCAGCAACGAAGAGGTGCAGAAGCACTCGCGTGACTTCGGCCTGAAGTACCCGGTGATGATCGACAAGGACATGACGCTCCGCAAGCACTATGGAATCCGCGTCGTGCCCGAGGTGGTCCTCATCGATGGCGCCGACTTTGCCAAGGGCACGCCCCTCTACGAAGGCCGCATCGATGACTGGTACCCCGAACGCGGCACGCGCCGAGCCGAGCCGCAGGTACGCGACCTGGAGCGCACGCTGGACGAGTTCATCGCCGGCAAGCCCGTGAGCACCCCCCGCACTGCCCCCGTGGGCTGCGTCCTCCCCAAGTAGTTCGCTCCAGCCACGCCGCCATGAAAGCAGCGCGGACCAGCCCACTCTTCCTCGGCCTGGACCTGGGCACCACCAGCCTGAAGGCGCTCCTCATCGACGCAGCGGGCCGCCCCTGCGCCAGCGCCAGCGCCGACTATCCGCTCTCCACGCCGCAGCAGGACTGGAGCGAACAGGACCCGTGCGCCTGGATTTCCGCCGCGCACGCCGCGACGCGCGCCGCGCTGGCCCGTGCGCAGTCCGCGGGCCACGCCGACCCCGGAAGCGCCGTCGAATCGATCGGCTTCAGCGGCCAGATGCACGGCGCCACACTGGTGGATCGCCAAAACGAGCCCCTGCGCCCCTGCATCCTGTGGAACGACGGCCGAAGCGCCCTGCAGTGCGAAGCCCTCGACCGCGACCTGGGCCGCGACACGATCCTGGCACGCACCGGCAACCGGATGCTGCCGGGATTCACCGCGCCGAAGATCCGCTGGGTGCAGCAGCACGAACCCGAGACCTGGCGCCGCACCGACTGCATCTTGCTTCCCAAGGATTACCTGCGCCTCTGCCTGGGAAGCCGCCGCGTCACCGATGCCAGCGACGCCAGCGGGACGCTCT
>JBGARR010000009.1:0-100642 GCA_044230125.1 Phycisphaerales bacterium
GGAAGGCGTCGGTCGAGCCGACCGCCGCAGAGCTTCGAGCCCTGGTCGCCAGCCGTCCCAACAACCCAGAGAGCCATGCCGAATCGCTGGCGAACGCCCGCAAGACCGTCGCGGCGCAGCCCAAGCGCCGAGATGCATGGAGAGCCGCGCGCGAGGTGGATGCGCAATTGTCTTCGGGGCTTCGTTCGGCGCTGGGCGAGACGGCCGCAGAGGGACGAGCATTGCTGGATGTCACCGAATTCATCCGCCTCCGCGACTCCGCGGTGAAGGGGGTCTTCCACCTGGGAATGGCGCAGTCCACTTCGAGCGTGCCGGATGTCATCCGCGCCGCGCTGGACATGCGCAGCAGTGCCGAGGAGCGCGCGCAGCTGCTCATCGCAATCAGCGCGCAAATCGCCGGCTCGCAGGACGCCGAAGCAGCGCTCTGGGAGGAGGCGATCGCGGTGCAGGAAGCGGGGGAGGCGTTTCAGCTGTTCTACGAAGAGCGCATCCATTCGCAGGAGGGGACAGCTCGCGAAGGCGCAGCCATGGAAGAGTTTCAGACGATGGGATCGGCCCTGTCGGCGAAGGTGGAAAAGAGAATGACGCACATCCGGAGCGCCAATGCCGACCTGCTGGCGCGCGCCAGCGCCGCGCTGCCCACCGCGCTGGCGGACCGCTGGCGGCGGGCGGTGCGCATCTACTCCTCCGCGCCATCGCTGTCGTACGTCGTGGACGATCGGCTGGACCTGCTCTTCACGCTGGCACGCATCCGTCCCGACGCGAAGCCCGCCGCGGAGGCGGCGTTCGAGGAAGCGCTGGCACCCTGGGAAGCCTGGGCCGAGGGCGTCATCGACGAGATCGACCGTCGTGCGGATCCGGCGGCTGCCACGATCAGCTTGAAATGGGATGGCGCGCCGCGCAAGCGCATCGCCATGATCGAGATGGCGGTGCGCGCGCCCCTGACCGATCGCATGAATCAGGCGATGTATCGCATCGCAAACAGCCTGCCGGCGGAGGACGCCCGACGCATACCGCGGCTGCGCGGCTTCCGTGGGGACCCGACGCCCTAGGTCTCCTGCGCTTGCGGTGGACCGGAAGCCCCGGCACGTGCGAGGGATTCCCCTTCTGGCAACCGCGCGTGGCAGGGAGATACCCGCGTTCAGCCAGCGTGATTCGTGAAAACGCGCGGCACTCTTCCACGCAAGCATGGATGCAGGCCTCGTGCCTCTCTACATTCGTCTTCATGAACAGCACACACACCGCGATCCGCGCTCTGGCCATCGTCGCCTCCTGCAGCGTCACGCTGGCGGCCTCCGCTGATCTGGTCGCCTACGACGGCTTCAACTACGGAGGTGGGCCGAACCTGCACCTGGCCAACGGTGGCACGGGCTGGTCCAGCAAGTGGTTCAACATCGGGGCGATCCCCACCGGGGTGATTCTTGATGGGCTGACCTGGCCCAACCTGCAGACCTCGGGGGGCTCAGCGCTCACGGCGCCCTACCAATCTGCGGACTACACGCGCTACTCGCGCGCGATCGCCGCGTACACCGCGCCGGAGGGCACCCTCTACCTCTCCTTCCTCTTCCGACCCAACATCGGCTTCGGGATGGGGGGCGGGCTCGCCTTCGGAACCTGGGAGAATGGCGTGATCGTCGGCGCGCACCCGGGCACCTACACCTATGGGCTTTCCAACCTGCAGGGCGTCGGCACCGATTCCGAGGTCCCCATGGTGCTGGACCAGACCGCACTGGTGGTGGCGCGCGTCCACGACAACAACGACGGCACGATCACCTGGTCGCTCTTCATGAACCCGGCGGTGGGACAGGCTGAACCGCAGGCGCCCGATGCGACCATGACCATCGCGGGCACCGCGCTTCCCCAGGCGACCTTCATCTACAACGATGGCGGCTTCTCGACGGACGAGATCCGCTTCGCCACCACGTGGGCAAGCGTGCTGCCCGCGATCGCTGCGCCGTGCACCGCCGACCTGGATGGCAACGGCCAGGTGAACGGTGCGGACCTTGGGATGCTGCTTGGCAACTGGGGCAGCCCGGGTCAGGGCGACCTGGACGGAAACGGAATGGTGGATGGCGCGGACTTGGGTGCGCTGCTGGGCAGCTGGGGCGCGTGCCCCTGACGGCGCCTACTGCCCGCAGGCGCCCCACGCGCCGAGCAGGATGCCCAAGTCAGCGCCGTTCACGGTGTGGTCGGCGTTCAGATCGGCGGCGTGGTTGTTGGTGCCCCACGCGCCAAGCAACGCGCCCAGGTCGGCGCCGTTCACCTGTCCGTCGGCGTTCAGGTCGGCGGGGCAGGGCGGCGTGAGCGGCGCAATCGAGACATTGTCGATGCTCAGCTTGAAGTTGGTGAAGCCGTAGAAATAGCCGGGAACGAAGGTGGTGAACTCCACGCGGTCGATGCCCTGCAACACGTTGGTCCAGGTGCGGCCCGCGGGCAGGATCGGCTCGAACGTGTTTGGGTCTTCATCGCCTGCGCCGTGCCAGCCTGCGGGCAGGGCGGTGCCGGTGACGCTTGGAAGGGTGGCGCTGAAGGTGGTCCAGGGCATGGGGCCGCCGGGGAGCGTGCCCACCTGCGTCCACACCGCCGCGGCCGAGGCGCCGTTGAACTGATCGTCGTCATAGAGAATGACGACCAGGTCGCGCGGCACCGGTGAGCCGAAGAACTGGATGAAGTCCACCTGGAAATCGATGCTCAGCTTCACCGGGCCCTTCTGCACGTAGTTGCCGATGAAGGCGGGGTTGGAGTCGGTGCGCGCCGACATGCCGAAGTTGTCCACGAAGTCGTTCCAGAAAAGCCGCGCGCCGGGGTTGCCGCCCGTGGTGGTCACCGTGTCCCAGCCCAGGAGCGACCAGCCCTCGGCGCCGTTGCCAAAGGTGACGTTGGCCTGGTTCGTGCCGCCCGCGTGGGCCGCGACGGGAATGGCCAGCAGGGCGGCGACGGCGGCACATGCAGTGCGCGCGCCGCAGGCAATCCGGGCTGCGCGGGCGGTGCACGTCGCGCGTGCGATGCGGGCAGTGGCCGTAGAGCAGCCGAACCGGATTGCAGACTTCATCATGGAACTCCTGTGAGGGGCAGACGGGACTGGCGACCGGAGGAGGTTAGGAGAAGAGCCCGGGCAGGCCAAGGAATTTCCGCAGCGTGGTCAGCTGGCCCAGGTGCCAGCCATCGTGCCAGGCCATCTTGTAGACCATGTCCTTCTTGGTGCTGGCGAAGCCCTGGGTGGCTTCCTTGAGCGATTCGTCCAGCTGCGCGGGGGTCATTGCCTTGGTGGCCGTCACGAGGCGCGAGTAGGCGCGATCGAATGCGGCGCGGACTTCGGCGATCGGGGGGTACGCGGTGGCGTCGCCCGTGGGCTGCGAGCCCATGCCGAAGAGCTTTGCGTACCCCTCGGGCAGGGTGCGGGGCTTGCCGTCGAAGAGGTTCGAGGCCCACTCGTACGTCTCGGCCAAGTGGCCCAGGGTCCACAGGCAGTGGTTGGGCTGGCCCGCGGCCTGCGCGGTGGCCTTGTCATCGGGCCAGGTGCTGGCCTTGACGATCATGCCGTGGGCGAAATCCAGGTATTCCAGGTGGTGTGCGGTGCTCATGGGCTGCACACGATACGCAGCGCGGGCGGCCGGGGCGTATCATTCGCCCCCTTCCCCAAGGCGGGCGCCCGGCGCGCCGCCAGGGCGGCGGAAACCTCTGTTTCACCGCCCCCGTCACCACCAACGAAATACGGAGAACGCCTGTGCGTCGCGCAAAGATCTCGATCATCGGAGCTGGAAACGTCGGAGCCACCTGCGCCCACTGGGCCGCCGCCAAGGAACTTGGAGACATCGTCCTGCTGGACATTCCGGATCGCGTGGGCGTGGCGCAGGGCAAGGCCCTGGACCTGGCGCAGTGCGGACCGATCGAGCGCTTCGACGCGAACATCCTGGGCACGTCGGACTACAAGGACACCGCCAACTCGGATGTCGTGGTCATCACCGCTGGCATGCCGCGCAAGCCCGGCATGAGCCGCGACGACCTGATCAGCGTCAACGTGAAGATCGTGAAGGATGTCACCGAGCAGGTCGCCAAGCACTCGCCCAATGCGGTGCTGATCATCGTGAGCAACCCGCTGGACGCCATGGTCTACACGGCGTGGAAGGTCTCGGGCTTCCCGACCAATCGCATCCTGGGCCAGGCGGGCGCCCTGGACGTGGCACGCTTCCGCACCTTCCTGGCGATGAAGCTGGGATGCTCCATCGAGGACATCAGCAGCCTGCTCCTGGGCGGCCACGGCGATGACATGGTGCCGCTGCCGCGCTTCACCAGCGTGGCGGGCATCCCGATCGACCAGCTGCTCTCCGCGGCCGACATCACCGAGTGCGTCGAGCGCGCCAAGGTCGGCGGCGGCGAGATCGTGAAGCTGATGGGAACCAGCGCCTACTACGCGCCCGCTTCGGGCACCATCCAGATGGTGGAGGCGATCGTGAAGGACAAGAAGCGCATCGTCCCCTGCGCGGCGTACTGCGAGAATGAATACGACGTCGCCCCCGGCCAGAAGGGCAAGGGGTACTTCGTGGGCGTGCCCGTCGTGCTGGGCTCGAAGGGCATGGAGAAGGTGGTGGCCATCAAGATGACCCCGGACGAGGCGAAGCTGATGGCCGAGTCGGTCAGCCACGTGAAGGACCTGGTGAGCACGGTACAGAAGCAGTTCCCGGAACTGGCCTGAGGCTGGGGCGGCGGCGATCTCGGCAATTCTCGCGGCCGCGCCCTGAAACGGGCGCGGCCGCGTTGCAGTTTTGCGGCCGGTCCGGTCGATACAGGTCGGATGCGGCACGGTCGCGCCTCCATCCTCTTCGACCCCGGTTGGCTCTTCCTTGTGGCGGGCCTGGTGCTCATCGCCTCGGCGGTGCTGGTGCCCGCCTCCTACGACCTGTGGGTGATGCGCACGCAGTTGCGCCACCTGGATGCGCAGGAGCGCGAGAATTTCGCGCGCCTGGAGGCATACAGCCGCTTCGTGCACGATCTGGAGACTTCGGAGCCTCAGTTGGTGCGCCGCCTGGCGGCGTCGCAGCTGAACTTGGTGCCGCGCGGCGAGACGCCGGTGATCATGGCCTCCAGCGCCAACCAGACGCCCATCCAGTGGGTCGACGCGACGGTGCAGCCGGTGCATGCGAATATCAGTCCATTCCCCGACTCGCTGCTGAGCCGGTTGACGCTGGGGCGAAAGGCGCTCTGGGTCGTGGGCGCGGGCGCCATGTGCATCTTCCTTGGGTTGCTGTCGGCGCCGATCCGGATGCCGGTGCCTGAGCCACCTTCATTGGAAGGCACCGGGACGGCGGCGGCGGAGTTCCTTGGAATGGGCGCGCGACGCTTCGCGCTGGCGGGCTTCGGCGATGCGAGCGGGCAGTTGCCGCAGGCGCAGCGCGTGCAGACGATGGAGTCGATGAGCAGCGCGGTGCCGGGGCGGCGCGCCGGAGCCGAGGCAGGGCCGCGCGGGCGGCAGGATGCACATGGCTTGCATGGCTCGCACGGCTCGCACGACCCGCACGGCGCCGACTGAGCGTTCGGCCCGCAGGGCACGCACGGCAAGCATGGGAAGCACGGGACGCACGGCGTCAACCGAGCGCACGCGCGCCACGCATCCGGCCGACGGGGCGGACCCGCTCCAGGAAAAAAGGCCGCGTATCGGCGATTGCACCACGCGCCTGCGTACGGTGCGCGCAATGGCACGAACCCCCTCGGAATGCCCGGACGCGACGCTGCGGTTGCTGCTCTGTGAAGGAGCGGGGGCTCGCTTTGCCCATGATGCCCTCGCGCGCTTCGGGACGGCCGAGGCCGTGGTGCGCGCGAGCGCGGACGAACTGGCGATGGTGGGCACCCTTGGGCTGATGCGCGGCGCACTGGTGCGCGCCGCGATGCAGGCCGTGGACGTCCAGCTGGAGCGCGAGCGCATGGAGCGGGCGGGCGTCTCCTTCGTGATGCTCGGCGACGCGGAATACCCGCCACTCCTGGCACTCGTGCCCTTTCCGCCGCTGGGGCTCTGGGTGCGCGGCCGGCTGACGGCGGCGCGCGAGGATGCGGTGGCGATCGTCGGCGCCAGGCGCGCCACGGCGTACGGCATCAGCCAGGCGGGGCGCTTCGCGGCGGCGATCGCGGCGGAGGGGATCGTGGTCGTCTCGGGCGGTGCGCGCGGCATCGACGCCGAGGCGCATCGCGCCGCGCTGCGAGTGGGGGGTGCGACGATCGCGGTGCTCGGTTGCGGCCTGGGAGAGGCGTATCCCCCCGAGCACACCGAGCTGTACGAGTCGATCGTGGAAGGCGGCGGCCTGCTGGCCAGCGAGTTCCCCACCTTCTACCCCCCGCTGGCGGAGAATTTCCCGCGGCGCAATCGCATCATCTCCGGGCTGGCCTCGGCAGTGCTGGTGGTGGAGGCGGCGCGCACCAGCGGGGCGCTGATCACGGCGCGCTACGCCATCGATGACCACGGCCGCGAGGTGTGCGCGGTGCCCGGCCCGGTGGACAGTGCGCGATCGACGGGGTGCAACGAGGCGATCCGGGACGGGTGGGCGCATGCGGTGCTTGAGCCCGCTGACGCCATCTCGGTGGTGCGCGAAGCGGGGGTGCGGGCGGGAACGCCAGCTTCGTGCGCACCGGACCTGGCGGCGGCAGGCGTGCCAACGGAACTACGGTCAGCCGTCGTGCGGGCGATGGAACTCTTGGCGCGCCGCCCGCGGATCACGGCGGCCAACCTGGCCTCCAGCCTGGGGCTGGATGAAGGTGCCACCGCCGCGGCCCGGACCTTTGCGTTGATCTTGTTGGAGCGGGTGCGGGCCGATCGTGCCGGCCGCGCCGTCCCGGCGGATCAAGTCCAGCCGATGGCGTAGAAGAGCGTCGAGAAGAGGAGGTCGCTCAGGATCACGAAGATGATCGTCTGCACCACCGTCTCGGTGGTCGCACGGCCCACGCCCGCGGCGCCGCCGGTGACGCGCAGGCCGTTGTAGCAGGCGACCAGCCCCAGGAGCAGCCCGAAGACGCCCGCCTTGCTGAGGCCGGTCAGGAAATCCTGCATCTTCAGCTGGCTGATGGTGTTGTTCACGTACAGGTCGTACGGGATCCCCAGGACGGTGACGCCGATCACCATGCCGAAGAAGACGGCCGTCATGTTGCTGATCACCGCCAGCGCCAGCAGGCTGACCACCGTGGCGATCAGGCGCGGCACCACCAGGTAGCGCACGGGGTTCAGCCCCATGGCCTCCAGCGCCTCGATTTCCTCGCCCACCACCATGGTGCCCAGCTCGGCGGCGATGGAAGCGCCCGCGAAGCCGACCATCACGATCGCCGCCACCAGCGGGCCGAGCTCGCGGAAGACCGCCACGCCGATCAGGTTGGCCACCTTGTCCGTCTGGCCGTACTGCTCAAGCGTGGGTGAGGTCTGGAAGGCCAGGATGATGCCGATCGATCCACTGACCAGCACGACGATCGAGATGGATCGCACTCCGACGCGCACGATCTGCGCGGTGATGGCTCCGATGCCGATGCGCACTTGCCGCGTGACGAAGGCGCGCCAGGTCCAGCTGACGGTGTCGGTGCAGAGCCAGTAGAGCGCGCCAGTGAGACCGAAGACGCCCGCCCAGAAGTCGATCCACCGGTCCAGCAGCCGGACCGCCGACGAGCCGACCGTGGGGGCGGGGGAGTCCGTCTGGGGATTGGCGGTGTCCGCTGCCATCGCAGGCCGTCAGCGCGCCAGCGCATCCTCGTAGGTGAGCACGATGGTGAAGACCTCGGTCAGGCGCGAGATCTCGAAGATGCCGCGCACGCGTTCGTTGGGTCCCGAGAGGATGAGCTTGGAGCCGCCGCGCTGCGTCAGCTGCAGCGTCTGCACCAGCACCGCCAAGCCAGGGCTGCTCAGGAAGGAAGTCTGGCTGAGGTCCAGGATGACCTTGGGCTGCTTCTGCGCGATGGCGCTGGCGATCCCCTGGCGCATCTTGTCGATGGCGTCGGTCGAGACATCGCCCACGATGTGGACCGTGACGACCCCCGGCGCGGGGGTGACCTTGACTTCGAGGGGGCGAAACGCCATGGCGAAGGATGGTAACGGACCGCCTGCGGGCGCGTCAGATCAGGGATGCGCCTGGAGCCAGACCTTCCATTCCTCGATCGATTTCTGACGCTGCGTGAAGGTATCGTCGAAGCGGTACCCCAGCGTGGTGCCGGTGAGCCGCTGCAGTGCGCCGATCGCCGCCATGCGGACCACCGGGTCATCGGAGGCCAGGTTCTCGATCAGACTGGGAATGTCCGTGGTTCGCCCCTCGGCGCTGGTCTGCCGGATGGCTGCCAACCGGGCCGCCGGGGTGGGGTCGTCGTAGGAAGGATCCACTTTGGCGGAGCAGCCGCCCGCGAGCAGGAGGAGGCAGCCGCAGCTGGCGTGGACCAGGAAGCCGGGAAGCCACGCGTCCACGGCACGTGCCAAGCCGGTGGAAGCACTGCATGCACGGGAGCCGGGGCGGAATTCCAAGGGGCGCTGGGGCACGCGCGCAGTGTAGGGGCCGGGCCAGCGAAGTAGCATTCTCCCCTTCACCCGCAGGACCCCCATGACCTCCGCCACGCACGCTCCCGAGACCGTCCTCATCCTTGACTTCGGGAGCCAGTTTGCGCAGCTCATCGCGCGGCGCGTGCGCGAGCTGGGCGTCTTCAGCCTGCTGGTCGCCCCCTCGACGCCCATCGAGACGATCCGGAAGCTGGCGCCCAAGGGGATCATCCTCTCTGGCGGTCCGGCCAGCGTCTTTGAGCCTGGCGCACCGCGCTGCGACCCGGCGCTGCTGGAGATGGGCGTGCCCGTGCTGGGCATCTGCTATGGCATGCAGCTGGGATGTCAGATGCTGGGTTGCGAGGTGGTGCCGGTGCGCACGCGCGAGTTCGGGCGCGCGCAGCTGGAGGTGCGCGAGCACCGCGGCCTGCTGCATGGCCTGCCCGCGCACACCACCGTCTGGATGAGCCACGGCGACCAGGTGCAGGACGCCCGCGGCGAGCTGCAGACGCTGGCCAGCACCGACACGTGCCCGGTGGCGGCGGTGGCGCACCGCAGCAAGCCCTTCTTTGGCGTGCAGTTCCACCCCGAGGTGACGCACACGCCGCACGGCATCGACATCCTGCGCAATTTCCTCTATGGCGCGTGCGGCTGCGTGGGCAGCTGGCGCATGGCGGACTACCTGGAGCAGGAGTGCGCCCGCGTGAAGGCGATGATCGGCACCGACCGCGTGGTCTGCGGCCTCTCCGGCGGGGTGGATTCCAGCGTGGTGGCGGCGCTGCTGGCGCGCTCGATCGGCCGGCAGCTGACGTGCATCTTCGTGGACAACGGCTTGCTGCGCCACGGCGAGCGAGACCTGGTGGAGAGCACCTTCCGCGGCGCCTTCGACATCGACCTGCGCGTCATTGACGCTTCGGCGGACTTCCTGGGCGACCTGGTGGGCGTCACCGATCCGCAGGAGAAGCGCCGGCGCATCGGCCACCGCTTCATCGACGTCTTCCGCAAGGCGGCGGCGCAGATCGGCCCCGACGCGCGCTGGCTGGCGCAGGGCACGCTGTACCCCGATGTCATCGAGAGCGGCGCCAGCCTGGCGGGCACCGCGGCCAACATCAAGCTGCACCACAATGTGGGCGGGCTGCCGGCCGAGCTTGGCTTCAAGCTTGTGGAACCGCTTCGCGACCTCTTCAAGGACGAGGTGCGGCGGCTGGGCGACGTCCTTGGCCTCCCCTCGCAGATCGTCTGGCGCCATCCCTTCCCGGGACCGGGCCTGGCGGTGCGCGTCCTGGGCGAGGTGACGCCGGAGTCGCTGGTGATCCTGCGCGATTGCGATGAGATCTTCCTGGAGGAGATCGTGGCGGCGGACCTGTACCGCGCCACCAGCCAGGTCTTCGCGGTGCTGCTGCCGGTGAAGAGCGTGGGCGTGATGGGCGATGGCCGCACGTACGACAGCGTGGTGGCGCTGCGCGCGGTGACCACCGAGGACTTCATGACCGCTGACTGGGCGCGCATCCCCTACGAGGTGCTGGCGAAGGTCTCCAGCCGCATCATCAACGAGGTGAAGGGCGTGAACCGCGTGGTCTACGACATCAGCAGCAAGCCGCCCGCGACGATTGAGTGGGAGTGAGGGGGGCGCGGCGCGGGGCCGTCAATTCCCGCACGCACCCCATGACCCCAGCAGTGCGCCAAGATCGGCGCCGTCCACCTTGCCATCCTGGTTGATGTCCGCGGCCGCGCCAGCGGCGGCGGGGCCCCAGTTCCCCAAAAGTGCGCCCAGGTCTGCACCGTCGACGATGCCGCTGCGGTTGATGTCCGCGGGGCAGGGGGGCGCCGATCCTTGCAGCGCGATCGTGTGCGTGCTGCCCGCGGCGATGAAGGTGACGCCTGCCAGTCCCGCAGGCACGCCGCTCTGGCCGAAGTTGTTGGAGCCCCAGCAGCGCATCGATCCATCCAGCTTCAAGGCGACGGTGTGGCTCAGCCCGGCGGCCACCTGCGTGGCAACGCCCAGGTCCGCAGGAACGTTGCACTGCCCCGAGCTGTTGTAGCCCCAGCAGCGCAGCGTGCCGTCGGCGCGCAGCGCCACGGTGTGGAGGCCGCCCCCTGCGATGCGCGCCGCAGCGCCCAGGTCCGCGGGCACGTTGCACTGCCCAGCGTTGTTCTTGCCCCAGCAGCGCACCGCTCCGTCGGGGCGGCGTGCGATGGTGTGGTAGCCGCCGCCCGCCACCTCGGCGGCCGCGCCAAGATCCGTGGGGACGTTGCACTGGCCCTCGAAGGTGCGGCCCCAGCAGCGCACGCCGCCGTCGGCCTGCCGTGCGATGGTGTGGTAGTAGCCGCTGCTCACCTGCGCCACGGTGCCCAGGTCGGTGGGAACCGTGCACTGCCCGGAGTCGTTGCTTCCCCAGCAGCGGACGGTGCCGTCGGCGCGCAGCGCGGCGCTGTGCACTTCGCCCCCCGCCACCTGCAGCGCGATCCCCAGGTCGCCGGGCACATCGCACTGCCCGAGCTGGTTGCTCCCCCAGCACCAGACAGCGCCGTCGGAGCGCAGCGCCAGGCTGTGCATCGCGCCGCCCGCAGCCTGTGTCACCACGAAGGCGGAGGGCACTTCGCACTGGCCGAAGTCGTCGTTGCCCCAGCAGCGCACCTGGCCATCGGCGCCCAGCGCCATCGTGTGGCGGGTGCCCGCGGCCAGCTGCGTCACCACGCCCAAGTTGGTGGGCACGCTGCATTGCCCGTAGTAATTGCTGCCCCAGCAGCGCACCGCGCCATCCAGGCGCAGCGCCGCCGTGTGCGCGTTCCCGCCCGCGACCTGCGTGACCGCGCCCAGGTCGGCGGGGACACTGCACTGCCCGGCGTCATCGCTGCCCCAGCATCGCACGGCGCCATCCAGGCGCAGGGCGATGCTGTGCAACCCGCCGCCCGCGACCTGCGCCACCGTTCCCAGGTCGGCGGGCACTCTGCATTGGCCCGAGGCATCGAGTCCCCAGCAGCGCACCGCACCATCGACGCGCAGCGCAATCGTGTGGTAGCCGCCGCCCGCGACCTGCGTCACGGCCGCCAGATCGGCAGGCACGCTGCACTGGCCCTCGAAGTCGCGTCCCCAGCAGCGGACGGTGCCATCCAGGCGCAGGGCTGCGGTGTGGTATGCGCCGCCCGCGATGCGCGTGGCGATGCCCAGGTTGGCGGGCACGGTGCACTGCCCAAAGTCATTGGCGCCCCAGCAGCGGACGCTGCCGTCGGCGCGCAGGGCGATCGTGTGCGTCTCTCCCCCGGCCACCTGCGCCGAGAGCCCCAGGTCCGCGGGCACCGTGCACTGCTGCGCGTCGTTCCAGCCCCAGCACTGCACCGCACTGTCGGCACGCAGCGCGATGGTGTGGCCGAAGCCGCCCGCCACCTGCGTGACGGCGCCCAAGGCCGCTGGAACGTTGCACTGGCCCGCGCCGTTGTTGCCCCAGCACTGGAGGGTGCCCTCGGCTGCGGCGATCGATCCCGCCGCGGCCGCCAGGAGTGCTGCAAGGGCGAGGGTTCGGTACGGTGCGCGATCCATGGGTGTTGTTCCTCTGGTCGAGTTGTGGGGCGGGGTGCTGCCGCGATGCGCGCCCGGTTTCAGTCTCCGCTGTGGCATTCTTCGGCCTCGCCTGCACCCCTCGGCCAGCTTCACCCGGGAATGTGCCAGCAATGCTGTTCTATGCGCGCCCCCCCGGGGGCGACGCATGAATGCATGCGGAATCGAGCCATACAGACGGTAACGAAATCCGACCGGATTCGCGACGGCTCATAACGCATGGCCGGACGCGCTGCATTTGGCTTCCGATTTGCGCGCGGACCGACTAATCTCGCCCGACCCGCGTCGCCACCGGTGGCGCCAGCGGGTCCTTGCGAGGGTTTCCCGATGGTCTCGCAGAACGGATCGATTGGAGAATTCCGGCGGTCACTCTGCAGCGAGCGTGCCTTGGGCGCCGCCGGGGAGCGCGTCTTCGATCAGGTCTATGAGTTGCTGCGAACAGTCGCAAAGATGCAGCTGGACGGCGAACGGGGGATCCGTTCCTTCCGGGCCACCGACCTGGCGCACGACGCGTGGCTGCAACTGAATGGCATGCAGTTTGCGACGCGCGAAGAGGCGTGCGCCTTCGTCACGGTGGCGATTCGTCACCTGCTGGTGGACGCTGCGCGCCGCCGCGCGGCGGAGAAGCGCGGAGGCGGCTGGGGGCGCATCTCCCTGGACGCCGCCGACACCGTGGCGGCGGGCAGCAGCGCGCCGATCGACTTGCTGGACCTGGACCACGCCATGCATGCGCTTGAGGAAGTGGATGCACGCGCCGCAAAGGTGGTGGAGCTGCGGTACTTCGGCGGGATGACGAACGTGGAGATCTCCGTCGCGCTGAAGGTCTCGGAGCGCACGGTGCGGCTGGCGTACAAGGATGGGCTGGCGTGGCTGAAGCGCCGGATCGCCGGCTCGAAGGCAACCTAGGGGGCTGTTGAGCGTGCAGACCGCACCCAACTCGGCCGACGAAGACCCCGCGGACCACGAGCCCGACGACTCGTTCCTGGGCGGCCCGGTCCTGGGCGCCGCGTTCAGCGTTGCTCGACTCGTGGAGGCCGCGGCGGCCGATCCGGCCCCCGTCATCGACGGCTACCAGCTGCTTGAGGAGGTGGTGAGCGGCGTCAGCGGATCGGTGTACCGGGCGCGCGAGCTTGGCCAGGCGGGACGCCAGGTGGCGATCAAGCTGCTCTCGACGGAGGCGATCGGCCAGAGCGCGCTGCGGCGCCTGCACCAGGAGATCCAATCGCTGGCGGCGCTTGAGCATCCCAGCATCGCACGACTGCTGGGCGAAGGCGCCGCGCGCGACGGACGCGCCTATTGCGTGCTCGAATGGGTGGAGGGGGTGCCGCTGCGCATCGCGGGGCGCGACCCCGGCTTCACCCTCCGGCAGCGGGTCGCCGTCATGCATGAGCTTGCCGAGGCGCTGGCGCACGCCCACGCCAAGGGCGTCCTGCACCGCGACCTGAGCCCGGCGAACGTGATCGTGCGGCCAGAGGGGGCGCCGCGCTGCATGAGCCTCATCGACTTTGGACTGGCGCGCGTCGCGGGCCAGGCGATCGAGGCGGGTCGCGCGGCCGACCGCACGCGCGAGGGCGCGCCGATGGGTACGCCCGGGTACATGAGCCCCGAGCAGCTGGCGGGGGCATGGTCCAAGGTGGATGCGCGCTCCGAGGTATTTGCTGCCGGCGTCATGCTTCATGAGCTGCTGACGGGCCAGCTGCCGTGGCCGGTGCGCGACGTTCCCTTCGCCCAGGCGTACGCCACCATGCGCGCGTCGCGGCCTCCCTCGCTCGCGCGGCCCGCGAAGGGGGTAGGGCCGGACCTTGCGGCCATTGCCGGCAAGGCGATCGAACTCGATCAGGCCGATCGGTACCAGTCGATGTCGGAGTTCGCGGGCGACCTGCGCCGCTGGCTCGACGGGCTTGCGGTTTCCGCGCGCGTGCCGACGCTCCGTGAGGCGGCGTGGCGCTCCGCGCGCCGGCACCCGGTCCCGGCGGCACTCGTGCTCCTGTTGGTCCTGGCGCTGGCGGTCTCGACGGGCCTGTCATGGTCGCTCGCGCGCGGGCTGGAGCGCGAGCACACCCTGCTGCAGACCCAGGCCCTGCTGAACCTGGATGCCGCGATCAAGCTGGCCGATCGCAGCGGCGTGCAGCCGCAGCGCCGGGAGTTCCTGCAGCAGGCCAACGCCCTATCGGCACAGCTGCTGGTGGCGACCCCCACCAGCCGCGCCGTGCTGCGAATCCGCGCCGGAGTCCTCACCGAGATCTCGAAGCTGGCGCGTGACGAGGCCCCGGGGGGGATCGAGCGCGCCCGGGCGCTGCGCCTGGAGGCGCTTGGCATCAGGGAACAGCTGCTGGCCGCCGCGTCCGGCGATCCACCGGCCGACGACCTGCGTGCGCATGCGCTCGCGCTGGTCCTCTGCGGTGACACCGACAAGGAGGCGGGGCAGCTGGAAGCGGCGCGTGGCTGGTACGAGCGTGCGCTGCGGGAGCACCGTGTGCTGGCCCTGCGCGACCCCACGGACCTGCCCTCGGCGCGCCAGGTGATCTTCGGGATCGAGCGCCTGGCGGACCTCCACGAGCGCCAAGGACTGGACGAGGTCGCGGAGAGGCTCTACCGCGAACAGCTGGCGGAGGCACAGGCGCTCTGCGCGGCCCACCCCGAGCGCGTGCACCTGCTCTGGGACCGGTGCGCAGCGCGCTCGCACATGATCGTGCTCTGCACCAAGGCGGGCGACCTGGACGGGGCGTGCGCGATGACGGACGATCTCTGCGCCGATTCCGCGGCGCTCATCGCGCTGGACCCCGAGAGCCGCGCGTACCGGAGCCTGGATGCGCGCAGCCGGATCTCGAAGGGGCGCGCGTTGCGCCTGCGTGGGGACGTCGCAGGCGCGGCGCCATGGATCAACGCGGGCGTCGCGATGCTGGAGATGATCGTGGCGGCGGATCCCGGCCCGGTCGACGAGCGGAACATGCTCCGCGCGGGGTTGCTTGAGCTGGTGGAGCTGCACGAGGCGCAAGGCGACCACGTGCATGCATGCGCGGAGCGCGCGCGCGCGGACGCCATCGGGGAGTCGACGCGTCAGGTACCGCGCTAGCGGCGGCCCCGCGCTAGCTGCGCGAGATGCCGCCCACGCGGCTCAGCGCCACTTCGAGGGTTGAGCAGACCGTCTCCACCTCGTCCTCGGTCATCCGGTTGAAGAAGGGCAGCGCGATGATGCGCGCCGCGGCCCCTTCGGCCACCGGGAACTCGCCATGCTCGCACCCCACCAGCGCGCGGACCTGCGGCAGCAGGCTGGCGGCCGGGTAATAGTTCGCGGCGCCGATGTCCTGTCGGTGCAGCACGCCGATGATCGCATCGCGGTCGTCGGCATTGAAGCGCGTCGAGAGGCGCACCGAGAAGCTGGACCAGCTGACGCTTGCACCGTCGGGAAAGGTGGGCAGCACGAGGTCGGGGTTGGCGGCCAGGCGGCGCGTGTACGCCGACGCCAGGCTCTGGCGGCGCGCGATCGTCTCGTCCAGCCGGCGCATCTGCCCGCAGCCCAGCGCGGCGGTCATCTCGGACATGCGCGCGTCATAGCCCGCGGTGCTGATGTACTCCAGGATGGTGCCCAGGTCGCGCGACTGCGCGGCGTAGCTGACGCGGTCGACGCGCCCCTGGTGGCGGATGGCGCGGCAGTTGCGCGCCAGCACGTCGTCGTGGGTGACGATCATGCCCCCCTCGCCGGTGGTCACCTGGCGATTGGTCCAGAACCCCAGGCATGCCAGGCGGCCGAAGCGCCCGGCATTGTCGCTGCCGTAGGTGGTGCCGATCGCCTCGGTGGCGTTCTCCACCATCGGGATCTCCATCCGCGAGCACAGTGCGATCAGCTCGGGCAGCTGCGCGGGGTTGCCGAAGGTCAGCGCCGCCAGCATCGCCTTGGTCTTCTTGCCGAACTTCTTCAGCGCCTGCTCGGGATCCATGTTCAGGCTGCTGGGGTCGACATCCACGAAGACCGGGCGCGCGCCGATGTTGAGCACGCTGCTGGGCATGCTGCTGAATCCGAAGGCGGGCAGCAGCACCTCGTCGCCGGGTCCGACGCCCAGGGCGCGCAACGCGATCTCGATCGAGGTGGCGCCGGAGCTGACGGCGATGCCGTGCGTGCGGCGCGTGCGCTCGGCCGCAAGCTGCTCGAACTCGAGCATGAAAGGGCCGAGGGTCAGGACGCCGCTGCGCAGCGCGTCCACGACCAGGCGGATGTCCTCTTCGGTCACTTCCGGCTGGTTGAGCGGGATCACGGGATTCATGGTGTGCGCTTGGGTGGGGCGGAGGCGCCTGAATTGCCAGCCGGGGCGGGAGTGCCAGCGGGGGCGGGGTTGCTGGCGGGGGCCGAGCCGCCACTTGGCGCAGGTGCCTGGGCCGGTGCGCCCCCTTGGATGATGGAGATCGCCTGCGCGGGCGTCCCGGATTTTCGCTTCAGGTAGAGCCACGCCGCCTGCGTCTGGCGCACGGCATCCAGGTCGCCGCCGCCCCCGCCCGCGCGCCCAAGCAGGTCCATCTCATCGTCGCTCAGGGGTGCGCCCTGGCGCGCCAGCAGCAGCACCACCAAGCTGTCGCCCGCGCGCGGCAGCTGCCCGCGCATCGCGCGCGCGATCTCGACGGCCTCGGGCTTGCGGCTGTCGTAGATGCCCGAGAGCACGGCGACCTCGAGCGAGCCTGAACCGCGCACCTTCGCGGCCAGCGCCTTCACGGCAGGAATGTCGCTCTTCATCAGTTCGCGCGCGACGCCTGCCACCAGCGCGGGCATCGGTCGGCTGGCTGGGTCGGCGTCGTCGATGCGCTCGATGAGGTGCTTCCAGATCTTGGCGCTCTGCTCCGGCGGCAGGTCGCTCGAGCGGACCAGCGCCCACTCGGCGCTCATCGGATGGCCCGCGTCCAGCAGCTTGATCAGCGCCTCCGCCGGGTCGCCGCCGCTGCGCAGCGCTACGCCCGTGTCGGCGATGGCATCCACGATCGCGTTGCCGTTGCGGATCTTCTCGAAGGCGCTGGCGGGCACGCCCCGGTCCTGCGAGGCGAGGAGCTGCAGGCCCGCGCGCACCAGCTGCGCCTGCGAGCGGCGCACCGCCACGCGCTCTTCCCAGGCAGCGACGCCCAGCGCGGTGTCCAGGCGCAGCGCGGCGCCGATGGCGGCGATGGCAGCGTCGTCGGAAGTGCCCGGCGCGGTCGAGAGCTTCAGGAGCGGCGCGCACGCCTCCTTGATCTCGAAGACCAGTGACCCCTCCGTGAGCGCGCGCAGCGCCTCGGAGCGCGCCTGGTCGGGCAGGGCCGTCAGCCGGCTCTGGAATGCATCCCACGCGGTGGCGTCGCCCTTGCTCAAGAGGAGCAGCGACGCGACGCCTGCGGCCACGGTGTCCTTGTCCAGCGTGATCGGGCGCAGCTGCTCGGGCTTCCAGCTGCCGCCGCGACGGTCCAGTTCGCCGATCAGCGTGAGCGTTGCGGCCGTCGAGAAGTTGCCCTGCGCCAGCAACGCGTCGACGGGGCTGTCGCGCAGGATCCCCGAGATGTTCGCCTCGCGAATGATCGCGGCGCGCTCGTCGCCCGCGGTGAGCTTGGCCACCAGCGCGGGGTCGAGCCCCTTCTTGGAGGCCAGCGCGCATCCCAGGACGCCGTAGATGCGCGCGCCGGGGCGGTCGCTCTCGGTCATTGCGCGGAAGAGCGGCTCGAGCGAGGGATCCTCCAGCCCGTTCAGCCCCGCCACGAACATGCCGGTGCCCATCTGGTCGCCGGAGAGGCACTCGCGCAGCATCGCGCTGTTGGCCTGCGTCAGGTTCACCTTCTCGTAGAACTGCGCGGACGCCAGTGGTGCAAGCGCGAGCGCGCACCCCAGCATGGCCGCGCCGGCCCAGGCACGGCGTGCGTGGCGAAGGTGCCTGCGTCGGATGGCATGGGGCATCGAATGGAGTCTATCGCGCGGAACGGCTGCGGCGCTCGGCGGCGCGGCGCACGCGCTCGACCAGTTCGCGCACGCTGCGCACGCCGGGCGTGCCCTCGTCCTGCGGAAGCTCCTCGCCCTCTTCCAGCATCTTCTGGACGCGCCGCGCCGCCGCGTGCGCGCTGGAGTGCGCGCTGCGCCCCAGCTGGCGGGCGATTTCGGGGAAGCTCAGCGTGGTCATCTCGCGGGCCAGATGAACCACCACGCCCCGGGCAAGCACCACGCGGCGGTGCCGGCCGCTGGCGGAGAGGTCGTCGCGGGTGACGCCCAGCGCCTCGCAGGCGGCGTCGACGATGGCCCCGATGCGCGGCGGCGCGCCCCGGACGGCGGAATCGCCCACCCCGAGCGCGCGCTCGACCAGCGTCAGCGTGGCGGGTCCCGCCAGGTCCTCCAGGAGCATG
This sequence comes from Phycisphaerales bacterium, assembly GCA_044230125.1. Classification (GTDB taxonomy): domain Bacteria; phylum Planctomycetota; class Phycisphaerae; order Phycisphaerales; family SM1A02; genus UBA966. The sequence continues at coordinate 18,408 of JBGARR010000009.1, forward strand.
GCGGCGGCAATGCGCGCCAGCGCCCCCTCGATCTCGCGGACGCTGCCGATGGCCCGGTCGGCGACCGCGCGTGCGGCGGCGGGCTCCATGAAGAGCCCGCGCGACGCCGCCAGCCGGGCGACCAGCGCCTCGCGGGTGGCGCGGTCGGGCGCCTCCACCTGCACCACCATGCCCGCCAGCAGGCGGCTGACCAGCGCCTCGCTGAAGGAGCGCAGGGCACGGGGGTGCGCGTCGGTGACGATGGCCACCCGGGCGCCCGCCAGGCCGATGGCGTCCATCGTGTGCAGGAACTCCGCCTGCGTGGCCCCCTTGTTGGACAGGAAGTGGACATCGTCGATGGCCAGCAGGTCCAGCTTGCGGACGCGCGCGCGGAAGGCCTCAATGGTGCCCGCCCGCACCGACTGGATGTAGTCGTTGGTGAACTGCTCGCCGGTGGTGTAGCGGATCTGCTCGGCGGGGAAGCGGGCGCGGCGGGCGCAGCAGAGCGCCTGCAGCAGGTGCGTCTTGCCAAGGCCGCAGCCGCCATGCAGCAGGATGCTGCGGATGCCGCCGAGCGTGTCCTCGGCCAGCCGGCGCGCCGCTTCGAAGGCGATTCGATTGCTGTCGCCGACGACGAAGTCATCGAAGCGGTGCCAGCGCTGTCCGTGCGCATCGGCGTTCCGGCGTGGTGCGACGGAGCCGCGCGGGGCGCTGGCGTCGTCCCGTTCGCCGGCGCGCGCCACCTGGTTGCCCGGTGCAGGCGCGGGGGAGCGCGTCTCCGCGGCCTCGCGCGCTTCGTCTGCCGCATCGTCCGCCGGCGGAGCGGCCAGTTCGGGGGAGGAGACGACAATGTCAACGCGAGCGACCCCCGACTCCGCAGCGACCGCCTCCAGATCGGCGCGGAAGTTGCGTTCGACCCAGTCCGCCGCGTAGCGGTTGGTCAGGCGCACCTCCAGCCCCGTCTCCGTCGCCACCAGCGTGGCGGGCTCGGCGAACCACATTCGGTAGCGCGAGGCACCGATGCGCGCGGCCAGGCGACGTTCGATGGCGGCGGGATCGGGCGCCGCCGGTGCGGCCTGGCGCGCGGTTTCCCGGGGAGAATCGATGCGGGGCGGCCCGAGGGATGTGGGCAGGGCGGTGGAGGTGGCCATCCTGATTCTGCGTCTCTCCGGCGGCGAAGCGCCAGTGGGTCTGCCGTCGAAACGGCCCGAAAGGGAAGCGGCACACAGCCCACCGGCTTGGGAGCCAGTGGCACACCGGCCACGCCATGCGATGGCGGGGCACCTCAGTCCAGATTGCGTCGTCCGTGCGTTGCGGGCAGGCGACCTCCGTCGCGTGCCCGTCCTTCGGCAGTCCGCCCGCGCGGCGAGTTCAGGTCCGCATCGGGCCCGACTGCCGGCGCAGGTCGCCGCATGGGCGGCACCGCCGATTCGCTTCGCTTCCTGCAAAGCAGCGCGAAAGGTAGCGCAGCGCGCCGCTGCCGCAAGCGGTCAGTTGCGAAATCGGTGGCGCATGCGCGCGTAAGTCCCGCGTGCGCAGGAGTTCGCGCGCTGAACGAAATTTTCATCCACCGCAAAGTGCGCTCCCGTGTCCACCTCGTGTGGACAAGTGCCGTCACTTGACAGAACCCTCTGCGCTTGGTGCCGCGCGGCGGCGGGCCAGCGGCGACACCCATGCATCGCGGCGCCGCACGCGCACGAAACCAGCGCGTGCGTAGAGCTTCGTCGCGGGCGTGTTGCGCGCATCGACCGCCAGGCCGAGCGTGCGCTCCGGGCGCAGCGCAATCGCGCGCATGCCATGCTCCAACAGCGCGATTCCCAGCGCGCGCCCGCGTGCTTCGGGTGCCAGCCCCAGGTAGACAAGTTCAACCGAGTCGGTGGCGCACGAAGGCGAGAGCAACAGCGCGCCCACCGCCATGTCACCCTGCCACAGGATGAACCAGAGCGAAGGATCGTGCTCGCCCGCCTGCAGGTGACCATCCAGGATGTCCTGGTTCTCGCGCATGTCCGCCAGCCCGGGGCAGTCGAGCGTGTCGATGTAGGTGCGGCGCAGGAGTTCGCCCAGCATCGCGCGGTCACCGGGGCTCCACTGCAGGATCTCGTATCCGGCGGGCAGCGGCGTGCGGCGCGGGGCGAGCGCGCTGGTGATGGGGCGTTCCAGGTACTCAAGCGTCGCCAGGCACTCCAGGCCGCCGCGCGCCAGCGCCCTCGCGCGCAGCGTCTCCTGCGGGTCGATCAGTGCCTGGACCAGGCGGATCTCGTCGTGGCTGGCCAGGTCCTGCAGCGCGCGCCGGATCACAAGGGCAATGTCCTGGGCGTGTGGTTCGTCCTGCGGCGCGGTGGTCAGCAGCAAGCCCGTGCGCCCTGGATGGGGGATCACCAGCGCGGCGGCGCGCGGCGGGCGGCTGGCGCGCGGGGCAGGATCGGAAGCGTCCGCAGCCGTCGCACCGGCCGGACGCGTGGACCAGAGGAGCGACAGGTCCATCCCGCTGGCCGCGGCGCGACGTTCGAAGGCGGGGGCCGAAGTGATCGCCGCCCCCAGCGCCGACGAGAGCGCCGCGGCCCGGTCGGAGTCCGAGGTTCGCTCGACGGTCAGCGCGGGCGGAGGGGAGGAGCCCCGTCCAAAGAGTCGGTGAAAAGGCACCCTTGAAGCGTAACCGCTTGGGCATTCCCTCCGTAGAATCCCCCTGATGCGCAGCGCTTCCACCACCCCCGTGCCCTCCGTCCGCGCGATCCATCCGGCCGCTTCCCGGTTCCTGCTGCTGGGCGCCCTTTCGGCGTGCGCCGTGATCGGGTCACTGGCCGCTGCGCCCATCTCGGTTGTGCCACCCCCGACGGATGGCTCCAAGCTGATCCCGCAGGTGAAGCCCGCCACCAAGAGCGACCTGGAGCTGCGCCCCGGCTCGCTGATGCTGGTGACTGATGCCCCGACGGGACAGCGCTACTGGGTCTTCAACTACACGATCGTCAACAAGTCCGGCAAGACGCGCCGATTTTCGCCGCGCTTCGACCTGCTGATGGGCGGCGGCGAGATCCTGTCGGGTGGCAGCGATGTCCCTGCCGAAGTCTCGCGGCGCCTGCAGCGGGCAGTGGCCAAGCCAGAGGCCATCGATCAGTTCCAGATCATGGGCGAGATCCTGGAGGGCGAAGCAAACGCTCGCGAGGGGTTCGTCGTCTGGCCGGCAAAGGGCGACTCGAAGGAAGTCACGCTCTTCGTGACGGGCGTCAGTGCCGCCTTTGATCGCGTGAAGGACCCGGCCACCGGCAAGGAGACGCTGGTGCGTCGCACCTGGACGCGCACCTACGCGGTCCCCGGCACGGCCGACCCCCGCGTCAGCTCCGAGGCGACCTTCGATCCGCTGAAGGACGCCTGGATCATGCGCTGAATGCTTGGACGCCCCCGCCCCAGGGGCTGACACCGATAACTGCCGGAAGCGGGGCTTTCGCGTCTTTCCTCGCCTCGCGGAGGCATCGGTTGCCCTTGTTGGCTGCCCGGGGTTCCGCTACCATCCGGCGCTCTTTCCCCCCAACGATTTCTGCAGGAGATTCCGCAGTGGCACACAAGAAGGGACAAGGCTCGACTTCCAACGGCCGCGACTCGAACCCACAGTTCCGAGGCGTCAAGCTGTTCGGCGGCGAGTCCACCAAGGCCGGTTCGATCATCCTCCGCCAGTGCGGCACGCGCTTCAAGGCGGGCTACCTGGTGCAGCTGTGCTCCGATCACACCCTGATGGCGCTGGCCGTCGGAACGGTGCGCTTCCGCGGCCGTTTCGTCGACGTGATCCCCGCCGACCCGAACACGCCCCGCCTGGCCATCGACCGCGTCTGACGCGCGTCGATCGCTCTGGCTTGGGCCCCGCACCGAACACCATGCCGCGCAGGTCGTACGATCTGCGCGGTTTTCATTGGAGCAGCGATGAACGGCTTTCTCGACACCGCAGTGATCAACATCCGTTCCGGGAAGGGCGGCGATGGCTGCTCGCACCTGCGCAGCGAGAAGAACATGCCCAAGGGCGGTCCCGACGGCGGTGACGGCGGCAAGGGCGGCGACGTGGTGGCGGTGGCCGACCCGCACCTGGACACGCTGATCGAGTTCTCGTACCGGGCGCACTACTTCGCCGAGGATGGCGAGCGGGGCACGCCCAAGAGCTGCCACGGCGGCGACGGGGCGGACTGCATCGTGCGCATGCCGGTGGGGACGATCGTCTCGGACGCCGAGACGGGCGAGATCCTGGTGGACCTGACCAAGCCGGACCAGCGCTGCGTCATCGCGGCCGGCGGCGTGGGCGGGCTGGGGAACGAGCACTTCAAGGGGCCGCACAAGCAGACGCCGCTGGAGTTCACCCCGGGCGAGCCCGCCATCGAGCGCAAGCTGCGCATCGAACTGAAGCTGATCGCCGACATCGGCCTCGTGGGCATGCCCAACGCCGGCAAGAGCACGCTGCTGCGCGCCATCAGCCGCGCCAATGCCAAGGTGGGGGCGTACCCCTTCACCACGCTGAGCCCGCAGCTGGGGATCGCCGACCTGGGGGGCGACCGGCGGCTCGTCTTCGCCGACCTTCCCGGGCTGATCGAAGGGGCCGCGCAGGGGGCGGGGCTGGGGCACGACTTCCTGAAGCACGTCGAGCGGACGCGCGCGATCGTGCACCTGGTGGACATGGTGCCGCTGGACGGCACGGATCCGGTGGAGAACTACCGCACGATCCGGCACGAGCTGCTTGAGTTCTCCCCCGAGCTGGCGGAGAAGACCGAGCTGGTGGTGCTGAACAAGGTGGACCTGGTGGATCCCGACGAGCGCGCCGCGCGCGTGGCCCGCTTCGCCGGCGCAATCGGCATGAAGAAGGGCGAGGAGCCGCCGGTGATCTCCGGTGCCACCGGCGACGGCATCACCGAGATGCTGAAGCAGGCGTGGCGGCTGGCGGAGAAGAACGAAGTGCGCACCTGGGGGGTGCGGCCGGCGGATGCGTGAAGCGGGCGCGGCGCGATCGGATCCATCGCGCCAGCGCGCACTCGCGCGTGCGCGCGCCACTGGTCCGCTCTTCGCCAGCGTGCCCGCGCCACCTGGCGGCCGCTAGCGGCACAGCAGCAAGTAGCGCCGGTAGATGGCGATCATCGGGTCGTGCCAGGTGTCGCTCAGCGTGACGCCCGCGATCTCGGCCACCAGATCCTGCTGCTCGTCCAGGCGGATGACCCGGCCGCCGCCCGCGCGGGCGATCTCGGGGAAGTGCTTCACCTCGTCGGGCTTCTTGGGGTCGCGGCAGCTGAGCACGTAGGTGGTGACACCCCGGTCGTGCGCGGCACCCGCCATCTCCACGCATGACTTGCCGAAGCCGGGGATGGGCGGTGCGTCGCCGATGAGCACCAGGACCTTCTGCGCCTCGGGGCGCCAGCCGAAACCACCGTAGGCCAGGCGCAGCGCCTCCTGCACCATCTCGGGTTCGTCGCCGCCGCCATCGGCCCAGAGCTGCCACAGGCGCGTGCGCGCCTCGTCGGGCGAGGCGGTGAAGTCCCACGCCTTGGTGACGAAGTCGTCCCCCTTGTCGCGGTACCCCACCAGCGCGAAGCGCAGCCCGCCGGTGCCGGCATTGATGAATCGCGCCAGGTCGTCGATGCCCGCCTGCGCCGCCGCAATCTCGCCGGACATGCTGGCGGTGCAGTCGATGGCGACCCCCAGGTCCACGGGCTTGCGGAAGAGTTCGTCCAGCGCACCGACGAAGCGGGCGAAGGCGGCGTCGTCCAGCGCCAGCAGCGCGTCCGCCGCGGGTGCGGGCGCGCCCAGGCCCGCCAGCATCCCCTGGTCGATGAGCATGGTGCGCGTGTGGCGTTCCAGCCAGCTGCGCCAGAGCCAGTCGCGGCGCGAGTCGCGCGCGCCGGTGACGGCGGCGATGCGCGGCGAGAGCGCGCCGCCCGTCTCGCGGTCCAGGCGCAGGATGATCGAGGTGAGCGTCTCCTTTGCCTGATCCACCAGCGCCTTGGTGGCGGTGCCCTGCGCGGCCAGCGCGCCCGCGATCTCGACCCCAAGCATCCGCTGCGCGGGCACCTCGGACTTCATCAGCGCGCGCGCGCCGCGATCGACGCGTTCCGCATCGGCAGGCCAGCGGCAGCGCAGCAGGGTGCGCATGACGCGCGGGTCCTCTTCGGTGCTGGCCAGGCGCTCGATGGGAGCGGCGCCGCGGCGCGTGAGCGACAGGATGGCGGCGGAGCGCACGCGCGGGTCGGCATCGACGGCCAAGGCGCGCAAGCGCGCTTCGGCGCTCGGGGCTTCGGGGCGCTCGAGGCGGATCGCAGCGATGAGGCGGCGCAGCCAGCTGGGATGCGCCGCCAGCTGGCCCAGGATGTCGGGGGCGGCCAGCGAAGGGGGGGGCGCGGGTTCGCCGGGCTTGGGTGGGGCGGGTGGCGCCGGGCGCGTGGAGGGCGCCGGAGGAGCGGAGCGCGTGGTTGGCGACAGAGGAGCGGAGCGCGTGGTTGGCGCCGCCTGTGCGACCGCCCGGGGAACGATCGCGCCGGGCGCCGCGCAGGCCAGGATCGCGGCGACCAGCGTAATCCCGCGGCGCCACGGCGCGCGCTGCAGGCAGGTGCTCGTGGCGCGCGGTGTCATGTCGCTAGTCGCCGTGCTGCGTGCGCAGGCGTGGGCTCAAACGCAGCATCAGCTGGACGCGCTCGAACTCGTCGATCCAACCCTGCAGCGTGTGCGCGGCCTCCTCTGGGTCGACCTTGGCGCTGGGCAGCGGGCAGCTGGCGCCCAGCTGGCGTGCCGCCATCGCGCGGTAGCGCGCCAGCGTGCGGTCGCCCATCAGGGCGCAGAACTGAAAGTCCTCGGCGCACCAAATGACGGTGGGCACGCGCGTGCCGTCGTTGATGCGGATGCGCTCCGCCAGCTCCATGTGCGCGGCCTGCTCCAGGAAGCGCACGTCGGCGGCGGGGCACGCTTCGGCGATCGCGCCGAGCATCGGGCACTGCACCGCGCAGTCACCGCACCAGGCGCCGGTGAGCACCAGCACGGGCATCTTGCGCGGGAAGGTGCCCAGCAGGGTGCGCTGCGCCGGGGTCAGGCGCGCGTTGGCGATGTGCGTCGTCCAGCCCGCGGTGCGCTGCGCGTGCGCGGCCAGGTACTGGGGCCAGGCAAGGCCCGCGGCGTGCTCGCGCTGCAGCGTTTCGGCGGAGAGGATTTCTTCGTGTCGGTGCATCGTGTGGCCGGCCTGCTTTCTTGAAGTGTTCGCCCGCAGCGGTGCGGCGGATGCTCAGGAATCGCGCTGCCCGAAGAGGGGCAGCGATTCGGTGGGTTCGCCCGCCTCGGCGCGGCGGCGCGCCGGGGGGCGCGGCGCGGGTTCCGTCTGCACTTCCAGCGTGCCCAGCAGCTCCTTGGCGCGCGTCACCACGGTGCGCGGGATGCCCGCCAGCTGCGCCACGTGGATGCCGTAGCTGCGGTCGGTCGCCCCCGGAAGGATGCGGTGCAGGAAGACGATCTCGTCCTTCCATTCGCGCACCGCGACATGCAGGTTGCGCACGCCCGCGATGCGCGCGGCCAGCTGGGTGAGCTCGTGGTAGTGCGTGGCGAAGAGCGTGCGCGCGCCGGTGGCGGCCAGGTGCTCGGCGATGGCCCATGCAAGGCTCAGGCCATCCAGCGTGCTGGTGCCGCGGCCGATCTCGTCCAGCACCACCAGCGATCGGCGGGTGGCGTGGTGCAGGATGCGCGCCGTCTCGGTCATCTCGACCATGAAGGTGGACTGCCCGGAGTGCAGTTCGTCGCTGGCGCCGATGCGCGTGAAGATTCGGTCCGTCAGGCCGATGGTGGCACGATCGGCGGGGACGAAGCTGCCCATGTGCGCCAGCACCGTGATCAGCGCCACCTGGCGGATGTAGGTGCTCTTGCCCGCCATGTTCGGGCCGGTGATCAGCGCAAGGGCGGCGGGGTTCGCGGCGGTGCCAAGCTCGGCGTCGTTGGGCACGAAGCGGTCGCGCAGCAGGTCGTCCAGCACCGGGTGGCGGCCACCCTGGATGTCCAGGATCGGCGCGTCGACGATCTCGGGGCGCGTCCAGCGCTGGCGTGCGGCCGTCTCGGCCAGCGCGGCCACGCAGTCCAGGCTGGCGACGGCGTCGGAGAAGGAGCCCAGTGCCGGCAGCTGCGCCGCGGCCTGCGCGCAGAGCTCATCGAAGAGCTGTCGCTCGCGCGCGATCGCGCGGCTCTCGGCGCTGAGCACCTTGTCCTCGAAGGCCTTCAGCTCGGGGGTGATGTACCGCTCGGCGTTGCGCAGGGTCTGGCGCCGGGTGAACTCGGGGGGGACTTTGGCGGTGTGCGCGTGCCCGACCTCGATGTAGAAGCCGAAGACGCGGTTGTAGCCGATCTTCAGCGTGGCGATCTGCGAGCGCTGCGCAAGCTCGGCCTGGTAGCTGGCCATCCAGGCGCTGGCGTCGCGCTGCAGCAGGCGCGATTCGTCCAGCTGTGCATCGGCGCCGTCGGCGAAGAGGCCTCCCTCGCGCAGGTGCGCCGGAGGGGTCTCCACGCAGCGTTGCGCGATCTCGGCGGCAAGCGGGCCGAGCGCGTGCGCGGTGTCCTGCAGCGCGGCGCGGGCGCCGGCGAAGGCCGTGGTTTCGCCCAGCGCGGTGATGATGCGCGGCGCCATCTGCGTGCTGCGCCCCAGCGCCACCAGGTCCCGTGGCGTCGCGCGCCCCAGCGCCATGCGCCCCGCGATGCGCGCGACATCCTGCACGCCCTCGCAGGCCGTGCGCAGCTCGGCGCGCATGCGTTCGTCGGCCACCAGCACCGCCACGGCGTCCTGGCGTGCGCGGATGGCAGCGGCGTCGCCAAGTGGCGCGCAGGTCCACTCGCGCAGCAGGCGCCGGCCCATCCCCGAACGCGCCTTCTGCAGCACGGAGAGCAGTGTTCCTTCGGTGCCCCCGGATCGCAGCGTGCGCTCGATTTCCAGGCTGCGCAGCGTGGTGGCGTCCAGCACCAGGTGGGTGGTGCGCGCGGCGCGGCGCGGCGGCCGCAGGTGCGCGAGCGGCCGTGGAGCGGTGCGCGCGCTGCCCGCAGTGGGATCCACCGCGACGCCGCGCTGCGTGTCCAGCAGGTAGCGCAGCAGGGCGCCCGCGGCGGCCGCTCCGGGGCCATCCTCTGCCAGGTCGAAGGCTTCCAGCGAGCGGACGCCGAAATGCTCCTTCAGGAGGAGCGCTGCATCAGCGCCGCGGAACATCCAGCCGGGCAGTTCGTGGGCGGCGCAGGCCAGTTCGCGCCGCGCGCGCTCGGCGGGGCGGCTGGGGTCCTCGAAGTCCCCCTCGGGAACCACCAGTTCGCTGGGTGCGATTCGGGCAAGGGTGTCCACCAGGTCCGCCGCCAGGCACTCCTCGACGGTGAACTCGCCGGTGGAGAGCTCGGCCACGGCCACCGCCGCGCGCATGCCTCCGGGGCCCGGCACGGTGATGGCGGCAGCCACGCGGTTGGCGCGTCCCTCCTCCATCAGCGTTTCGTCCACCAAGGTGCCGGGGGTCAGCACACGAGTCACGCCGCGCTCCACGACGCCCTTCGCCTCGGCGGGGTCCTGCAGCTGCTCGCAGACGGCGACGCGGAAGCCGCGCTCGACCAGTCGGCGCAAGTACGACTCGACGGCGTGGTAGGGGACGCCCGCCATGGGCTGACCCTTGGTCCGCTCGGTCAGGGTGATGCCAAGTTCCCGGTGGGCGGTGACGGCGTCGTCGTCAAAGAGCTCATAGAAGTCGCCCATGCGGAAGAGGAGCAGGCACCCCGGGTGCTCGCCCTTGAGGCGGTCGTATTGCCGCATCGCGGGCGTGTCGCGGTTGTAGGCGCGCGGCGCCGGGGGGGCGGTCTTCTCACCGGCGGACATTGGGTTGAATGGTACGGAGGGAGGGTGCCCCGACGGATGGGGAATGCAGCCCCAGGGGCGCGCACCCCAAAAGCGCCGAAGGCCCGCTGCGGGCGGGCCTTCGGACACGATCGGCGAGATCAAGTGGAGTGGATGAGGATCGAACTCACAACCTCCTCGATGCGACCGAGGCGCTCTTCCAATTGAGCTACCACCCCATGCGGTCGAGCGGAGGATTGTAGTGCGGTCGGCGGGTGGTCGCAAGCCCATGAAGGCCGGGAAACAGGGCCGTTGGGAGCACCCGAGGCAAAGTATCGTGCAGCGTTCGCGCCATGATGCCGTGATTGCCGACGTGGGCGCCGAAGCTCGTTCCGACGCCATTTCAGGCGATTCAGCATGGGATCCACCGCCGTCCTCATTCTCTTCTGCGCGTTCATCGCCGCTGCTTCGGTGGCGGGCGGGCTGGTGCCGACACTTCTGAAGCTGACGCATCGTCGGCTGCAGTTCGGGCTCAGCTTCGTCTCCGGCGTGATGCTGGGCGTGGCCTTCTTCCACATGCTGCCGCACGCGCTGATGGCGCGCACGGAAGCTGCGGAAGCCGCAGCGGCCGCCGGTGGTGCGGAGGCGGACCCGCACGGCCTCTTCGATCCGCTGATGCTGGCGGTGGTGCTGGGCTTCCTGGCGATGTTCTTCCTGGAGCGCTTCGCGCACTTCCACCAGCACGAGCCCCCGGAGCCCGCGTGCGACGACCCGATGCACGGCCACGAGGGACACGACGCGCACCACCACGGCCATTCGCATGGGCATGGCGGCGAGCACCTGGGCCACGGCGGCGCGCGTGCGGTGCCGGTGGGGCGCCTCACCTGGGCGGGCGCGGCAGTGGGGATGGGGCTCCATTCGCTGCTCGAAGGCGTGGCGCTGGCCGCCAGCATCGCCGCCGTGCGCGTGGCGGACGCGGGGGTCTCGCCCGCGCTCGCGGGGGTCGGCACCTTTCTGGTCATCCTGCTGCACAAGCCCTTCGACTCGATGACGGTGGCGACGCTGCTGCGCGCCGGAGGCGGCACGCGCGCGCAGGTCACCATCTTCAATCTGCTCTTTGCGCTGCTGGTTCCGGTGGGCGTGCTGCTCTTCGAAGGTGGCCTGGCGCTGGTCGGCGACTCCGGCCCGTACGTCCCTTACGCGCTCGCCTTCTCCGCGGGCACCTTCGTGTGCATCGCGGCGGCGGACCTGCTGCCCGAGGTGCAGTTCCATCGCCACGACCGCGCGGGGCTGTCGATCGCGCTGATCCTGGGGCTGGGGGTTGCCTTCGGCATCGGCCGGCTGGAGGCCGCGTCGCACGGGCACGAGCACGCTGCGCACGGCCATGCCGACCACGTGCACGCTGACGACGGTCACGCCGACCACGACCACGCCGGCCACGACCACGCCGGCCACGACCACGCCGCGGGCGGCCCCGCCCCTACACTTGCCCCTTCCCCCAACACGCCGGTGAATCCATGAGAGCAGAACGCGTCCTTGCCGAGCTCAACCGACTGCGCCAGGACCTGGACAAGGATCCCACCGACCCCGAGTGGTTCACCCTGCACCATGTCTTCTGCTTCGTCTCGTACAAGCTGGGGGACTTCCAGAAGTACCTGGACGAGACGGTGAAGCCCGGCGACGAGCCCGATTTCGACTGACGCGCCCGCGCGCGCCCCGCACCTGTGCCCGACTGCATGCCATGCCCGACTACAAGGCCACGCTGAACCTCCCCAAGACCGCCTTCGCCATGAAGGCGAACCTTTCGCAGGCCGAGCCGCAGACGATCGCGCGCTGGCAGGCGGAAAAGCAGTACGAGCAGGTGCAGGCCGCCCGCGCGGAGGCGCCGCTCTACGCCTTCCACGACGGTCCGCCCTATGCCAACGGCTCGATCCACCTGGGTCACCTGCTGAACAAGGTGCTGAAGGACATCGTGGTGCGTTCGCGGCTGATGGAGGGGATGCGCGTGCCCTATGTGCCCGGCTGGGATTGCCACGGCCTGCCCATCGAGCACAAGGTGGTCACCGAGATGCAGGAGAAGGGAAAGCTGCAGAAGGTGATGGAGCTGCCCGACGACCAGCGGCGCATGGTGATCCGCCGCGAATGCCAGGCCTCCGCCGAGAAGTACGTCAAGCTGCAGGCCGGCCAGCTGCAGCGGCTGCTGACGATGGCGGACTACGCCAATCCGTACCTGACCATGACGCCGCGCTTCGAAGGCGCGGTGCTGGAGGACTTTGCGCTGCTGATCGAGCAGGGGCTCGTCTCGCGAGCGCTGAAGCCGGTGCACTGGTCCATCGCCAACCGCACGGCGCTGGCCGAGGCCGAGCTTGAGTACGAGGACCGCCAGGACCTGAGCGTCTACGTGGACTTCGAGGTCGTGGAGCGCGAGGCGGTGGAGCGCGCCTTTGGCGTCGAGCTGGACGCGACGCCCAGCTTCATGATCTGGACCACGACGCCGTGGACGCTGCCCGCCAACCTGGCGATCGCGGTGCACGCCAACTACCGGTACGCGCTGGTGGAGCTGGACGGAAATGTCTGCGTGCTGGCCAGCGACCTGGTGGCCAAGGTGGCGGGGCTGGGCGGCGCGGATGCGGCGCGCGCGAAGGTGCTGGCCGAGGTCGACGGCGCCGCGCTGGTCGGCCTGCGCTACAAGCACCCATTCTGCGCACGTGAAGGGCGCGTCGTGGCCGCCGACTACGTGACGCTGGAGGATGGCACCGGGCTGGTGCACACAGCCCCCGGCCACGGCGCCGAGGACTATCGCACCGGGCTGAAGGAGGGGCTGGAGACGTACTGCCCCGTGCGCGACGACGGCACCTACGACGACACCGTCCCCGAATGGCTGCGCGGCAAGAGCGTCTGGGACGCCAACCCGGAGGTCACCGAGCACCTGCGCGCCAGCGGGCACCTCTTCTTCGACCATGTCTTCACCCACTCGTACCCGCACGATTGGCGCAGCAAGACGCCGGTGATCTTCCGCGCCACCGAACAGTGGTTCATCGGCGTGGACAAGCCCACCAAGCGCGACGGGAAGTCGCTGCGCCAGATGGCGCTGGAGGCCACCGGCAAGGACCGTGCCCAGGGAGGCGTGGACTTCGTGCCTGCGTGGGGCCGCAACCGCATGCGCGGCATGCTGGAGAGCCGTCCGGACTGGTGCATCAGCCGCCAGCGTTCGTGGGGCCTGCCGATCCCGGCGTTCCAGACCGCCGCGGGCGAGATCTTCATGACCGCCGCGAGCGTGCGCGCGGTGGCCAGGCGCTTCCGCGAGAAGGGGAGCGATGCCTGGTTCCAGGAAGATGCGGCGCAGCTGCTGGGCGCCTACGACCCCGCCGGCGACCCCGAGGCGCCGCGCGGCCTTGACGTGGCCTCGCTGAAGAAGCTGCACGACATCTTCGATGTGTGGTTCGAGAGCGGCTCCAGCTGGAACGCCGTGCTGCGCGAGCGCGGCCTGGGCTTCCCGGCGGACCTGTACCTGGAGGGATCGGACCAGCATCGTGGCTGGTTTCAGCTGAGCCTGCTGCCCGCGCTGGGCGCGACGGGCGCCGCGCCCTTCCGCACGCTGGTGACGCACGGCTTCATCGTGGACAAGGACGGCCACAAGATGTCCAAGAGCGTGGGCAACACCATCGAGGTGGATGCGCTGCTCAAGGATGTCGGTGCCGAGGTGTGCCGGTGGTGGGTCTCGGGCGCGCCCTTCGAAGGGGACATCAAGGCGGACATGGGCTTCTTCACCGCTGCGGGGGAGAGCTACCGGAAGGTGCGCAACACGCTGCGTTACCTGCTGAGCAACCTGTACGACTACGCGCCCGCGGCGGACGAGGCCGCCCAGCTGCTGCGGACCGATCGCAACGGGGTCGATGGCTGGGCGCTGGGCGAGTTCGCGCGGCTGCAGCGGCTGGTGCGCGATGGGTACCGCGACTGTGGCTTCCGCGAGGCGCACCTGGCGCTCTTCGACTTCTGCAACACCACGCTGAGCGCGGAGTACTTCGCGGCCACCAAGGACCGCCTCTACTGCGACCGCGCAGACAGTCCGCGCCGGCGCACCACGCAGCGTGTGATGCTGGCGATCGCGGAGGGGCTGATCCGCATGCTGGCGCCGGTGCTGCCGCACACCGCCGACGAGGCATGGCGCGCGCTGAAGGGGGAGCAGGCGCGCAGCGTCGTCTTCGAGCGTTACGCCGACCTGGAGTACGCCGCGGCGCCGGGCTGGGCCGCGGCGCTTGCCATGCGCGAGCCCGCCATGAAGGCGATCGAGGAGGCGAAGGCGCAGGGGATCGAGAACTCAATGGACGCGGGCCTGGTGCTGCCGGACGCCACGGGGGAGCTGAAGCCCTTCGCCGCCGACCTGGCCGACCTGATGGGCGTGAGCCGGGTCAGCCTGGAGGCGGGCGCTGATTCGGTGCGGGTCAACGATCTGCGCACCGAGCCCCGCTGCGAGCGCAGCCGCAAGCGCGACGGCTCGGTGCGGACGCGCGCGGATGGTGGCCTGCTGAGCGATCGCGATGCCGCTGCGGTGGGGGTGGCCTGAGGCGCGGGCGCGCCGGGCGTTCGGCGCACTCTCCTCGGCCCCCGCGCTCGCTCGCCGCTACGCTGGAGACGTTCCCCGCCAACCAGGCGCGCCGCCGCAACGGTGCGTATGGGGTCCCCGCAGGGGAAAGGAGCCTCCGATGGACATGAGCACGCTCTTCTGGGGCCTGCTGTTCGGCTCGGTCGGGATGGGGTACTTCATCTACGGGAAGAAGCAGCAGGCGGTGATGCCCCTGATCTGCGGCGTCGCACTCATGGCGTTCCCATACTTCGTCAGCGGGGTGCTGCTGACGATCATCGTCGGTGTGGTGCTGATGGCGATTCCGTATTTCGTGCGCTTCTGAGGGTGACGGAACTTGCTTTTCCGGGCGCCTGCGGCCTTTTAGGATGCGGCGACGCGCCATTCCAGGAGGCACTGCATGATCGTCCGGCCATCATCCACGGGCTTCACCGCGCTGTCAGCGCTGCTGGTGATCGCTCCGGCAGCCCCGGCACAGGAGGCGTGCCTGGAATGGTCGCCGCGATTCGCCGGCGGCTCCGGTCTCCTCGGCAGCGCCTCCGAGCTGCTCGCCTACGACGATGGCAGCGGGCCCAAGCTGTACGTCGCGGGCCAGTTCGGCTTCGCCGGCGGCATGCCACTGCAGAACGTCGCCCGTTACGACGGCCAGGCCTGGTCGGCGGTCGGCGCCACCGGCGTCCAGGGCAAGGTGAACGCGCTGGCCATCTACAACTTTGACGCCGGGCCGCGCCTGGTCGCGGCAGGGGCCTCGCCGCTTGTCGCGGGCTCGCTCCTGGCGCAGTGGAACGGCACGCAGTGGACGCCCGCGCCGGCCAGCCCCGCCAGCTCCTTCATCAGCAGCCTGGGCCTGTACCAGGGCCAGCTCTTCATCAGTTCGCCGATCACGGCAGCCGGCATCAACTACATCGCCCGCTGGACGGGTGCGCAATGGGCAGGCGCCGGCGCGGGACTGAACAGCGTGGTCTGGGACCAGCAGGTCTTCGACGACGGCACCGGTCCGTGCTGTTGGTGGCCGGACTGCCGCTCCCCAACGGGGTCCCCAACGCCAGCGTGATCGCCAAGTGGAACGGCCAGGCTTGGGGCGCCCTGGGGGCGGGCCTCTTCGGCGGCGAGGGGCGTGCGCTGGCGGTGCACGCTGACGCGGGCGGCCCCGTCCTCTATTGCGGCGGGAGCTTTGCGATGGTCGCGCCCCCCTCCATCCTGCGGGTGGCGCGGTTCCGCAACGGCCAGTGGCTCCCCATGGGCGCCGGCCTGAACGGCGAAGTCTTGGCGCTGCAGATCTTCGACGACGGCAGCGGCCCGGCGCTCTACGCCGCGGGCAAGTTCACTGCGTCGGGCTCCACGCCGCTGAACCACATCGCGCGCTGGGATGGCACGGCCTGGCAGCCGCTGGGGCAGGGCATCTTCGGCGGCGATGTCCAGGGGCTGGGCGTCTTCGATGACGATGGAGCAGGCCCGCTCCCCCCCGCGCTCTATGCCGTCGGCAACTTCGCCCTGGCGGGCGGCGTCCCTTCGATGGGAATCGCGCGCTGGGGGAGCTGCACGCCGACATGCACCGCGGACCTGGACCACTCGGGAGCGGTGAATGGCGCCGACCTGGGGATCCTGCTGGGGAACTGGGGCGCGCCCGGATGCGGGGGGGCGGCGTCGTGCGTGGCCGACCTGGATGGGGACGGCGCGGTCGGTGGTGCAGACCTAGGGCTGCTGCTGGGCGCCTGGGGATCGTGCGCCCCCTGAGCCGCTGATCGCCCGCGCAAAAAGAAAGCCGGGCGACCCGTGTGGGTCGCCCGGCGTGTTCTGCTCGTCGATTACTGGCCGTGTCTGGCACGGATCGCCGCCTCGATCTGCGCCTTCACCGCTTCCATGTTGAAGCTGGCGCCCTTCTGCATCGGGGGGAACTCGATGAAGGTCTGCGCCGCCTTCCCGACCTCCTGCTGCACGAAGACGAAGCGCCAGAATTCGTACACGAACCAGTTGTAGTACGCCAGCGAACCGCCCTTGCCGTTGCTGATGCCCGTGCGCTCGTAGGGGTCCAGGCGCAGGTTCGTCAGGATCGGCCAGTCCACCTTTTCCGTGGCGCCGAGCCAGCCGTTGGGCTGGTCGGTGAAGCGGTACTTGTAGTCATTGATGCGGACCGCGCTCAGCGTCCCCTCGGTCAGGTAGAAGATTTCGCGGCGCTTGCTGGGGCCCTTGCCGGTGATCACGTCCATCTGGTTGTAGCCATCCAGGTGCACCTTGTACTGCTGGTCGCCGACCTGCTTGCCCTTGGCCAGTTCGTCCACGATGTTGGGGTTTCCCGCCGCCGCGACGAAGGTGGGGAACCAGTCCAGCCCGCTGAAGATGCCATTCTCGATCTTGCCAGCGGGCACCTTGCCCGGCCAGCGGATGATGGCGGGGACGCGGAAGCCGCCCTCGAGCGCCGTGCCCTTGCCGCCCGCGAAGGGGGTCTGCCCGCCATCGGGCCAGGTGAAGTTCTCGGCGCCGTTGTCGGTGGTGAAGACGACGATGGTGTTGTCGTCGATGCCCAGGTCCTTCAGGTGCGTCATCACCGAGCCGACGATGTCGTCCAGCTGCGCCATCCCCGCCTCCTGGATGCTCCAGCCATTCTCGGAGTTGCGCATCCCCTGGTACTTTTCGGAGAGGTGGGTGACGACGTGCATGCGCGTCGGGTTGAGCCAGACGAAGAAGGGCTTGTCCTCCTTCTTGGCCTTGTCCATGAACTTCAGGGCCAGGTCCAGGATCTCGTCATCGACGGTCTCCATCCGCTTGGGGTAGAGCTCGCCCGCGTCCTCGATCTTCTGCTTGCCAATCTTGCCCCAGCGCGGCTGAACGGTCGGGTCGTCCGTCTGCGTGGCCCAGGAGTGGACCATGTTGCGCGGCCCGACCTGGTCCTTCAGCGCCTGCGGGTAGTTGCGGTGCGCGGGGTCCTCCATGGCGTCCAGGTGGTACAGGTAGCCGAAGTACTCGTCGAAGCCGTGCACCGTGGGCAGGAACTCGTTCAGGTCGCCCAGGTGGTTCTTGCCGAACTGCCCGGTCGCGTAGCCCATCGACTTGAGCGCCGTGGCGATCGTCACCGCCTGCGCGGGGATGCCGATCGGCGAGCCCGCCTGGCCGACGGTGGTCATGCCGGTGCGGATCGGCAGCTCGCCGGTGATGAAGTTGGCGCGCCCCGCGGTGCAGCTGGCCTCGGCGTAGTAATCGGTGAAGCGCATGCCCTCGTTGGCAAGCTTGTCCAGGTTGGGCGTGCGGCCCGCCATGATCCCCTGGTTGTAGACGCCGATGTTGGACCAGCCGATGTCATCCCCCATGATGCAGAGGATGTTGGGCTTCTTGTCCGCCGCGGCGGGGGAAGCGGGGGCGGCGTCGATCGCGCCCGCGGGCAGTGCGCAGGTGAGCGCGAGCGCCGCAGGGACAAGTGACGCCAGGCGATGGATTCTCATGAGGCCTCCGGGAACTGTTTCGTGCGGGCCCCCGCGCGCACCTGTGCCGCGGCGATCTGGCCCCGGCGCGCGATGCTAGCCGCATCACTCGGGCGTGGTCGGGCAGCTTGGGGCCACCTGCTCGGCGGGCGCGGGGGCCTGCGACTCGTCCAGGTGCTCGAAGCGGCGCGCGGGCCTCCGGAGGAGGCGCTGCAGGATGTACTTGTCCAGCACCAGCGCCATCATGAAGCGCTGCGCGAACGATTTCTTCACCGGGACCAGCCCATCCGCCTGCAGGGGGTAGTACGCCACCACGCCCACCTTGCCGAAGCCGCTGCACGTCTCCTGGCGCGCTTCGCGGCGGTGCTCGGCGACGCGGCCCCCGCTCAGGCCGTCGAAGGCCTCGCTCATCAGGATGTACTCGTCGGCGCTGATGCTGTTCTTCAGCAGGCGGTGCGCCATGATCACGTCCTCGCCCGCGATCTCGTCGAACTTCTGGACGCGCTTGAAGACGACGGGTCCGTGGTGGATGATCGCCTTGAGGCGCAGCTGGTCGATGGTGGCGCAGGCGCTGCAGGAGCAGAGGGAGCACTCGCTGATTAGCTCGCGCTCACGCTGGCGGAAGGCCGCGAAGGAGCGCAGCACCTGCTCCAGGATGCCCTGTGCCGAATGGGTGGTCTCGTCGGCCAGCGCATACATCAGCACCGAGTCCCCCTGCAGCTTGTTCACCACCAGCGGGAAGCCTGTCGCCGCGATGACGTGCTCCAGCAGGTCGTTGATGATGTGTTCGGCGTGCAGCAGCGCCAGGCGGTGCTTGCGGATGAACCGCGTGTAGCCGCTGATGTCCAGAATGACGATGTGCGCTGGCCGGATCTCCATCATCGCCTGCGACCTCCCGAGACGCGACGCCATGGATGGTAGGTCCGCCGGCGGGCAGGATCAGCTGACCTTCGAGCCCGCCTTGACGGGCTTTTCGACCGTCAGGACGATCACGTCGCGGGCATCGGCGCCCGGCTTGCCCTCGGCGGCAGGCGCTGCGCCATCCTTCAGGTCGCTGGCCGCCAGAACCATGCCCTGGCTGACCTCGCCGCGGAGCATGCGCGGCTCGAGATTGGCGACGATGATCACCTGCTTGCCCACCAGTGCCTCAGGGGCGTACCACGCCTTGATCCCTGCGCAGACCTGGCGGCCCGCGGGGGTGCCATCGTCCAGCGTCAGCTTCAGCAGCTTGTCCGCGTTGGGGTGCGCCTCGGCGCGCACGATGGTCGCCACGCGCAGGTCGAGTTTCGCGAAAAGGTCGTAGGCAATGTTGGGCAGCGCATCGGGCTGGCCGGGCGCGGCGCCAGCGGCAGGCACAGCGCCAGCGGCAGGAGCGGAGGAAGGACCGGGCGTGGGGGCGGCAGGGGTGGTCATCGGCGTTTCCTTCGCGAAGCGGGTGGGCGTTGCAGGATCGAGAACACCGGGCACCAGGCACCCGCCGTCAGAAGGCGGGCGCATCGCCCGCGTGGACGCGATCGGGACCCTGCGGGTTCTGGCGGACGTAGCCCTGGCGCTTCTCCAGCGACTCCAGGCTGAACGCCTGGAAGATGTCGATGCGCGGCTCGTCCTGTGCGATGGCGTTGCGTAGCGAACCCGCAGCCTCCAGGTCACGGAAGTCCTCGATGGTGAGCGGCTTCAGGCCGGTGATGCGCACCACGAGCAGGACCAGCTTCGATGGCACCTCGGTGGCCAGCGTCTTCTGTGCGTCGGGCACCGAGTTGATCGGCACGTCCGTCGGCAACGAGACGGCCTTGGAGACCACGGCGCGGATCGCGTCCACGTCCTGGCCGGCCTTGGGGAGGGCGCCGGGGAACCGCACGCCGAACTGCTTCAGCACAGCGGGGTCCGCCAGGTGGATGCCCGGGGCCAGCTCGACGGTGGCGCCATACTCGCGCGCCACGGCAGCAAGCCCCTCGGCGTTGGCCTTTGCCAGGATCTCGGGGGACTTCTTCACGAGCGCTTCGTAGCGCAGCTGCGAGATGGTGTCGCGCAGCACCGCGTCGCGGACCTCGTCCATCGATGCGGGCTCGTGCGCGGGCTCCGCTTCGGTGACGCGCCAGATGACGATGTCGTCGTTGGGTGTGGTCAGCACCGGACCCGTGAGCATCGCCTGCGCCGGAATGCGCGAGTTGGCGTCGAACTCATGCAGCCCCTTCACCAGGCCGCTCAGTTTCATCGGCTGGCCGAACTCGGTGGTGCCCGCCTTGCCCAGGAAGGCGTTCGTGTCCACCTCGGCGGGCGTCAGCCATCCGGCGCCCGAGGTGTCGACGCGTGGCAGTGGCATCGAGAAGCGCGTGCCGATCTCGCCCGAGAGGACCGCCAGCGAGGGCATCTTGGACGCCCAGTCGGCGGGCAGCTTGTAGATGCCGCTTTCGGCGGGCAGGTCCTTCACCTGGCTGCGCGACCAGTCGCGCGCGAAGGTGGCGATGCGCTCGCCGCGCTCCTTGACCAGCTTGCGCAGGACGATCTCGCGGACGCGGTCCTTCGCCTCTTCGAAGCTGGGGGCCGCGTTGGCGGCGCCCGGCGTCGGCGCGGCGGAGCCGTACGCCGCCGGGTTGCGCATGAATTCCTTGCGCAGCTCGATGGGGCCAAGCGCGGGGTCGTTGACCAGCGAACGGCCGATGTCCCCCGACGGGATGAAGATCCAGTCCAGCTTGACGCGGTCGGGAAACTTGTAGCCCATCCCGTTGGGACCGGCGCCTGCCAAGAAGGTCTTGCCCTTGGCGAAGGTCGCCGCGAGCTGCTCGGCGGTCGGCGCGGCGACGGGAACCGCCTCGCCCACCAGGGCGGCGTCGATCGGCACCACCTCGGCGGAGACATCGGTCAGGAGTTCGCGCGCGGCGAAGCGCATGCGCGTGTCCGACTGCCGGCCGGGCCCGGCCACCATTTCGGCGAGGCGGTAGACACCGCGCAGGTCGGCCAGCGTCACCAGCACTGCGTTCACCGTCTGGTGCGACATGCCTGCCAGGCGCCCCAGCAGGTCATTCGCGTTCATGCCTGACTGCGCAGCAAAGTTCTCGAGGAATCCCTTGCCGTCGGCGGGACCGCCAACCAGGCCCGCGTCCTTGGCCTCTTTCACCAGCAGCCACCAGTGCTCGGGACTCTTGGTCAGGTTCAGGCGCGTCGACAGGGGCTCGCGCAGCGCCTCCAGCACGGCCAGCTGCCCGCGCAGCTCTTCCTTCTCGCCCAGCGTCAGCTTGCTGCCGTCCTTGGTGACCGCCCAGACGGTGCTGGGGCGCGCGTTCATGCGCGTGCACTGCTGGACCGCCGTCGGCGCCAGGAAGACGACCAGGAGCAGGGCGCTGACGCCCGCGAGGATCTGCTTGTTGTAGTTGCGCAGGTGCTTGATCATGGCGTGGGTCGGTGCGGGGGTCGATGCGTGGGCGAATGCTTGGGCGAACGCGCGGATGGATGCGGGCGGGCAATGCGGGCCCGCGCGAGGCCGAAGTGGCGGAGTCTACGCCCGCCTTCCAAGAACGAAGCGCGCCTGCGGGGCGCGCTTCGTCAAGAACCTTGCATGGCGTTGGCGGGGTCTTCGCGGCGCGAAGACCGGCGCGTCAACGATAGAACTCGACGATGAGGTTGGTGTTCACGTCGAAGGGGATCTGGTCGGAGGTGGGCATGGCCAGCACCTTCGCGCGCAGCTCCGCGGGATTGACCTCGAGCCACCCCGGGACGATGTGGCCCTGCAGGCTCTCCATCTGCTCGCGGCAGGTCTTGTGCAGCTTGTCCTTGATGGTGATGACGTCACCGGGCTTCATCGCGAAGCTGGGACGGTCCACCTTGGCGCCGTTGACGCGCACGCTGCCGTGCGCGACCAGCTGGCGGGCGGCCCAGATCGAGCGGACGAAGCCCGCGCGGCGCACGGCGTTGTCCAGGCGGCGCTCAAGCAGCTGCAGGAGCACTTCGCCCGTGTTGCCCTTGGTGCGGCCGGCCTCGGCCATGTAGCGGCGGAACTGCCGCTCGAGCACGTTGTAGTGGTAGCGGAGCTTCTGCTTCTCGTCCTTGCGGATGCCGTACGGCTTGGCGCGCTTGCCGCGCAGGCCGTGCGGGCCGGGGGGCGTCAGCTGGCGCTTGGTGGTGTGCTTTGGCAGGTCGGCGATTGGAACGCCGACGCGCCGGGAGAGCTTGACCTTGGGACCGAGATAGCGAGCCATTCGAAGGACCTGGTTCCGTTGACGGTGCGGCGGACGAAAGCCCGCCTGAAATTGCACGGACGCATCTCCGTGCGGTTGCCGCCGTACGCGACGGCGCCCCTTCGCCCGAGCGAGGGGGAACGCGGGATTGAACCACAAACCGGGGCACTTCGCAAGGGTTGGCGCGGGAGGCGGGGGCGCGCGCCAGGCGTTATTGGCTACTTCCCTTAGTAGGAGCGGCCCTCTTCGCCGCGCCGCCAGTTCAGGAATGCGGTGTTGAGCACCTTGTAGCCCCCGGGAGTGGGATAGTCGCCGGTGAAGTACCAATCCCCGGTGCTGGCAGGCATGGCCGCGTGCAAGCCATCAATGGACTGGTACAGCAGGTCGATGCGCCCCTTCCAGGCCAGGCTGGGGGTGCGCACCAGCTGCGCCACCTTTGCGCTGATCTCGTCCAGGCTGAAGGGTTCGTAGACGGCACGCACCTCGTTGCGCATTTTCTCGGGGGCGGCGTGCTGCTGCGCCAGGCAGCGCTGCTCCACCTCGGCCAGCACCCGTTCCATGCCGCGTTCGCGCAGCAGCGCCACCGCCGCCTCGAAGGCGATGAATCGGCCCAGCTGGCTCATGTCGATGCCATAGCAGTCGGGGTACATGATGGGCGGCGCGCTGCTGACCACCACGATGCGCCCCGGCTCCAGGCGTGCCAGCATGGTGATGATCGACTCGCGCAGCGTGGTGCCGCGCACGATGGAGTCGTCCACCACCACCAGCGTCTCGCCGGGCTGGATGCAGCCGCGCGTGATGTCGTAGACATGGTTGACCAGGTCCTTGCGCGCCCCCTCGTTGGTGATGAAGGTGCGCAGGCGCTGGTCCTTGGTGGCCACCTTCTCGGCGCGGATGCGCGGGTGCACCAGGCGCTGGACATCCGCCTGTGTGGCCTTGCCGGCGCGCACCAGCTCCCAGAGCCGGACCGCTGCGCGGTCGGCCACCAGCTGCTCCATGCCCTGCAGCAGCCCCAGGTACGCGGGCTCGCTGGTGTTGGGGATGAAGCCGAAGACGGTGCGCTCGACGTCCCACTCCACGGCGTCCAGCACGCGCTTCGCCAGCTGCCGGCCGAGGGACTTGCGCTCCTCGTAGATCTCGCCGTCGTTGCCGCGGCTGAAGTAGATGCGCTCAAAAGTGCAGGAGCGCTCGATGCGCGGCTCCGCGATGGCGGCGACCGTGGTGGTGCCGTCCGCCTTCATCACCAGTGCGCATCCGCGGGGCAGGGGCTTCACCTGGTCGGGGTTGACGCCGAAGACGGTGGCCAGCGCGGGGCGTTCGCTTGCCACGGCCGTGGCTTCGGGCAGGTCCAGGTAGTAGGCGGGACGGATCCCGGAGGGGTCGCGGAAGACGAAGGCATCGCCGTTGCCCAGCATGCCGCCCAGGACGTAGCCGCCGTCGAAGTCCTCGCTGGCTCGGCGCAGGACGCGCGCCACGTCGATCTCGGCGCTGATGGCGGTGGCCAGGTCGCGGCCATCCAGGTTGCGGAAGGTGCCGGGCCCCATCGTGGCGGCCAGGAACTCATGCTCGCGATCCAGGAAGTGGCCGATCTTCTCCAGCACCACGCCGGTGTCCGCCTCGCCGATGGGGTTGATGCCGTAGCTGACCAGGCGGTCGAAGAGCTCGCGCGCGTTGGTCAGGTTGAAGTTGCCCGCCAGCGCCAAGTTGCGGCTGGCCACGCTGTGGCGGCGCAGGTAAGGGTGGCACAGGCCGCTGCCGTTGCCCGCGTGCGTGCCGTACCGCAGGTGGCCCATCATCACTTCGCCCAGCATCGGAATGCGTCGCTTCAGTTCGCTGGGGTGCATGTGCACCAGCGCGTCGCCCCCGATCTTGGCGGCGGGGGCCATGACCTCGGCGAAGATGCGCTCGATGGGGGAACGCTTGGCCGAGCGCAGGCGGTCGATGTAGTTCTCGCCCGCGGGCATGTCGAACTTGACGCAGGCGATGCCCGCGCCGTCCTGGCCGCGGTTGTGCTGCTTCTCCATCAGCAGGTACAGCTTGCGGAGGCCCCAGAGCGGATCGCCAAGGTCGGACTGGAACCACTCAAGCGGGCGCTTGAGCCGGATCAGCGCAAGCCCGCATTCGTGCGTCAGTCGGTCGCTCATGGGGAGCAGGAAGGGTAGCGCGGTGGCTTGGCCGCGGGGCGGAATTGGCGCGAATTGGTGCACGCGGGCGCGGCGGCGCGGCTGGTTTCGGCCCCCGGCGGCCGCGGCGGGCTTACGCTTGGGCGATGGAACGATCGCTTGACGCCGATGGCATGGCTTGGTCGGCGCTGCTGGCGCGCTGGGTCGAGTATGCGCAGGCGGCGAAGGCGCTGCCGCAGGTGGGGGATGGCGCCCGCTGGCGCGAGGCGGTGCCGCAGGTGATCACGCTGCAGTCGGTGACGATGGCGCTGGGGGACATTGCGCGCGTGCATCCCGAGGAGCGCGCGCTGGCGCGCGATCGGGCGGAGCTGCTGATCGCGCAGGCGTGCCAGGAGCTGGATCGCGCGTGGCGCGGCGAGCCGATGCCCGAGGAACTGCTGGCGCTGGCGCAGCAGGCGCGCCGGGCGCTGACGGCCGCGGCGTACCCGGGGCTGACCGAGTTCGTCTACCAGGGCGCGGGCGAGATGGTGATGCCCGCGATCGACATCGCCGCAGAGGGGGGCACGCTGCTGGCGATGGCGCCCGGGACGATCGCGCTGCCTGGTGAGGTGGTGGCGCTGGTGGCGGAGCGGGCGATGCCGGTCATCCCGGAGTGCCGCAGCGGGACCGCGCAGGAGCTTCGGCAGCTCTACCGCACCTTTGATGAGCGCGGCCGCTGGAACGGTTCCTTCGAATGCGCGATGGAAGAGGAGTTGCCCGCGGGGATGCCGATGCTGCTGCCCTTCTGGCTGCGCGGGGAGCGGATCGCGCGGGTGCTGCACGCCCCGCAGGAATGGCTGGCGATGCAGCGCGCGGCGGGGATCGGGGCGCGGCCGGAAAAGGGGTGATTGATGCCCGGCGCCTTTTAGGGGTCGAAGAGGGTGGCGTGGTGGGGGCTGTGCGCGACATCGAGGATGGGCGAGGGCTCGAACTGGCTGGAGATCGTGAGCACGCAGTGCAGCTCCGGCGCCTCCAGCGCGTAAAGGCGGTCGACGAGCCCGGGCGCGTTGCACTGTCGTGAGAGGTGAAGCAGCACCAGCGCCGAAAGCGGTGCGCGCCGGTGCAGCGCGCGGGCCGTCTCCAGCGCTTCATGGTTGGCCAGGTGGCCGCGACCGCCCATCACGCGTGCGATCAGCTGCGGCGGGCGACCGCTGGCGCGCTGCATCTGCGGGTCGTAGTTGCTCTCCAGGCAGAGCACCGAGACGCCCGCCAGGTGGTCGATCAGCCGGGGCGTGGGGCGCCCGAGGTCGGTGGCGTGCCCCGCGCAGTCGGCGCCGACCGAGATGCGGAATGCGGTGGAGCCCAGCGCATCGTGCGGCAGCGTGCACGGATCGAAGTGAATCCCCGCCACCGTGAAGGGGCCCTCGTAGGGATCGATCCACGCTCGCTCGTAGCCCATGATGCGCACGATCTCGGCATGGCGCACGCGCACCAGCAGGCGCGGTCCCGTCAGGCCGCCCACCACGCGCGCCCATCCGGCGTTCAGGTGGTCGCTGTCGGGGTGGGTCAGCACGATGGCGCGCACGGCAGTGGAGTCCAGGCCGCACAGTTCCATGCGCCGGCGCGTCTCGCGCGGCGAGAAGCCAGCGTCCACCAGCACGGTTCCCTGCGGGCCGATGGCTGCCATGCAGTTGCCGCTGCTCCCCGAGCCCAGGACGCAGAGGCGCAGGCGTGCATCGGGCCCGCGCCGGGAAACGTCCGGCGGGGGCTGGGTGTGGGCGTCATGCATGGGACAAACGCGTTGGCTGGCGAGCGGGCGCGCGGCCCGCCGAGGCACTTACTGCACCGTGCCGCGGGTGGCGCGTCCGGCGCCGTGGCAGATGCCGCGCTTGCTGGACTCGATGAAGGCGATGTACTCGGCAACGACGGGGTCATCCGCGCGCTCGCGCAGGACCGGCAGCGACTGCTGCGGCGCGCCGCCGCTTCGGTAGAGCGTCTTGTACACCCAGCGCACCGCCTGGATGTGCGCCTCGGTGGCGCCGGAGCGCCGAAGCCCCACCAGGTTCAGCGACCCCGCCAGGTTGATCCCCGTGAGCATGAAGTAGGGGGGCAGGTCCAGCGAGAGGCCGACCAGGCCGCTGAGCATCGCGCCGCGGCCGATGCGCACGAACTGGTGCACCGCCCCCTGGCCGCCGATGATGACGCGATCCGCGACCTCGACGTGGCCGCCGAGCACCGCGCCGGAAGCGATGGTGCAGTTGCTTCCCACCACGCCATCGTGCCCCAGGTGCGAATTGGTCATCCAGTAGTTCGAGTTGCCGATGCGCGTCGGCAGGGTGGTCTTGCCACGGTGGACCGTGACCCCTTCGCGGAAGGTGTTGCCGTCGCCGATGACGCACCCCGGCCCCGGGGCGTTGGCGTCGAAGCCGATGTCCTGCGGCGCGAAGCCCAGGCAGGCGTTGGGGTAGAGCACGTTGCGGTCGCCGACCACGATGGGTCCGTTCACGCAGGCGTGTGCGATCAGGGTGCATCGCTCGCCGATGCTGGCCGGTCCCACGGTGCCCAGCAGGATGCAACCGGGCCCGATGGTGGTGTCGGCGCCGACGGTGACGTCACCCTCGAGGATGGCCGAGGGATGGATGCGCGCGGAGGGATGGACGTTCACGCCCTTCGTGCGGGCAGTGTCGAGGCTGGGAAGCATGGGCGCAGTGTAATCCCGCGGCCGGATGCCTCATGGCGGCTACCCTTGCGGCGTGGAGCCCGGCACGCACCAGTTCGCGATCGAGGAGCTCGGGCGCGTGCCGTATGCAGAGGCGCTGGCGCTGCAGCGTGCGCGGCACGCGGTGGTGGTGGCGGGCCGATCCGCCGGGGCGCCCTTCCCGCTGCTGCTTCTGGAGCACGACCCGCCGGTGGTCACCGTGACGCGGCGCGTGGGCGCGCGCGAGCACCTCGTCGCAACCCCGGAGTCGCTGGCGCGCGCGGGCGTCGAGGTGCACGAGACCGATCGCGGCGGCGACATCACCTACCACGGCCCGGGGCAGCTGGTCGCGTACCCGATCGTCGACCTGCAGCGCCTTGGCATCGGCATCCACGCGTACATCCGCGCGCTGGAGGAGGCGATCATCCGCAGCTGCGCGCACTTCGGGGTCCCGTGCCACCGCGAGGAGGGTGCCACCGGCGTCTGGGCGGGCGACCCCGGCCCGCGCGCGCGCAAGATCGCCGCGATCGGCGTGCGCGTCTCGCGCTGGGTCACGTTGCACGGGCTGGCGCTGAACGTCGCGCCGCAGATGGAGCACTTTGCGCTCATCGTCCCCTGCGGGCTGCACGGGCGCGCGCTCACCAGCCTGCGGCAGGAGCTGGGCGAGGGCGCCCCCGCGATGGACGCCGTGAAAAAGAGCCTCGCCGAGCAGCTCATGCGAGCGCTCGGCGAGGCGTCAGCGGCAGCGGCGGCGCGGCGCGCGCAGGCGTAGGCCAGGCGCGCGCAAGCGAAGGCCAGGCGCGCCATGCCCGGTCACTCATCCTTCAGCGAGAGTTCCTTCATGAGCTCGGGGGTCAGGTCGATCGTCTCGGGGTAGCGCAGGAAGGTGCGCACCTGCACCTGGAGCATGGCATCGGCGGGGCTGGTGCTGTCGAAGGCCTGCGAGGTGGGGACGAAGCGCAGCACCACGTCGACCTTCTGCCGCTCGGCGACGACATCGACGGCGCTGGTCATCTCGCGGTACGCCTTCTCCATCTGCTCGGCCTGCAGCTTCTGCAGCTTGGTGGAGATCTCCTTGCGCCACGCCTCGACCTCGTGGAAGAAGGTCTCGACCTCCTTGCGGCCCGTCTCGAAATCGGGGCTCTTGGGATCCATCTCCTTGTACTTGGACTCCAGCTCGCTGTAGCGCTTGCGGAAGTCCTCGTCCTTGCCCTTGGCGGTCTCCTCCAGGCGCTTGCGCTCCTCCTCGAAGCGCTCGCTCTTCAGCAGCAGTTTCATCAGCTTGTCGCTGTTGACCGCACCCATCGCCCAGACCTTGGCCGTGGCCTGGTCGCCGAAGCCGATGCGGCCGTCGGCGTTCTTCAGGGTCAGGTTGCTCTCCTTCCCGGTCAGGATCAGCGCGTCCGCGGGGCCCAGGTCGGCAGGGGCGGGCGCGGCCAGCGCGGACGCCGGCCGGTCGATGGCGCGGAGGAAGATGGTGGCGGTGAGCGCGGCCAGCGCTCCATAGACGACGACGCGTTCGGTGCTTCGCATGGGGACGGATACTACGGCCTGCGAAGGCAGCCGGTTCGGCCCGGGCCGCGTCCCCGGACTCAGTCGCCCTGCTCCAGGATCGCCATGAAGGCCTCCTGCGGGATGCTGACCGTTCCGATCTGCTTCATCCGCTTCTTGCCCTCCTTCTGCTTCTCCAGGAGCTTGCGCTTGCGGCTGATGTCGCCGCCGTAGCACTTTGCGGTGACGTTCTTGCGCATCGACTTGATGCTCTCGCGCGCGATGATCTTGCCGCCGATCGCCGCCTGGAGGGGGATCTCGAACTGGTGCCGGTCGATCTGTTCCTTCAGCTTGGCCAGGATCTGGCGGCTGCGGTTCTCTGCCGAGGTGCGGTGGCAGATCAGCGCCAGCGCCTCGACCGCGTCGCCGTTGATCAGGATCTGCACCTTGACCAGGTTGTCGGGGCGGTAGGCGATGATCTCGTAGTCCATGGTGCCGTAGCCGCGCGTGCAGCTCTTCAGCTTGTCGTAGAAGTCGTAGATGATCTCGGCCAGCGGCAGCTCGTAAACGAGCATCTGCCGGTCCTCGCCGATGGCCAGCTGGCTCTTGAAGTGGCCGCGGCGCGCGTCGCAGAGCTTCATCAGGTCGCCGATGTTGTCATTGGGGCAGATGATCTCGATCTTCACGATCGGCTCGCGGATCTCCTCGATCACGCCCATGTCCGGAAGGTCGGCGGGATTGTGGATCTCGACGATGGTGCCGTCGGTCTTCTTCACCTCGTAGCTGACCGTCGGCGCGGTCTGCACGATGCTGACACCGCCCTCGCGCTCCAGCCGTTCCTGCACGATGTCCATGTGCAGCAAGCCCAGGAATCCGCAGCGGAAGCCGAAGCCCAGCGCCTCGCTGTGCTGCACCTCGTAGGTGAAGCTGGCGTCGTTGATGTGCAGCTTCTCGATCGCCTCGCGCAGCGTCTCGAAGTCGGCGCGCTTGCCGGTCCCTTCGTCGTCGGTGGCGGGGTAGAAGTCGCAGAAGACCATCTGCTTGGGCTCTTCGTAGCCGGGCAGCGGCTCCTCGGCGGGGTCGTTGTCCAGCGTCACGGTGTCGCCGACGCGCACATCCGCCAGGCTGCGGATGCTGCCGCAGATGTACCCCACCTGGGCGAAGTTCAGCTCCTTCATCTTCTGCGGGAAGGGGGTGTTGCGCCCCAGCTCCACCACGCTGAAGGTGCGCCCCGTGCCCATCATGCGGATCTTGTCACCGGCGCGGATCTTGCCGTCGAAGACGCGGATGTAGACCACCACGCCCTTGTAGTCGTCGTACTTGCAGTCGAAGACGAGCGCGCGCAGGTGCTTCATGCGCTGCGGCGGCGGGGGGGGCAGGCGCTCGACGATGCGGTCGAGCAGCTCCATGATCCCCTTGCCGCTCTTGGCGCTGACTTCCAGGCAGTCCTCGGCGGGCAGGCCCAGGACCTGCTCGATCTCCATGGCCACCTTGTCGGGGTTCGCGGCGGGCAGGTCGATCTTGTTGATCACCGGGATCAGCTTCAGGTCGTTGCCCATCGCCAGGTAGGCGTTGGCCACCGTCTGCGCCTGCACGCCCTGCGTGGAGTCGACCACCAGGATCGCCCCCTCGCACGCCTTCAGCGCGCGGCTCACCTCATAGGTGAAGTCGACGTGCCCAGGCGTGTCGATGAAATTCAGCTCGTAGTCCTCGCCCTTGTACCGGTGCGTCACCGTGACGGCGCTGGCCTTGATGGTGATGCCGCGCTCGCGCTCCAGGTCCATGGAGTCCAGCATCTGCGCGCGCGCCTCGCGGTCGCTGACGGCCTTGGTGGCCTGCAGGAGGCGGTCGGCCAGCGTGCTCTTGCCGTGGTCGATGTGGGCGATGATGGAGAAATTGCGGATGCGCACGGCGGGGACGGCTGCTTCGGTGGGGGCGGCCACGGGGCCCGGTGGGCCCGCATGGGGAAAGTCCCGAAGTCTAGCGCGGCGCCCGGCATTCTGAGCCGCATTCCGGGCATGCGGCAGGGGCGCAAGGTCCCAGGAGCTGTCCGCAGCGTGCGCAGACGGGCTGGCCGCGTTCCCAGAGCGCTGCGACCACGAAAGGGTTGTAGTGCGACTCGATCGCCCGCAGGAATGCGCGGTACTGCAGCAGGGTGTAGAGGGCGACCATTGCCAGGCTGACGGCGGCCATGGGGCCCGGGTCGCCGCGTGGGCTCCACCAGATTCCGGGCATCAGGAAGACCGCCGCCACCAGCAGCGGAATCGGCACCAGCGAGATGGCGACAAAGCCCGCCACCGCGCTCCCCCGGCGCAGCATCCGCAGATTGGCCACCCAGTGAACGTCGACGCGCTTGCGCATTGCCAACTGCACCGAGGGGTCGCGGCACTGCTTGTTGGCGGGTTTCATGCCGGTGGCGCGGAAGGCGCCGGCTGTGAAGCGGGCGCGGGGGGCGAAGGAGGTGTGGAGGGCGCGGATGGCGTCGATGGCGCTGGCGCCGGAGCGGGCGCGGGGGGCGGGACCGGGGCGTGCCCCGGGGGCGAACCAGCGGGTGAGCCGGGAATGGCCGAAGGCGGGTTCGGGGCGCCGGGGGTCGGGAGCACGCGCTTCGCGGGGCCATCAGAGCCGTGGAGCACGCTGGGGGTGACGGGTTGCTTTGCGGGAACCACTGGGGCATCCGCGGGCTTCGCGGGCAGGCTCTTGGGGCCCGCCTGCTTGGTTGGCATGATCGGCGCGTCCGCCTGCTCCTGCGCGAAGCGGCCGTTGGCGGTCACCAGCTCCATGCGTCCCTCGGTGGACCTGATGCCCTGCAGGCGGATGGTGTCCACCGCGGGCGAGTCCGGCGCCAGGAAGACAAAGCTGTCCTGCGTGCGCCAGATTCCCTCATGCTGCGTGATGCCGCTGTTGCCCAGCCGGCGGTATTCGTAGCGCCCGCTGTCCATGATCAGCAGCTGTTCGCTGGCGGCGGTCCACGCTCCCAGCACATCATCGGCAAAGACATGCGGCGGCGCGGCCAGCCGGCGGAAGTTCTTCATCCCCTCGCGGGTCATCTGCGTCTCGCCCGCCTCCTTCACCAGTTGCACCTTGACGCGCGTCCCGGGCTTGGCGCGGTAGGGCTCCAGGTCGAAGTACACGTAGTTGCTGCGACGCCAGGCGCCCACTTCGGCAGGACGCTGGAAGCGGTCCTGGGTGATCCACATCTGGTAGGCGCCGTTGGGCTCCAGGCGCATCAGCTCGGAGCCGTTGGTCCACCAGCCCACCACCGGTTCGGGGCGCGCGGGGTCGAAATCCATCGGCACGTCCGGGGTCTTGCCCGAGTTCTGCGCCACGGCAGGCGGTGCAGCGGCGAGCAGGCCGAGGGTGGCGCAGAGCAGGGCAGCGGCAAGGCGTGGGCGCATCATGCCAGAGGTATACGCAGCGGGCGGTCCGAGTGATGGGCGAAGGGGGCCTGTCCCGCGGAAATGGCGCCGTGGCGCCTGCCTACCGCTTCAGGATGGGCAGCTTCACCCCGCGCTCCAG
This sequence comes from Phycisphaerales bacterium, assembly GCA_044230125.1. Taxonomy (GTDB): domain Bacteria; phylum Planctomycetota; class Phycisphaerae; order Phycisphaerales; family SM1A02; genus UBA966. Next base: position 50,175 of record JBGARR010000009.1, read on the forward strand.
GTCGGCCACGGGCTGCGCCACCAGGTCGTAGCCGTCGCTGTCCACGATGGTGCAGCGGACCAGTTCCCCGGGGGCCAGCTTCTCCTTGGAGAGCACATAGGTCAGCGCGTCGATCTGTGGCGCCTGGTGGTAGCAGCGGCCGGTGTGCAGCACCCCTCCGGCGCCGACGCCGGTGGTGGCGCGGCCGGTGGTGCGCCCGGCGGCGGGCCCCTCGATCAGCACGTCGAACTGCACGCGCTGCTCGGCCTGGTACGCCGCGTTCTCGAAGGCGATCTCCTGCTGCGCCAGCATCAGCTCGGCTTCGCGCTCCAGCTTCACCTCTTCGGGGACATGCAGCGCGGGGTCGGCGTCCATCGTGCCCGCCGGGGTGCCATCCTCGCGCGAGTAGCGGAAGACGCCCATCGCATCGAAGCCGAAGTCCTGGACGAATTCCAGCAGCTCTTCGTGGTCCGCCTGCGTCTCGCCGGGAAAGCCGGTGATGAAGGTGGTGCGGATGGCGATGCCGGGCATGCGCTCGCGCAGCTTCTCCAGCAGCTGGGCCTGCTGCCGCTTGCTGGTGTGGCGGCGCATCGCGGTCAGCATGCGGTCGCTCATGTGCTGCAGCGGCATGTCGATGTACTTCACCACGCTGTCCAGCGAGGCCATCGCATCGATCATCGCGTCGCTGAAGTTGCTGGGATAGGCGTACATCAGGCGCACCCAGCCCGCGCCGTGGTCGCGCACCGCGCCGTCCACGGCGCGCAGCATCCCGACCAGCCCGGCCTCGTAACCGATGTCGGCGCCGAAGCTGGTGGTGTCCTGCCCGATCAGGTTCAGCTCGAAGGCGCCGTCGGCCAGCAGCGCACGCGCCTCGGCGGCGATGCGGTCGACGGGCTTGGAGCGCATCTTGCCGCGGATGCTGGGGATGGTGCAGAAGGCGCAGCGCTGGTTGCACCCCTCGCTGACGCGCAGGTACGCCCAGTGGCGCGGGGTCAGGCGGAAGCGGTTGGAGTCGTCCTCGAAGTAGCCGACGCCCTTGCCGTCCTTGCCGTTGACGGTGAGCCCGGTGGTGGCCATGCCGCGCGCGGCGGCGGCCTGCAGCGCGTTGCCCGCGATCCAGTAGCGCGGTTCGTTCTCGGCGCCATCGGCGCCCGGGGCGGCGTTGGCGCTGCGCGCGGCGCGCCCGCTGACGGCGTCCACGATGTGGTCGCGGTCGAAGACGCCGATCATCGCGTCGATGCCCGGGGCCCACTCCAGCATCTTGGCGCGGTGGCGCTGCACCAGGCAGCCCGCCACGATGACGCGCTTGAGCGTCCCGGATTCCTTGCGGGCCAGCGCCTCCTGGATCACGCCCAGGCTCTCGTCCTTGCTCGCCTCCAGGAAGCCGCAGGTGTTCACCACCACGGCATCGGCGTCGGCATGGTCGCTGACCAGCGTGAAGCCGCTCTCGCAGAGGACGCCCAGCATCTTCTCGCTGTCCACCAGGTTCTTGGGGCAGCCGAGGCTGACGAAGGCGATGCGGCGGATCTCGCCTGTGTCGGTGTTGGACGCGGCCATGGGGGTCGCCGATTGTAGGTGAGCCGGCGGCGGTTCCTACTCGGTTGGGTCCGCAAAATGCGCCAGCATGGTGCGCCAGTCACCGTAGCGGTAGGGCAGGCTGCACGCATCGTGCAGCGCCCGGATGCGCGCCAGCAGCGTTTCAGAGAGATCCTGCTGCCAGTGCTGCGCCAGCGGATCGCAGTAATAGGTGCGGCAGCCCAGCGGCCGCGCGGCGTGCGCACCGCACTGAGACCCCACCAGGAAGGGGCAGTCACCGCGTGCGGCGGCTGCGGCGACCGTCTCCAGCGAAGGCGCGGCCCCCAGTTCGCGCAGCGTCCAGGCCGTCTCCAGCCCGGTCACGTACAGGCGGTGACCGTACCTCTCGAAGTGGCAGCAGGCGCCGCTGGCCAGGCAGAGGGGGCGGCGTGCCTGCACCTGCGCCGCGCAGGCAGCGTGCACCGCGCGGATCTCGGCGTCGACGCGCGGGTCGAAGGCAGCTTGCGCCCACACGCTGGCAAGCGCGCGCGCATCGGGGGGAAGCTGCAGCAACGGGTGCATTGGAAGTGGCTAGCGCGCCGCGCTTCCGCCGCCCGCCTGGTCCTCTTCCAGCGCGATGCGAATCTGCTGCAGCGTGTGCACCGGGCCGGTGTCCATGCCCGGGCAGGGGACATGCTTCTTGGTGTCCTCCCACGCCTTGCGGCTGCGCAGGTTGCCCTCCCAGAAGGGCCACGTGCGGCACTGCGCGGGGCGCGCTTCATACAGGCCGCAGACGGCCTTGCCGGGGATCGTCTGGCGGTCCAGGAAGATGCAGTCATTGCCGAAGTCAGTCACCTTCTCGCGCAGCGAGCGCGAGTTGCCAACGCGCCGTGCGTACTTGGCAAGGAAGTCCGCTTCGGGCATGTCCAGCTTTGCGGCCATGGCGCGCCCCTCTTCGGGGGTGAACATCACCACTCCCTCGGGACCCGTGCAGCAGTTGCCGCACATGGTGCAGGAGAAGCGCAGTCCATCGCGGTACCAGGGGGCGCCTTTGCCGGCAGGCGTGGCGGGGGGCTTGGCGGGGGGCGTCATGCGCGGCATCGTAGAAAGGGTCGAAGATGCCCGGCGGCGTTTTCGGCGCTTGGGTATCGACCGCGCCCTCCGTTGCCCGAGGACAGCTCGTGGTGACCGCGCCCTCCGTTGCGCGCGGGGCCCTTGCTCCGCGGACGGCGTCGCTCCACCAGGTTCCGCTCCGCCTCGTGGCGCCTCCTCGGCGGGGATGCACCCGGGAGTATTCGGCAACGCTAGGACCCGCCTTCGTCGGCTTAACGCCGCTGCGCAAGGACCCCGTGCTCACTGCGGGCGCTCGGACCGTGACCATCGGACGCGAGTATTCCGACAGGTCACGCAGCTCGAATCACGGCTTGCGTTCCACGACCGTGGTTCCCCGTGGACCGCGCAAGCCTTGGGAAGCGCTCCGACCGTCCACGGTCGAGCGCCCGCAGTGAGCACGGGGTCCTTGCGCAGCGGCGTTAAGCCGACGAAGGCGGGCAGCAGGACCACCGGATGGTCCCGGGTGCGTCCCCGCCGAGGAGGCGCCACGAGGCGGAGCGGAACCTGGTGGAGCGAGGCCGTCCGCGGAGCAAGGGCCCCGCGCGCAACGGAGGGCGCGGTCACCACGCGCTGTCGTCGCGCAACGGAGGGCGCGGTCACCACGCGCTGTCTTCGCGCAACGGAGGGCGCGGTCACCACGCGCTGCCTTGAAGCGGTGCGATGGACGCCCTGAAAGCAATGACCGCGCCGCTTTCGCGGCGCGGTCATTCGGTCAATGATGCCCGGCGCTCTTTCAGTCTGCCGTGTCGTCGTCGGCGCTCTCGGCCTCTGCGAACTCGGGGGCGAACTCGTCGGTGACGGCGGCCGCCTCGCTGAGGCCTGCCAGCTTCTCCTGGCTGATGGTGCTGGCGAACTCGGGGCTCTCGGCGCCCAGCTCCTCGGCCTCGTCGCGTGCCTCGTCCAGGAAGGCCTCGTCGCTGGTCTCGTCGCCCTGCGGCACCTCGACCAGCTTGCGCACGCGGATGCGCTGGTACGCCTCGAAGCCCGTGCCGGCGGGGATCAGGTGGCCCAGGATCACGTTCTCCTTCAGGCCGCGCAGCTCGTCGGTCATGCCGGCCAACGCAGCTTCGGTGAGCACCTTGGTGGTCTCCTGGAAGCTGGCGCCCGACAGGAAGCTCTCGCTCTGCAGCGAGGCCTTGGTGATGCCCAGCAGCAGGGTCTTGTAGGTGGCCGGCTTCGGCTTGCGCGTCTTGGCCTCCTTGCCGCCCTTGTCCTTGGCCAGGATGTTGGCCTCCTTGACATCTTCCTTCGGCATCGCGGCGCCGACGGGCAGGCTGGTGTCGCCCGAGTCGTCGATCACCAGCGAACCGGCCAGGACGGCGTTCTTCTGCTTCAGCTCGAAGCGCTCGACGACCTGGTTGGGCAGGAAGTCCGCGTCGCCGGCGTTGGTGACGCGCACCTTGCTGAGCATCTGGCGCAGGATCGTCTCGATGTGCTTGTCCGAGATCACCACGCCCTGGGCGCGGTACACGTTCTGCACCTCGTCCAGCATGTAGGTGTAGAGGGCCTCTTCGCCCTTGATGCGCAGGATGTCGGCGGGGACCTGCGGACCTTCGGTCACCGGGTCGCCTGCCTCCACCTTGTCGGCGGTGTGCACGCGCAGGTGCTTGCCCTGCGGCACGTGGTGGTCGAACTCCTCGCCGGAGTCGCCGACCACGCGGATGGTCATCTTGCCCTTGCGCTTGTCGCTCAGCAGCTCGACGCGGCCGCTGATCTCGGCCAGGATCGCCGGGTCCTTGGGGATGCGCGCCTCGAAGAGCTCGGTGACGCGGGGCAGACCACCGACGATGTCGGCGCTGCGCCCGGCCTCCTTGGGCTGGCTGGCGATCAGCTGGCCCGCGGTGACCTTGTCTCCTTCGCCCACTTCGATGCGCGCCTTGGCGGGCAGGTGGTGGAAGTCCAGGATGCTGCCCTGGGCGTCGACGATGACGATCTGCGGGTGCTTCTCGCCCAGGTGCTCGGTGACGATGCGCTCGGTGGTGCCGCCGCGCTGTTCCACGCGGATGGTCTCGCCGACGATGACGTCCTCGAAGCGCACGATGCCGGGCTTCTCCGCCAGGATCGGGCTCTTGGTGCCGTCCCACTGGACCAGCGGCTGGCCCTTCTTGATCTGGTCGCCGGTGCGGACCTTGATCGTTCCGCCGTAGGGGACCGGGTGGTGCTCGAGCTCGCGCCCCTTCGCGTCGTTGACGCGGATGAGGCCGTTCTTCTTCAGCGCGACGAAGGCGGTGGTGCCGTCGGGCAGGTCGATCTCGACCTGGTTGCAGTCCACGACCTCGACGATGCCGGCGTTCTGCGCCTTGTGGACGGTGTCGGCCACGGTGCTCACGGCGATGCCGCCGGTGTGGAAGGTGCGCATGGTCAGCTGCGTACCGGGCTCACCGATGGACTGCGCGGCGATGATGCCGACCGCCATGCCCTGCTCCACGGGCTGCCCCGTCGACAGGTCCATGCCGTAGCAGCACGCGCAGAGGCCGCGTGCCGTCTCGCAGGTGAGCGGGCTGCGCACCTGCACGGTGTTGATGCCCAGCGCCTCGATCTCGCGGGCGATCGTGTCGGTGATGATCTGGTTCTTGCCGACGACGGTGCGGTCCTTGATCGGGTCGATGATGGCGTGCAGCGAGGTGCGGCCGCGGATCTGGTCGCGCAGCGGCACGTCCACCTCTTCGCCCTTGAAGATGGCGCGCTTGGGAACGCCAGCCTTGGTGCCGCAGTCGGGCTCCAGGACGGTGACGGACTGCGCCACGTCGCAGAGCTTGCGCGTGAGGTAGCCCGAGTCGGCGGTCTTGAGCGCGGTGTCGGCCAGCCCCTTGCGGGCGCCGTGCGTCGAGGCGAAGTACTCGAGCACCGTGAGGCCCTCACGGAAGTTCGAGATGATGGGCGTCTCGATGATCTCGCCGCTGGGCTTGGCCATCAGGCCGCGCATGCCCGCCAGCTGCTGCATCTGGCTGCGGTTGCCTCGGGCGCCGGAGTCGGCGAAGAGGTAGACGGGGTTCAGGTACTTCACGCCCGCCTTGGAGACGACCTCCTTGGTGCTCATCTCCACCTCGGCCCCGGTGACGGGGTCGCGGCGGTCGTTCTTCAGCGTCTCCATCAGGCGGTCGGAGATGTCGTTGCGGCACTTGGCCCACAGCTCCAGCACCTGGTTGCGGCGCTCGGTGTCGGTGATCGCGCCGTTCTCGTAGCTGCGCTCGACCTTCAGCACCTTCTTCTCGGAGTCCTCGATCAGGCGCTCCTTGTCCGCGCTGATGCGCAGGTCGGTGATGCCGAAGCTCAGGCCCGAGATGGTCGAGTAGCGGAACCCGACTTCCTTCATGTGGTCGAGCAGGTCGATCGTGGCGGCCTTCCCCTTGCGGGCGAAGGTGTCGTCGATGACGCGCGCGGCGCCCTTCTTGCTCAGCGAGCAGTTGTAGAAGGGCATCCCCGCGGGCAGGATCTCGTTGAAGATCAGGCGGCCCAGGGTGGTGATGACGCGTCGGTTCTCCGCCAGCTTCTTGGGCTGCTCCTTCTCCTTCTCCACCTGCTCGGCGAAGCGGTCGAGCCGCACCTCGATCAGGTCGTGCAGGTCGATGAAGCCGCGGTCGTACGCCAGCAGCGCCTCGGACTGGTCCTTGAAGCGCCGGATGTCCTTGCGCTCGGGGGCGTCCTTGAAGCCCACCGTCAGGAAGTACACGCCCATGACGATGTCCTGCGAGGGGCTGACGATCGGGTTGCCGTTGGCGGGGCTGAAGATGTTGTGGATGGACATCATCAGCACCTGCGTCTCGGCCTGCGCCTCGACGGACAGGGGCAGGTGGACGGCCATCTGGTCGCCGTCGAAGTCTGCGTTGTAGCCGGTGCAGACCAGCGGGTGGATCTTGATCGCGTTGCCCTCGACCAGCACGGGCTCGAAGGCCTGGATGCCCATGCGGTGGAGCGTCGGCGCGCGGTTCAGCAGCACCGGGTGGTTCTTGATGACCTGCTCCAGGATGTCCCACACCTCGGTGTCGCGGCGCTCGAGCATGCGCTTGGCGCTCTTGATGGTGTCGGCCAGCCCCTGCTCCTTCAGCTTGCGGATGATGAAGGGCTGGTACAGCTCAAGGGCGATCTTCTTGGGAAGGCCGCACTGCCACAGCTTCAGCTCGGGTCCGACGACGATGACCGAGCGCGCCGAGTAGTCGACGCGCTTGCCCAGCAGGTTCTCGCGGAAGCGGCCCTGCTTGCCCTTGATCATGTCGGTGATCGACTTCAGCGGGCGGTTGCTGCTGCCCAGCACGGGGCGGCGGCAGCGGCCGTTGTCGAACAGCGCGTCGACGGCCTGCTGCAGCATGCGCTTCTCGTTGCGGATGATGACCTCGGGGGCGTTGAGGTCCATCAGCTTCTTGAGGCGGTTGTTGCGGTTGATGATGCGGCGGTACAGGTCGTTCAGGTCGCTGGTGGCGAAGTTGCCGCTCTCCAGCAGGACCAGCGGGCGCAGGTCGGGGGGGATCACCGGCACCACGTCCAGCACCATCCAGGTGGGGTCGTTGGGGCTCTTGCGGATCGCCTCGACGATCTTCAGCCGCTTGCTCAGGTCCTTCTGCTTCTGCTTGCTCTTGGTGTTGAAGAGGTCCTCGCGGAGCTTGACGGCCTCCTCGTCCAGGTCCAGCTTCATGGGGCCGAGCAGCTCGCGGATGGCCTCGGCGCCCATCATCGCGGTGAAGCTGCTGCCGCCGTACTTCTCGACCGCCACGCGGTACTCGTCCTCGGTCAGCATCTGCTTGAACTCGAGGTCGGTGGTCCCCGGGTCGGCGACGACGTAATCCTGGAAGTAGACGATCTTCTCGATGTCGCTGGTCTTCATCGCCAGCAGGTTGCCCAGGCGGCTGGGCATCGCCTTGAAGTACCAGATGTGCACGATCGGCGCGGCCAGGTTGATGTGGCCCATGCGCTTGCGGCGGACGCGGCTGTGCGTCACCTTGACGCCGCAGCGGTCGCAGATGATGCCCTTGAACTTGGTGCCCTTGTACTTGCCGCAGGCGCACTCGAAGTCGCGCTCCGGCCCGAAGATGCGCTCGCAGAAGAGGCCATCGCGCTCGGGGCGGTAGGTGCGGTAGTTGATCGTCTCCGGCTTCTTGACCTCGCCGAAGCTCCAGCTGCGGATGTCGTTCGGCCCGGCAAGGGTGATCTTGACGGAGCCGATGTCGTTCACGCGGTCGTAGACGCTCTCAGACATGTCTGTCTCGCTCTTCAATTTGTCCGTTCCGCCGACCCGGTGCGGGCGGGGGGCGGTCTTGGATGCGGTCGTTCGCGGCGCCCTCGCGGGATCGGGTCGGTGGTGTTGCGGCCCGCGACCCGGCGCTATCAGTCGAGCAGGGGACGGTCCTCGCCCGAGGTCTTCTCGAGCTGGATGTTCATGGCCAGGCCCTTGATCTCGTGGCAGAGCACGTCGAACACCACGGGCATGCCTGCCTGCAGCGTGTTGGTGCCCTTGACCATGGAGTCGTAGATCTTGGTGCGGCCCTCGACGTCGTCGCTCTTGACGGTGAGCAGCTCCTGCAGGACGTAGGCAGCGCCGTACGCCTCGAGGCCCCACACTTCCATCTCGCCGAAGCGCTGGCCGCCGGTGCGCGCCTTGCCGCCCAGCGGCTGCTGGGTGATCAGGCTGTAGGGGCCCGTGCTGCGGGCATGGATCTTGTCGTCCACCAGGTGGTGCAGCTTCAGCAGGTACATGAAGCCCACGGTGGTCTTCTGCTTGAAGGGCTCGCCGGTGCGGCCGTCGTGCAGCTGGACCTTGCCCGTGGCGGGCATGCGGGCCAGCAGCTCGTGCGGGGTTCCCGGGTCGCCGCCGGTCTGCTCGAAGTCGCCGATGCGCTTGGCGACGTGCTTGTTGGCCTCGTCGACCGCAGCGAAGATCTCGGCCTCCTTGGCGCCGTCGAAGACGGGGGTGACGGCCTGGAAGCCCAGGACCTGCGCCGCCCATCCAAGGTGCGTCTCCAGGATCTGCCCGACGTTCATGCGGCTGGGCACGCCCAGAGGGTTCAGCAGCACGTCCACCGAGGTGCCGTCCTCCAGGAAGGGCATGTCCTCCTCGGGCACGATGCGGGCGATGACGCCCTTGTTGCCGTGGCGGCCTGCCATCTTGTCGCCGACGGAGAGCTGGCGCTTGGTCGCGATGTAGACCTTGACCATCTCAAGCACGCCCGAGGGCAGCTCGTCGCCGCGCTTCATGTGCCCGACCTTGCGCTCCTTCTCGGCGAAGATCGCCTGGATGCGCGGCCAGAACTGGCCGTAGGTGACCATGGCCAGGTCGCGCGCCTCCTTGGAGCCCTTCATCCACTTCTCGGAGAAGTTCTGGATCTGCTCCAGGATGACCTCGTCGATGTCGCTGGCGCCCACCTTCTGGCGGGTGCTCGGGTCGACCATCTCGGCGCCCAGCGCGCCGTTGACCAGCACGACCATCTGCTTGAAGAGGCCGATGGCCTTCTTGTCCATCGACTCCTCGTACTCGCCGATGTCCTTCTTCAGCTGCTTCTTCTGCTCCTCGTTCAGGTGCATGCGGCGGCTGAAGCGCTTGGCGCCGATGACGATGCCCTCGGTGCCCGCGGGGACCTCGAGCGAGTCGTTCTTCACGTCCTCGCCCGCGCGCCCGAAGATGGCGTGCAGCAGCTTCTCCTCCGGGCTCAGCTCGGACTTGGACTTGGGGCTGACCTTGCCGACCAGGATGTCGCCGGGGCCGACGCGCGCGCCGATCCGGATGACGCCGAACTCGTCCAGGTTGCGCAGCATCTTCTCGGAGACGTTCGGGATGTCCGCGGTGAACTCCTCGCGGCCCAGCTTGGTCTCGCGGATCTCAACCTCGAAGCTGTCGATGTGGATCGAGGTGAAGACGTCGTCCTTCACCAGGCGCTCGTTGATGACGATCGCATCCTCGAAGTTGTAGCCGTCGAAGGTGTTGAAGGCGACCAGGACGTTCTTGCCGATCGCAAGCTCGCCCATCTTGGTGCTGGCGCCGTCGGCCAGGATCTCGCCCGCCTTCACCTTCTGCCCGGGCTTGATGACCGGGCGCTGGTTCTGGCAGGTGCGCTCGTTCAGGCCCGCGAACTTGCGCAGCTCGTACTCGTCGGCGTTGTCGACGATGATGCGCTCGCTGTCGACGAAGGTGACGGTGCCGCCGCGCGCGGCCTTGACCAGCATGCCGCTGTGGGTGCCGACCACCTTCTCCATGCCGGTGGCGACGCAGGGGACCTCGCTCTTGACCAGCGGCACCGCCTGCCGCTGCATGTTGCTTCCCATGAGGGCGCGGTTGGCGTCGTCATGCTCCAGGAAGGGGATGAGCGAGGCGCTGACGCCCACGATCTGCTTGGGGCTGATGTCGACGAACTCGACGTCCGAGGGATCGACCAGGGTCAGGTCGCCGTCGCGGCGGGCCAGGACCTTCTCGATCTTCTCGTTGCGCATGTTCTTGATGACGCCCTTCTCGTCCACGGCGTCCGAGGGGGCGAGCACTCGCAGCAGCTCCTCGTCGGCGCGCAGCTTCGTCACCTTGCCCGTCACCTTGCCGCCCTTGACGTCGCGGTAGGGGGTGAGCAGGAAGCCGTAGGGGTCGATCTCGGAGTAGATGCCCAGCGAGGCGATCAGGCCGATGTTGGTGCCTTCGGGGGTCTCGATGGGGCAGATGCGCCCGTAGTGCGAGATGTGCACGTCGCGCACCTCGAAGCCGGCGCGCTTGCGGTTCAGGCCGCCCGGCCCCAGGGCCGAGAGGCGCCGCTCGTGCACCAGCATCGAGAGGGGGTTCGTCTGGTCGACGACCTGGCTCAGCTCGCTGCGGCCGAAGAAGAACTCGATCGCGCTGCTGATGCTCTTGCTGTTGACCAGGTCGGCGATCTTGGTGATCTCGCCCGGCTCCTTCACGCTCATGCGCTCCTGCACGGTGCGCTTCAGCTTCAGGAAGCCCTTGCGCATCTCCTCGGTGGCCAGCTCGTCCAGCGTCCGCAGCCGACGGTTGCCCAGGTGGTCGATGTCGTCGACGATGACGCCCGGCTTCTTGCTGCGCAGGTCGAGCAGGTAGCGGATGACCGCCAGGAAGTCCTCGGCGCGGATGCGCTGCACGTCCTCGCCCACCTTCTTGTAGCGGGGGTCGTGCTCGAACTTGCGGTTCATGCGGAAGCGGCCGACGCGCCCGAGGCGGTAGCGGCTGTCGTCGAAGAACTTCTCGTCGAAGAGCTTGCGCGCCTTGTCCACCTGCGGCGGGTTGCCGGGGCGCAGGCGGCCGTAGATCTTCAGCAGCGCGGCGTCGTGCTCGCTGACCTCGGCCAGGAAGTCCAGCTTCTCCTCGGCCAGCGTGTTCAGGATCAGCGGATCGCCGGGGTTGGCGATCACGCGGACCGTCTTCAGGTTGCTGGCCAGGATCTCCTCGATGCGGTCGCCGATGGGGGCGCCCACGCGGCACAGCTCCTCGCCGCTGTCGGAGTCGATGATCAGCTCGGCGGAATAGTGCAGCGGGGTCAGCTTCTTGACCGGCAGGTCCTCGACCTCGTAGAACTCCTCGAGGATCTTCTCCGTGGTCGAGTACTTCTCGTCCAGCGCGCGCAGGAAGGTGGTCGCCGCGAGCTTGGTGCTCTGGTCGATGCGCATCGCCAGAACGTCCTTCTTGGTCACCTCGAGCTCGATCCACGAGCCGCGCTCGGGGATGATGCGGCTGGAGTGCAGCGGACGGTCGCCGAAGCTGGACGCGATGCTGAAGTCGACGCCGGGGCTGCGGTGCAGCTGGCTGACGATCACGCGTTCGGCGCCGTTGACGATGAACTCGCCGCCGCCCATCATGATCGGGATGTCGCCGAGGTAGATCTCCTCTTCGGTCACCGGCTCGCCCTCGCCCTTGCTCAGGCGCACGGCGACGCGCAGCGGGCGCCCGTAGGTCAGGCGCAGCTCGCGGCACTCGTCGGGGGTGTAGCGGGGCTCCTCGAGCCTGTAGTTCAGGTAGTCCAGGCGCATGGACATGTCGTAGGACTCGATGGGGAAGATCTCGCGCAGGAGCGCCTCGAGCCCGAGGTGCTTCACGCGCTCCTTCGGGTCCTTCCTCATCTGCAGGAATCGCTCATACGACTCCTGCTGCACCTTCATCAGATCGGGGACGTGATCGGCTTCGCCGCGCTTCTTCGAGAACTCGCGGATGGTCTTCGTCGACATGGATAGATCGCCTCTCGTGCCAAAAGCGAAGGAACGCCCGCAGCCCTCGCGGGCTCTCTGCGGGTCACCAGTTTTGGTTGGTTGGTCGGGCTGCAGCCAAGATTGACAAGAGTAGTCAGATTCGGTGCTTTCAGCAACCGAAGTGGGGTGCTTGGCACGGGGTTTGCTGGAGGGTCCGGGTTATGGGAACACGGACCTCTGGCGCCTGATTGGTGCTTCGCGTGGATCTGATCTCTCGGCAGCTGGGCTTGGGCTCGACAACCAACAGGGAGGCCCGGAACAAAAAGGGCGCCCCCCAAAAAGAGCGGACGCCCGGCCGGTTGGCCAGGCGTCCGCCGAATCGCTTCGCAAGCTGCTGCGCAGCCTGGACTTACTTGATTTCGACCTTGGCGCCGGCGCCTTCCAAGGCGGCCTTCAGCTTGTCGGCGTCTTCCTTGGAGATCTTCTCCTTCACGGTCTTGGGGGCGCCGTCGACGACGGCCTTGGCGTCAGCCAATCCCAGGCCGGTGGCCTCGCGGACGACCTTGATCACGTTGATCTTGTTCGCGCCGCACTCCTTCAGGATCACGTCGAACTCGGTCTGCGCAGCGGCAGCGGGGGCAGCGTCGCCGCCGCCGGCAGCCGCCATCATCATGCCGCCGCCGGCCGCGGGCTCGATGCCGTACTTGTCCTTCATGTACTCCGCCAGGTCGACGGCGTCCTTCAGGGTCAGGCTGGCGATCGAGTCGCCCAGGGTGGTGATCTTTGCTTCAAACGTCTTGGTTTCAGTCGCGGTCATTGTGAACTCCAAATCTCTTGGTGGACCTCCGAGAGGAGCTGGAACGACCAGCTTTTAACCCGCACGCGGGCCCGTCGGACGGTGGTTGGAACCAGGGAAGCGGCGTGGACTCCGGTCCGCGCCGCGAACTGGACGGTGGGTGGGAGAAACGCGTCAGCCTGCGATCGCGGCGATCGTCTCGCCCTTCTCCAGGCGGGCCTCGATCTCCTTGACGATGCCCATCACGCGGCTGCCCGGGCCCTTGGCGGCACCCGTGACGTTGCGAGCAGGGGAGAGCATCAAGGTGACGACGTTGGACTGCGCCTCGGCGCGCGTCGGCATCTTGCTGAGCTTGGCGATGCCGGCAGGTCCCTCGAAGACGATCCCTTCCAGGACCGCCGCCTTGAAGACGAACTGCTCGACGCCGCGCGACCACTTCATCAGGTCGCGCGCCAGGTCGACGACGCTTCCCTCGGAGTAGATGACGGCCGAGGGGCCAGTCAGGTGCGAGGCGAACTTCTCGAAGGCGCTGCCCTTGAAGGCGGCGCGCGCCAGCGAGTTCTTGACCACCGAGACGCGCACGCTCTTGTGCGACAGGTCGGTGCGCATCTTGTTGGTCGCGGTGGCGTTCAGGCCGCGGATCTCGACGAGCACTGCCGCCTCGGCGCCCTCGAAGCGCTTGCGGTACTCCTTCACGATCATCTGCTTGATTGGCTTGGACATGGTGTGTCTCCGCTGTGTGTCGGTGTGGGGCTCAGACGATGACGGGCACGCCGGGGCTCATGCAGGCCGCGACGACGCACTTCTTCACGTACTGGCCCTTGGCAGACGAAGGACGGACCTTCATGATGGTCTGCAGGAAGGTGTTCAGGTTCTCCAGGAGCTGGTCGTCCTTGAAGGACATCTTGCCGATGATGCCGTGGACGTTTCCGCCGTCATCGTTGCGGTACTCCTGGCGCCCGCCGGCGTATTCCTTGACCGCCTCGGCGACGTTCGGGGTGACCGTGCCGGCCTTCGGCGAGGGCATGAGGCCCTTGGGGCCCAGCACCTTGCCCAGCCGGCTGACGACGCGCATCATGTCCGGGGACGCGACGGCGACGTCGAAGTCCATCCAGCCGCCCTCAATCTTGGCGACCAGGTCCTCTGCGCCGGCATCGACGGCACCGGCCGCCTTGGCGGCAGCCACCTTGTCGCTGGGGCAGAAGGCGATGACGCGAGCGCTCTTGCCCGTGCCGTGCGGCAGGGCGACGGATCCGCGGATCGCCTGGTCGGCGGCCTTCGGATCGATGCCAAGATGCAGCACGACGTTGATCGTCTGGTCGAACTTGGGCGCCTTGAACTTGCGGAGCGCGGCGATCGCGTCGGCCGGCGAGACGGCGGTGGTGACCGCGTGCTCGTTGGCGGCGCGCATGCGCTTGGAATTGCCGATGATCTTCTTCTTGGCGATAGCCATGGCTTACTTCCCCTCCACGGTCACGCCCATCGAGCGTGCGCTGCCCTCGACGATCCGCATCGCGGCGTCGATGTTGGTGGTGTTCAGGTCCTTGAGCTTCTCTTCGGCGATCTTCTTCACCTGGGCGCGCGTGATCACGCCCACCTTGGCGGTGTTCGGCGTGCTGGAGCCCTTCTCGACCTTGATCGCGCTCTTGATCAGCGCGCTGACCGGGCTGGTCTTGATCTCGATGTCGAAGCTCTTGTCGGCGTAGACCGTGACGATGCAGCCGACCATGATGCCGTTGAGGGCCTTGGTCATCTCGTTGAACTTGGTGATGAACTGACCCGGATTGACGCCGTTGGCGCCCAGGACGGGACCCAGCGGCGGGGCGGGGGTCGCCTTGCCACCGGGTGCCATCAGCTTGAACTGCTTGGTGACCTTCTTGGCCATGGTTTCTACCTCCGACCGAATCCGGCCCTACATCGGGCGATGCCAGGGTTCCAAGCGCCTGGCGCGGTTCAGTCGTACGAACGGTGCGAGTTGAAGAGGGGAGATGATAGTGAAATGCCCCCTCCCCCGCAACCGTTGCGCAGGTGCGGCGGACTGCGCTGGGGTTATCGGCGTGCGAACGCGCCAGCGTGCTCGCGCAGCGTGTCAGGGCGCCCACGCCGCCAGGAGCAATCCCAAGTCCGCGCCATCCACGGTTCCATCGCCGTTGATGTCGGCGACCCCGTTGCCAGGCCCCCACGAGGCCAGCAGCAGGCCAAGATCGGCGCCATCCACGCGGCCGTCCGCGTTCAGGTCGTGGTGGTTTGTGGTGCCGCCGCGCGTCAGGCGTGCGGCGGGGATTGGGGCCTTCGCGATCCCCGGACCCGCCAGGCTGGCGATGCAGCCCGCGCCGCCCCCTGCCTCGAAGAAATCGATGGTGATGGCGTGCTTGCCCGCGCCCAGCGCGATCGTGCCGGTGACTTCCACCATGCCGTGCAGTCCGTCGTTGCTGACCACCACGGTGTCGCCGATGAGCATGCGGGAGCCGTCGTCGCTGTTGATGCTGAAGCTGTACTGGCCGGGTTCGTCCACCTTCACCCAGCCGGTCCACCGCGCGCCGACGTTGTCTGCGCGGCCGCTGGCGGCGAAGTTGCCGCCCGTCGAGGCGTAGTTCACCTGCATGGCGGTGCCGGTCAGGTAGGGGGTGAGCGATCCGAAGCTGGGAAGGACCGCAGGGCTTGTCAATGCGTAATAGCGCACGTCCAGGCCGGCGCTGTCTCCGATCGGGTTCTCGGGGTGGCGCAGCGGTGCGACCGTGACATTCACCTGAGCAAACCCGGAAAGCTGGTTGCTGGCGTCGCGCGCGCGGTAGCTCAGTTGGTCGTAGCCGCTGTACCCCGGGGCCGGGACGATAGAGATGGCATCGCTGCCGCCCGAGCCAGCGCCGGGCAGGATGGTGGCGGTGCCGCCGCTGAGGGTGGGGGACTGCACCTGCGAGATCGTGAGCGCCTCGCAGTTGAAGGGCTTGTCGTTGGCCAGCACGTCGATCACGGTGGCGGCGTCCTGGTAGACGGTGGCGCTGTCGTTCACCACCACGGGCGGCACCGCGGGGCCGGCCAGGTTGCAGGACATGCCGCCCATGAAGCTGGACATCGAGCCGATGTTCAGCGGGTGGAAGTTGAGCAGGATGTTGGCGGTGCCCCCTGAGCAGAGATGGCAGTAGCTCATGATGGTGCCTGCGCTGCTGCACACCTGCGAGCTTTGGCAGGAGCCGAAATAGCCGCTGGGGGCGCAGCTGTCCGCGGGGGGGCAGTAGTCGTGCGTGTGCGGCGCGCCGAAATTGTGGCCCATCTCGTGGCTCGTCACGATGATGTCCCAGTTCTGCGCGCTGCCGTTGGTCAGCGGGTAGGGGAAGTAGCCGCTGAGGTTGCCGCAGACGGAGTAGCCGAAGGGGGTGCAGAGGGCGTTGAGCCACGCGATGCCGCCACCCAGCCCGCGGCCGCTGAGCATCTGCGTGATGTTGCGCTGAATGCCGGTCATGTTGGCCAGCCAGTAGCTGCGCAGTTCGGTCAGCTGCCCACCGGTATTGCCCGCGGTCCAGGGATCGTTGCCCGCCGTCCAGAGGCGCACGAAGCTTGCCTGCGGCACGGCGTTGACGTCGCGCTGGTAGATCTCGCGCATGCCCGCGTAGATGGTGCCGACATAGGCGCTTGCCGCGGTGTTGGCATTGGCCGCGCCCGAGAAGAGTCCATAGAACTCATCATCCGTCTCGACGGCGATCTTCACCTGGCGGCATGGCTCGATGAGCGAACCATGCTGCTGGTCGATGCCACCGTCGCCATCGGGGTTGGGCAGCGCGTCGCAGGTCCACGGCACCCAGTCGATGGTCCCGGGGGGAAGGTCGCCCAAGAGGTACGCCGCAATTGGACCGGTGCTGCCCGCGGGGCCGCTGGAGAAGATGGTGGTGCCCGACTCGTCGCGCACGAAGCCATATGTGCCCGCGTCGCTGCGGCTGAGCATGACGGCGGCTTGCGCGTCGCCCTCCAACGTGCCGCCCCAGTACTGCGCCGCGGGGCGCGGGATCTCGCGCTCGACGATGGTGCCATCGGCCGCGCGGGTGGCGGAGACGATGCGCGCGCCCGCGCCGAAGGGATCGATGCGGTGCAGCAGCAGCGTGGCAGTGCGCGCGGGTCCCAGCTGAACGCCTTCCAGCCGCACGGCCTCGGCTCCTTGCATGGCGGCCCAGACCGTTTCGTCGGGGCGCAGGCCGGCGACGCTGGCGCTCAGGTGGACGGGAACCGCGGCGGGGCCCGCGGCAACGAATGGCGAGGGGAGGCGGAGCTCAACAACCTGCGCAGCAGCGGCGCTGACGATGGCGAAGACGAGTGCGCAGGGGAGGACAGCGGGGGTGCGGAACATGCCGCGACTGTACGCCCGTTCGGCCCCAAGGGAAGGAATTGGGCTGGAATCCGCGAGAGGTGCGCGATGAAGCAGACGCGTACAAGATTCCAAGGGGTCCGCGAATCAGCGCAGCGCCAGTTCGCACATCAGCTCGACGCCGGTCGCGATCGCATCGTCGTTGAAGTCAAAATCCGGGGCGTGCAGCTGCGGCGACGTGCCGCCCGCGGGCGCGATGCCCAGCGCCCAGAAGCAGGCGGGGACGCGCTCGCCGTAGTAGGCGAAGTCCTCGCCCCCCATGACGGGGGCGGCCAGCCGCGCGACGCACGCGTCGCCCAGGGCCGCGCGCGCGGTGCGCTCGAAGCGCTCGACGGCGTCGTCGTGGTTGACCGTCACCGGATAGCCGCGCTGGAAGTCGCAGCGCGCGGTGCAGCCGTGCGCCGCGGCGATGCCCGCGGCGATGGCCGCGACGCGCTCCTCGAGCAGGCAGCGCGTCTCCTCGCTGAGCGAGCGCAGCGTGCCGCGCAGCGCAGCCTGGTCGGGGATGACATTGAAGGCGCTGCCCGCCTCCAGGATCGTGATGCTGACGACGGCCGACTCGAGCGGATTGACATTGCGGCTGACCACGCTCTGCAGCGACAGGACCAGGGCGCTGGCGCAGAGGATGGGATCGGCGCTGCGGTGCGGCCACGCGGCGTGCGCGCCCCGGCCCGAGATGTGGATCTCGAAGCGGTCGCTCGCGGCCATCATCGCGCCGCGGCGCGTCGCCACGGTGCCGATGGGCAGGTCGGGCCAGCCGTGCAGCCCGAAGGCCATCTGGACGGGCGGTCCCAGGCGCGTGCCATCCAGCGCGCCATCGGCGACCATGCGCTTGGCGCCGGCGCCACCCTCTTCCGCAGGCTGGAAAAGAAAGGTCACGGGATGCGGAAGGGGATTCTGCGCCGCCAGGCGGGCCAGCACGCGCGCGGTGCCCAGCAGGATGGCGGTGTGGCCGTCGTGGCCGCAGGCGTGCATGCGCCCCGGCGTGCGCGATGCGTAGGCGCGACCGCTGCGTTCGACGATCGGCAGCGCGTCCATGTCGGCACGGAGCGCCACGGCGCGCGGCGCGCGGCCCGCAAGGTGCCCCAGGACGCCGGTGCCGCCCGCCAGCCCCGCGACGTGCGACACGCCGGCATCGGCCAGCTCACGCACCACCACGCCCGCGGTGCGGTGCTCCTCGTAGCCGATCTCGGGGTGCATGTGCAGGTCGTGGCGCAGCGCCACCAGGCGCGGAAGCTCATCGGCGATGAGTGCGCGCAAGCGTTCGGAGGTGCAGGTGGCGTGGATCTGGGTGTTCATGGTGGTGCGCTACTTGCGGAGCGGGGGCAGGCCGCACGCCTCGCGCCCCTTGTTCATCTTGGCGAAGGCGCCCTTGTCGTGGTGGATCAGCCGGCTCAGCTGGCTCATGGTGATGCCCAGCAGCCCGGCGGCGCCGCCGAAGTCGTAGCGGCGCGCGACGACCACGTCCAGCGCCTCGGCCAGTAGCGCGGGGTAGTCCTCGTGGTCGGGGTTGATGCACATCTTGTTCCCCTGGCGGCGGCGCGTCCAGAGCAGGCTGCATTCGTGGTGGTCCCGCGAAGCCAGGGTGCGAACATGCGACGCCAGCTTGCGGCGCAGGCGCTTGATGGCGTTGTGGCGGTTCTCGCTCTGGCTGCGCCGCTCGGTCCCCTGCGACTCGATCCCGGTGGGGACGTGGCGGATGAAGACGGCCGTCTCGACCCGGTTGCGGTGCTGCCCCCCGGGGCCGCTCACGCGGCCGGTTTCCGTCTCGCAGTGCTTCAGCAGGTCGGCTTCTTCCAGGCTGGCCGGGTGCGGCGGCTCCACCATGGTGTAGGCGGGGTCGATGTAGGGGGGACGGTAGGCCACGGGTGCATCGTAAGGATCGGCTGGCAAAGCGCATTGCATCGCGCCGCGGGGGCGCTATAATCGTCCGTCCCACGCGGATGTGGCGAAATTGGCAGACGCGCTAGATTCAGGTTCTAGTGGTAGCAATACCTTGGAGGTTCAAGTCCTCTCATCCGCATTCGAGCGTTCGAGCGTTGGCGCGGTCGCGCTGGCGGCTTCGGGCAAGATGACAACGATGGTTCCTGACGGGCGGGCTCGGCCGTAGCCGTGCACCTATCGGTAGCGTTTGGCTCATGCGCGCCTACCTGGACAACAACGCGACGACGCAGCCGCTGCCGCAGGTAGTAGCTGCGGTGGCCGAGGCGATGTCCAGCGCGTGGGGCAATCCTTCCAGCGTGCACCGCGCCGGGATCGAGGCGCGGCGGCGCGTCGAGCTGGCGCGCGAAAGCGTCTGCGCGCTGGTCGGGGCGCAGGAGCGCGAGCTGGTCTTCACGAGCGGCGGCACCGAAGGGGCGAACCTGGCGATCGCCGGATCGCTGGCCGCGCAGCCCGATCGCCGGGTGGTGGTCACGATGCGCACCGAGCACAGCGCGGTGCGCGAAGCGTGCGAAGCGCTTGCGGCGCGCGGCGCGGCCGAGGTGGTCTGGCTCGGCTGCGATGCCGCTGGATGCGCGGACTTGGCGCAGCTTGAAGCGCTGCTGCGCGCGCGGGGCGACCAGCTTGCGCTGGTGAGCGTGATGTGGGCGAACAACGAGACGGGGCTGCTGCAGCCGGTGGAGGCGATCGGCGCGGCATGCCGCGCGCAAGGCGTGCGCTTCCATTGCGATGCGACGCAGTGGGTGGGGCGCATTCCCGCGGATTTCGGCGCGCTGCCCTTCGACCTTGCCAGCTTCGCCGCGCACAAGTTTCATGGTCCCAAGGGGGTGGGTGCGCTCTTCGTGCGGCGCGGCGTGCGCGTGCTGCCCGAGGTGATCGGCGGTCCGCAGGAGCGTGGCCGCCGCGGTGGCACCGAGAACGTGCCGGGGATCGCGGGCATGGCGGCGGCCGCGGAAGCGGCGCGTACCTGGCTGGCCACGGACGAACGCGAACGCCTGCGCGCGCTGCGCGACGCGTTCGAGGCGAGCATCTGCAGCGCGGTGCCTGACGCGGTGGTGCACGGCGCGCGCGCACCGCGCCTCTGGAACACCACCAACATCGGCTTTCCGCACCTGGAGGCGGAGGCGATCCTGCTGCTGCTCTCGGAGCGCGGCGTGGCGGCCAGTGCCGGCGCGGCCTGCTCCAGCGGCTCACTGGATCCCTCCCCGGTGCTGCTGGCGATGGGGGTGCCCGAGGCGCTGGCGCATGGAAGCGTGCGGTTCAGCCTGAGCCGGCTAACGACCGAGGCGGAGATGGATGCCGCCGCGCTGGCGGTACCCGAGTGCATCCTGCGCCTGCGCCGCTCGTGGCGCCCCTCGGCGCCCGCCTGAAGCGCGACCGGTGCGGCTCGGGCAGATACGATCCGCGCGACATGGATGAGCGCTGCCGCCGATGGACCGTCGCTTCCGCATTTCGTCGCATTCCGCTGCGGGTGCTGGTCGCCGTCGTCGCGCTCGGCGCATCCGTCTCAATTGCACGCACGGTCCACGCCCAGGGGTCCGTCGGCGTCCAGACCTCGATGACGGTGCAGCAGTTCATGCAGGAGCTGAACAACTACGGAACCTGGACGCCGAGCCAAGAGTGGGGCTGGGTGTGGCAGCCGCGCGCGGTTCTCCCCGGTTGGCGCCCGTACGCGCACGGCCAGTGGCAGGTGGCCGAAGGGTTCGGCATGTACTGGCAGAGCTACGAGCCTTTCGGATGGGCCGTCTACCACTATGGCCGCTGGACCTGGTGGGACCAGAAGGGCTGGGTGTGGATCCCGGACAAGACCTGGGGTCCGGGCTTCGTGAACTGGGCGTATGGCGAGGGGTACGTCGCGTGGACGCCCATGCCGCCGACCGCGCCGGGTGCGCAGGGAATCGTGAACGGCCCGGTCGACAACGCTCCATGGATGTGGACGATCGTGCCGCAGGCATCCTTCCTGACTTCGAATGTGTGGCAATGGGCGATCCCGTCGGCGCGCAACATCAACATCATGCCGCACCTGCAGCAGCACACCGCGTACTCGGGGGTGAGCGACTTCAGTCTTCCCAAGGAGTTGGTGCTGGCCGTCTCGGGCAGCGCCGACCCCGCGCAGCCCGTGATGTTCGTCATGACGCCGATCGGCGTGGCGCAAGGGGACGAGCAGGGGGCGATCAACGCGTACGCGCCCATGTTGACCGGAGGTGCACAGCCGCTGAGCGCGCAATTCACGATCAACGCTCCGCCGCCGCCGCATGCGCCGCCGCCGCCCACCGCGCCCGCGCCGCCGCTGCCGCCCACGTGGCGCCCGGTGCCGCCCACGCAGGGGATGACGCAGCAGCAGGCGCAGGCGCGCCAGCAGCAGCTGCTGAGCGTTTATCGCCATGGCGAGGCGCAGCGCCTGGCGCTGGCGCAGAGCTTTGATCCGTACTCGCCGCCGGTCTCGGCATGGAACCTGCAGAACGCGCCGCAGTGGCAGCAGAACGAGCAGGGGGAGCTGGACGCGCAGAACCAGCGTGAAGCGGCGCTGACGCAGGGCGGGGCAAACGGCGGTTCGCCCTACGCGGCGCCGCAGATGCCGCCTTCGTACACCACTCAGCCAGGTGCTGGGCAGAGATGACGGCCTGAGCGAGCGCTCGCCCCACCGGTCGGCGTCAGCGCACGGTGCGCCGCCTGCCGTGCATCGCCGTCAACGAACCGAGGGCGAGGACCACCAGCGAAGCCGGCGCGGGAACTACTTCAAGAGTGATGTCATCGATGGCATAGTCATTGCCGTCACCGATGCCCGACACGTCCCAGATCTGCACGGAAACCGAAGTCGCGGTTCCGGTGTTGAACGTGTAGGCGGCATGTTCCCAGGTGGCCGTCACGGCCGGGGCACCGAAGGTGGCGCTGCTGATGGTGCCGTCGCCCACGATCTTGAAGCGAAGCGTGGAGGTGGCGAACCCATACACGCTGGCGAACCACGCGCCCAGCTCGTAGTCGGTCCCGGCGGTCACTGCGACGGTGGCGGCCCACGCCATCCCGCCTCCGGATCCCGATCCGCCATTCACGACCATGTATGCGCCGTCGGCGGTCCCCAGGGTGTGGTCGTAGAAGTCAGCCCATGAGGGATGAAGCGTGTCGAACGACACGACGTTGTACGAGCCCGCCTCGGTCATGGTCGGGCTGACGAAGTATGAACTGGTCCCGGGCGCAATCGTGCCCCCGGAGAAGTCCGTGAGCAGGGTTGCGGTGGCAGGGCTCGCCAGGACCGCTGTTGCCATCGCGGAGGAGATGAGAAGCTTGGCGTGTGACATTGGACTGCTCCTTGTGAAGGGGGCGCGAGCAAGCGCAAGCCCGGTACGCCCCGGGCGGCCATCGCATAGACGGAACGGCGCCAGTATGACCGGTCGATGCATGGACTAGGGCGGCAAATCTGACAAATGTCATTCAAGCCTCCTCCGGCGGCACGAAAGGCGCGTTTTCAGCGCCCCGTGCTGATGGAGCGGCTCGGTACGTCGCGCGACGCGACTGCCCATCCGCTGACGGCGGCACCAGGCGGGCGACCGGGAGTCCGGGGCGGCGGGCGCGCGCGATCGACGCATTGGGGGGTACGCAATGATGGCAGCGAGGCCATGCGGCGAGTCCCCTGGGCGCCGGACCGCGCGTCATCGCCCCATGAATCGCTTGACGAGGAAGATGGCTCCCACGACCATCACGAGGCCGACGAACCCGGAACCGCATGCGAACCCCAGCTTGTATGCCAAGTCCTTCGGGGGCCGCGAACGCCGCGCCTCGATCGCAGTCGACTCGGAGGTCGGGGGGTTCGCGGCAATGATCTGATCGCACCACCTCTTGCCCTCGGTCTGGGTCCACGCGAGGTCGGCCCTATCAGCATCGACACAGAGGAACAAGACCTTGGCGCGCACCAGGAGGATGCCCACCGTGCAGGCGTTCTCAACGGGCGTCGAGGCGCCGCTCTCGTCGGTGGTGCTCATGTTGACCAGCATGGAGTACGCAAGCAGCCGGTCCGAGTCTTCGTGCGGCGGCATCGGGAACACGTCGCCGAATTTCAGGCTGGGATCGAGGGCGAACTCTCCGGCCCCCTTCGCCTTCAGTCGTTCGAGCAACCCGGGCAGCTCAGTGTCCGCCGCCTTGATCAGCGCGCCGTTCTGCTTGACGGTCCCGCGCTTGAGCGCAGCGAACTCGGCAAGCGAGACGGGGGTCTTGGCAAGCTCCTTCAAGCCCTCGACCCGGAACTTTCGGGTTTGCTGCGGCATCTGGCCCTTCGCCGCTGTCTCTGCGTCGGCGGCGCTGAGGAATTCCGCCAGGCGGATTCCTGTAGGCGCGGTGAATTGCGCCGAGAAGTCGAAGTACGGCTGCATCTCCGGACCGACCACCCGGTATCCGGCTGGTGCGGGGATCGTGAGGCGGGTTCCGCCGACATCGATTTCGATTGAGCCGCCCTGCGGCGGCGCGATGACGAGGAAGCAGGCGATCAGCAGTTGCAGCATGGTGCAGTCTCCCAAAGGGCCACGGAATTCAGGCCCCCCCGGGGGAGGCATGCTCCTGCAGATTCGTAACCTCCCGCCGCGGCGGGCGGCCCTCAGGGAGCCGGCACCCGCTGAGCCTCAGCCCGCAGCACCGCGTTCGCGTGCGGGGTCCGCCGGAAGCGAAATCAGGCGCGCAATGAACGTCGCCGGATAGAGGATCCCGACCAGCCCCTCGAAGCTGGTGACCACGCGCGCCCACGAGCTGACCGGCGTGACGTCGCCGAAGCCCGAGGTGGTGATCGTCGAGAAGCTGAGCCACATGAAGTCGGTCCAGTGCAGGGGACGGTCGCCTTCGATCGAGGTGTTGATCACGTACGCAGTCGGGGACCAGAAGCCAATCCGGTCGTGCACGATCGCGAAGGCGAAGGTGATCAGGATGAAACTGGCGATGCCGCAGTAGATGCGCTCGATGCCCCGCACCGACTTGCCGAAGGCCGCCCGGGCCACTGCATACGCCGCGACCGAATAGACCGCGATCAGGAGTATTCCCGGGATAAGCCGGCTCTGATGGCCGGTGTCAGATTCGGCCAGGCCCACCACAATTGCCGCGATGGACATCACCAGCAGCGGCACGCCCCAGCGCCAGCCGGTGACCAGCCAGGTGGCGAAGACAGCCATCGCCAGCGCAATCACGACCGGGATGGGGCTCACCCGCGCCGCACCGTTGTCGGCCAGCGGGATCATCAGGATCACGATGACCTGCGCCAGCAGCACTGGAAGTCCGCGGCCGGGGAACTTGTCCAAGGGGATCGATTTGACAGGATTGCGCATGTTTGTGCCCGTGCCCTTCGTCGCGCGGTCACTTCACCTGCTTCACGGCGGGCGGGTTCCACTTCCCCGTGAGTGCCTCCGACATCGGCGCGTAGAGGCGCATGCACAGGTTAAAGGGCCCCTTGGGTGCGGGCAGCCAGTTGGACTCCCTCTCCTTGCCGGGGCTCTCGTGCTGGAAGTAGAGGTCCAGCGATCCGTCGGCGTTGGTCTTGAAGGGCATCCAGCTGCTGACGGCGAAACGGTTCAGCGCGTTGGCCACCTGGAAGCCCTCTGAGTCGTAGAGGGTGATGGACCAGAAGGCGTTCACGGGCGGCGTGGCGCCCTTCTCGAAGTGCAGCACGTATCGCTTGGTCCCGTCGAGCGGCTTGCCGGTGTCGTCCGCCAGGTTCAGCGGATAGATGGCATCCTCGGGCAGGTTGGCGCCCAGGCCCACCTGGCTGACGATCGCGCGCTTCAGGTAGTAGTTGCCGTAGACGCCCATGGTGTCCGTGTTCATCGACCAGCCGTTGGCGACGCGCGCGAGCGTCTCGACCTTCCACTTCATGAGCTGCTGCGCTTCCGCCGGCGCGCCGGAGAGGGCCTTCTGCACGGCGGTCCCGAGCCCCCGCATGTCAAAGTCCTTGCCCGGCTCGAGGCCGATCTTCTTCATCCGCGCGATGATGGGCTGGTCCGTGTCGTGCGGCGGGTGCAGCTTGAGCAGCTGGGCGGCGTACGCGAAGTACTTCTCGGCGGGCATCGAGTCGACCTGCACCTTCGGAGGGGTGGTCATGTCCACCGTGGGATCGATCTTCGCCGTGATGGGTTCCGCCGGCTGGCCCCAGCGCGAGAGCGGTGTGACCTTGTAACCCGCCTGGATTGCGTGCACGGCGGGGTAGTCCGCGGGGCCGTCCGTCTTGGTGCGGCCGATGACCCAGAGGTAGGGAGTCGGGGCGGAGAGGCGAGTGAAGCCCGCAGGGACGGTTCCGGTCCAGCCCGGTGGTGTCACCAGGAAGTTCGCCGCCTTGGTCCCCGTCGTCCGCCAGCCCGGCGAGGCGAAGACATCGGTCCACATGTCAAGCATCGGCAGCAGGTAGTAGCGACCGTCGGTGTCGGGCGCAGAGACCACGAGCGGCTCCTTGGTGAGGTCCAGCCACGCGCTGGAGTAGAGCGTGTCGAAGTTCGATCGCACCACGCCCCTGAAGTCGGCGGGGGGGTACTCCGGGATGCTGACGAAGGTGTTCATCGGGCCCTTGCCGAACTCCTTTCCCGGCTCGATGTTGGTGAACTGCTTCCGCGTGATGTCCATCGTCAGCAGCGGATAGAAGTACAGGTACGCCTCGACGGCAATCGCGCGGGCCTCCTCCTCGGTGATGGAGGCGGAGACGGCAGCGGTCTGCGCGGGGGCGGGCATCGAGGCGAAGAAGCCCAGGGCGGCGATCGCCGCAGTGAGCGTGCTCAGGATGGGGGTGTGCATGCGCGGAATGTACTGCCCGCGCAGGGCAGGTCGCGCAGGGCGCGCAGGGCGCGTCAACCCCAGTTGCCCAGCAGGACTCCCAGGTCGGCGCCATTCACCACGCCATCCTCGTTCAGGTCCGCCGCACAGTCTGCAGGCTGCGCGCACGCTCCCCACGAGCCCAGCAACAGTCCCAGGTCGGCACCGTTCACGTGGCCGTCCCCGTTGATGTCCGCGCGGCACGCCGCGGCGTCCGCTGCGCCTGCGCAGCTGCCCAGCACCACGTTGTCCAGGCTGGTGTCGTCAGGGCCGGTCCGCCATTCCGTATGGATGAAGATGCCCTTCAGATCGCCAAGCACCTGCAGGATCTGGGCCTCGGTGGCCACCGGACCGTTGATCGATCCGACGCGCCACGCGCCCGCCACCAGCGGAAACTCCCAGTGCAGCCACACGTCGAGCTGTGGTTCGTCATGGGGTTGGTAGATGGTCAGCGTGGAGCCGTAGAGGCCCACCGCCGCGTACTGGGCGGCGTCCTTGTATCGATAGAGCACGTCGTAGGAGACGGCGCCGACACCGTAGAGGGCCGCGCGATTGCCGCGCACGGTGGTGGTCTCTCCCACCCAGGTCTCGCCCGCCAGGTCCTCGGCGCGAAGGCTCCCGGGCGGAAGGCCGTTGGCGGCATCGAAGCCCGGCGACCCCACGGACTGCGGATCGGCGAGCGGCGCTCCGAGGGCCGAGATGCTGAAGACGTCCCATGACCCGGTTCCAGTGGTGAAACCGAAGGCCAGTCCGCTTGCCTGCGCTGGCCGCGCCGCCAGGAGCGAGAGCGCGGCGACGAACGGGGAAGCGACGCTCAGGACGTGATGAAACTTCAGTGCATGCATAGGTGATCTCCGGGTGGGCCTTACGGAGAGGCTACTTCCATGCGGCGCAATCTCTGCCCGGAAGAGTCCGCTACGCACCACGCCCGCGCCACGCGCGATAACGCTGCACCAGCGTGTCGGTGCTCGAGTCGATTGGTGCGCCGGCCTTCGGCGCCGTCAGCTGCGGCAGCAGCGAACTGGCCACCTTTTTGCCCAGTTCCACCCCCCACTGGTCGAAGCTGTCGATGTTCCAGATGGCGCCTGCGGTGAAGACCTTGTGCTCGTAGAGGGCGATCAGGCGCCCGAGCATGCGCGGCGTCAGACGCTCGCAGAGCAGAAAGGTGCTGGGGCGGTTGCCTTCCATCTGCTTGTGCGGGATGAGCGCCTCGGGCGTGCCCTGTGCGCGCAGCTCCTGGGCGGTCTGCCCGAACGCCATCACGCGCGTCTGCGCGATCGCGTTCGCCAGCAGCATGTCCTGGTGCTCGGGCAGGTCGTTCAGCGGCTGTGCGAAGGCGATGAAATCGCAGGGGACGACGAAGGTCCCCTGGTGGATCATCTGGTAGAAGGCGTGCTGCCCGTTGGTGCCCGGCTGGCCCCAGAGCACCGGCGAGGTGTTCCACGCGACCGGCGCGCCATCCAGTTGCGCGTGCTTGCCGTTGGACTCCATCTCCAGCTGCTGCAGGTACGCAGAGAACTTCTCCATGTACTGGCTGTAGGGGAGCACTGCCAGCGACTCGAGCCCGAGGAAGGTGCTGTTCCACACCGCCAGGAGCGCCATCAGCACCGGCAGGTTCTGCTCGGCGGGGGCGTTCAGGAAGTGCTGGTCCATCTCGTGGAATCCCGCCAGCATTTCGGCGAAGTGCTGCGGACCGACGGCGAGCATCGTGGCCAGCCCCACCGAGGAGTCCATGCTGAAGCGGCCGCCGACCCAGTCCCAGAAGACGAACATGTTTGCGGGATCGATGCCGAAGGCGCTGACTTCCTTGGTGTTGGTCGACACGGCCACGAAGTGCCGCGCCACGCTGGCGGCGTCGCCCCCGAGGGCGCGCATGCTCCACGCGCGCGCGGTGCGGGCGTTGGTCATCGTTTCCTGCGTGGTGAAAGTCTTGCTGGCCACGATGAAGAGCGTCTCGGCCGGGTCCAGCCCCGCGGTCTTCCAGGCGAAGTCATCGGGATCGATGTTGCTGACGAAGCGGAAGGTCAGCTCGGGATGCGCATAGAAGCGCAGCGCGTCATCCGCCATCTGCGGGCCCAGGTCGCTGCCGCCGATGCCGATGTTCACCACGTTGCGGATGCGCTTGCCGGTGTGGCCGCGCCATGCGCCGCTGCGCACCGCCTCGGCGAAGGCCCCCATCTGATCCAGCACGCGGTGCACCTCGGGGACGACGTCCTGGCCCTCGGTGCGGATGATGCTGCCGCGGGGGGCGCGCAGCGCGACATGCAGCACGGCCCGATCCTCGGTGACGTTGATCCGCTCGCCCGCGAACATGGCGGCGCGGCGCGCGGCGAAGGGGGTGGCGCCCAGCAGGTCCAGCAGCATCTGGAGAGTCTTGGGCGTGATGCGCTGCTTGGAGAAGTCCATGTGGATGCCCAGCGCTTCGCGTGCCATCGCGGTGCCGCGCGTGGCATCGGCGGCGAAGAGGTCGCGCAGGTGCTGCGCGCGCACGGCCTGGGCGTGTTCGGCGAGGGCGCGATAGGCCGGGAGCGACGAAAGCGGCGTGTGGCTGGGCATGGGCGCACTAGGATAGGGGCATGACCACCGCCGCAACCGCCGCATCGGACGCCATCGTTCCCACCGCCGTCCTCTCGATGGCGGGCCAGTCGATCTGGGTGGACAACATCACGCGAACGATGCTGCAGGGACAGCTCCAGAGCTACATCGCAGGGTGGAGCGTGGTGGGGCTCACCTCGAACCCCACGATCTTCGCCAAGGCGATCGCCGGCAGTACTGCCTATGACGCGCAGATCGGCGCATTGGCCGCCAAGGGCATGCATCCGGAGGAGATCTTCTTTGCGCTGGCGATCGAGGACCTGACGCGCGCCTGCGACCTCTTCGCGGGCGTGCACGCGCGCACCGGCGGAGTCGATGGGTGGTGCTCGCTGGAGGTGAGCCCGCTGCTGGCCAACGACGCGGCCAGCACCATCGAGCAGGCTGTCGCGCTTCACGCGCGCGCCAAGCGCCCCAACCTGTACATCAAGGTGCCCGGCACCGCCGCGGGGCTGCCCGCGATCGAAGAGCTGACCTTCCGCGGCATCGCCGTGAACGTCACGCTGCTCTTCGACACCGCGCAGTACCTGGCGGCGGCAGGGGCATACCTGCGCGGGCTGGAGCGGCGCGTGGCGGCGGGGCTCCCCCCGGATGTCGCCGGCGTGGCCAGCCTCTTTGTCTCGCGCTGGGACAACCTGCTGGAGCCCAAGCTCCCCGCTCCGCTGAAGAACCGCATCGGGCTGGGCATCGGAGCCGACGCCTACGCCGCGTATGTCGCGCTGCACTCCGGCGCGCGCTGGCTTCGGCTGCAGGAGAAGGGGGCGCGCCCGCAGCGCTTGCTGTACGCCAGCACCAGCACCAAGGACCCGGCGCTCCCCGCCACGCTCTATGTGGAGGGGCTGGCTTCCCCGATCACCGTGAACACGATGCCCGAGTCCACGCTGCAGGCGCTGCATGCGGGCGGACGCATCGGTGCGCTGCTCCCGCCGGATGGCGGACCGGCACGCGCGGCGCTGGCAGCTGCCACCGCCGCAGGCATCGACCTGCCCGCCACCGCCGCGCTGCTGCAGAAGCAGGGGGCGGAGAGCTTCGAGAAGAGCTGGCACGACCTGCTGGGGGACATCGGGAAGAAGTCCGGCGCGCTGGCGGCGCGGTGAGTCACGGCGGGCCGAGCGCACGGGCGCGGCCGATGCGCCGATGAAGCGGTGATGCCCCAAGCGCCTGCGGCAGAGCGCGGATCTGCCGTACGCTGCGCGCCCCATGGCATTCGCGGCACATCCCACCATCGCCCCGGACGCATTCATCGACGAGCTGGCGTGGCGCGGCCTGCTGCACCAGACCACCGCAGACTCGCTGCCGCGGTACCTGGCGACGCGCGGCCGCATTGCGTACGCCGGCTTCGACCCGACCGCCGACAGCCTGACCATCGGGAACCTGATCCCGATGCGCCTGTTGGCGGACTGGCAGCGCGCAGGGCACCGGCCGATCGCGCTGATGGGCGGCGGAACAGGGCTGATTGGCGATCCAAGCGGCAAGAGCGCCGAGCGGCAACTGCTCTCCCGCGAGCAGGTGGAGCACAATGTCAGCCGCCAGCGCGCCATCTTCGAGCGTGTGATCGACTTCACCGCCACGGGGGATCGCGCCGCGTCGGTGGCCAACAACGCCGACTGGCTGCTGACGCTCAGCTACCTGGACGTGCTGCGCGAGGTGGGCAAGCACTTCAGCGTCAACCAGATGATCACGCGCGACTCCGTGCGCAGCCGCCTGGAGGGGCGCGAGCAGGGGATCAGCTACACCGAGTTCAGCTACATGATCCTGCAGGCGTACGACTTCCTGCACCTCTTCCGCGAGCGCGGCTGCACCGTGCAGCTTGGCGGCGCGGACCAGTGGGGGAACATCGTCAGCGGCATCGACCTGATCCGGCGCATGGCGCAAGGGGAGGCGTACGGCATCACCAACCCGCTGGTGACGCGCAGCGATGGCAGCAAGATCGGCAAGAGCGAGTCTGGCGCCGTCTGGCTGAGCGCCGACCGCACCAGTCCCTTCCGCTTCCACCAGTTCTGGCTGAACACCCCCGATGCCGACGTGGGGCGCTTCCTGCGCTGGTTCACCTTCCTGCCGCAGGAGCGCATCCTGGAACTGGAGCGCGCCGTGGCCGAGAAGCCGCAGGAGCGCCAGGCGCAGCGCGAGCTGGCCAACACGATGACGGCGCTGCTGCACGGTGCCACCGAGTGCGCGGATGCCGACGCAGCCGGGCGCGCGCTCTTCTCCGGCGAGCTTGCGGGGCTGGATGCGCGCACCATCGGCGAGATCGCCGAGGACCTGCCTGCGACGGTGCTGGAGCCCGGCGAGCTGGGTGGCGAGGGGCTGGCGCTGGCCGACCTGCTGCCGCGCACCACGCTTGCCGCCAGCAAGCGCGAGGCACGCGACTTCCTGCAGGCGGGGGCGGTCCTGTTGAATGGTGCGAAGGCGGCCGCCGACGCGCGCCTGACCGCCAAGGACCTGCTGCACGGGAAGGTCGCGCTCCTGCGCCGGGGCAAGAAGAACTGGCACGCGGTGCGGGCGCCCCAGTAGCGCGAGTTTGCGTGCTACCAAGTCACTTGCTGGTGCGCGGCATGATTCGAACCTGCACCGATGGAGTGGCGGTCGCGGCGCTGCGCCCAGCCTTCATCACATTTACGCCTTCGGGCAGGCGCCAGAAGGTGATGGGCAGGGCGACAATCCCGGGGGCCAGCTGGTCCGGGCGCACATCCACCACCGCCGCGGGCTGAAAGGTGCCCGCGCGCAGTTCGTCGATCGCCGAGCGGGGACCCGTGACCACAATGTCATGCACCGTCTCGTCGCCGCCCACCAGCGCGACCTCCCATGATGCCGCCTCGGGGGGCAGCGCCAGGCGAACCGGCATGGTGGCGATCCGGTGCTCGGCAGTGGTCGCCAGCAGCGTGAAGCTGACCTTGGCGCGCGGCGGCACCACGCGATACAGCTCCTTCCAACGCCCGAGTGCATCGGGCATCCGCAGGTCGACATCGATCTGGTTCGGCCTGCCGGGCTCCAGGTTCTTTGTCTCGACGACGGCATCCAGCGTCAGCGCGCCGACCGCCTTGCGCGCGGCCTCGGGCAGGGTCACGGCCGCCACGGGGGGGTCGACAACGATCGCTCCCTGCACCGCGGTGCTGGGCATGATGGCGGTGACGGGCACCTGCTCGGTGACCAGCGCGCCCACCTCGTAGCGCATCGACTGCGGCCGCGCGCGGATGATCTCGGCGCCGGTGCTGGCGATGCTGGGGACGGCGGCCAGCACATCCGAGAGCTCAAGCGTGTGCGGACCTGCCGAGGCAGGCATGGCGGGCATGCCCGCGGTGAGCGCGATGCCCGCGCGCAGCTCATCCTCCAGGCGCTCGAGCGCGCGGCGGCTTCCGCGCACCTCCAGCGAGATGGGCACTGCTGAGACGGGCTCGATGTACTGCGCGCGCGGATCGGCGACGCCCAGCCGGATCGTCCCGCTGACGGTGGCGGACTCGCGCGTGCGGTCGTTGGCGTACGCCCAGACCAGCAGCGCGATGATCGCGGCCGCGATCATGTTCAGCAGGTCGCTGCGCCAGGCATGCACGATCTTCACAGCGTGGCCCCCGATCGCTGCGTCGCCGAGATGGAGTCCAGCGCGATGCCATCGTCCGAGCTGGTCGCCAGCGCGTTCTGCAGGCTGCGTGCGAAGTCGTCGTAGGCGATGGGCTCGCCCAGGGTGCCGCCGACGGCGATGCGGATCGCCCCCGTCTGCTCGCTGACCACCACCACGATGGCGTCCGTCTCTACCGTGGCGCCCACCGCCGCCTGGTGCCGCGAGCCGAGCCGCGCGGGCACCGACGCCGCGTCCGCCAGCGGCAGCTGCACGTTGGCGGCGGCGATGCGGTCGCCCCGGATCACCACGGCCAGGTCATGCAGCGGGCTGTTGGGCCAGAAGATGGACTCCAGCAGGCGTGCCGAGACCTCGCCGTCGATGGGGACGCCGGTGTCGATCATGTCACCCAGCGGCACGCCGCGCTCGATGACGATCAGCGCGCCGAACTGGTTGCGGCTCAGGAACTCGACGGACTCGTCGATGGCGGGCACCACCTGGCTGTAGCGCGCCTCGCGCCCGCCGAACCAGCGCGTCTGCCCCAGCCGGATCAGCCCCTGGCGCAGTTCGGGCTGGAAGATGACGACCAGCGCGATGGCCAGCGTGCCCGCCAGCGCCTCGGCCACGTAGCGCAGCCGCGCGAAGCTCTCGCTGCCCCCACCCGCGAAGCGCAAGCTCAGGATGATGGCCGCCAGGATGACGATGACGCCCTTCAGCACCCCCGCGCCGCGGGTGCCGCGCAGGAAGCGCAGGACCGCGAAGACGATCGCCCAGATGACCGCCAGCTCGATCGCGATGGCGATCGGCTCGTTGCCTCGGAAGAACTGGCCGAGCTTCTCGAGCATGAAGGGCGAGTATAAGCAGATGCCTGCTGTCGCGCACGCCGCATGCGGGACTACGATGGCCACCATGTCACGCGCCACGAGCAACTTCTCACTCGGACGCTTCACCGCCGTCTGTGCCAGCACCGGTCGCGCCCTCGCCCCCGGCGAGCCGATCATCGCCACCCTCTGTGATGCCCCGCCCGGCGACCAGAGCGGCCACGAGTTCCTGCGCCGCGACTTCAGCGTCCAGGCATGGGACTCGGGCGCGCGCCCCGAGGGGCTGGTCTGCTTCTGGCGGACCACGGCCCCCGACTCGGACCAGAAGCGCCGACTGCTGGTGGACGACGACACGCTGGCCGAGCTCTTCGACCGCCTGGAGGGCGACGACCGCCCGCAGCGCCTGGCGTACCGCTGGCTGCTCTGCCTGATCCTGCTGCGCAAGCGCCTGCTGCGCCATGTCCGCGTCGATCGCGATGGCGAGACGGAGACCTGGCTGGTTCAGAAGCGCGGCATGGACGAGACGATCCCGCCGATCCGCGTGCGCAACCCCAAGATCCGTGACGAGGACCTGCAGGAGCTTGCCGAGCATCTCGGCGAGGTCATGCAGAGCGAACTGTGAGGCGCTCCGCCGCGCACAGGCGCAGCGCGGCGCTGCTCATGCTGGCAGCGGCGGCGCTCGTGCCGTCGTGCGCCCCGAAGCAGGGGGGGGCGCCGGACGCGGGCGACGCCACCAACGCGTTGCCCACGGAGCAGGGCGATCAGCGCGCCGCGACGCCACCGGCTGCGGCCCCCGCGGCGCAGCATCCACCGATGACGGCGGCGCAGCCTCCCGCCGCGCCGGCTCCGCCGGCAGCTGCCGCCATCGCCGCCAGCGAACGCGCGCGGGTGGGCACGCTGGCCGCGCTACACGCGCGCGGCGTGGCCGAAGTGCGCACCACCGACGAGAAGGGCAAGCACTTCGACCAGGGCGACATCGACCTGCGCTGGATGCCGCAGCGCGGCTTCGCGGCCAGCATCACCAAGTTCGGCGACCGCTGGGCCTGGATCGGCAGCGACCGCACCAGTTGGTGGGCCTTCGAGCTAAAGGAAGACCCCGTCACGCTGCGCACCGGCAGGCTGGACCGTGCGCGCGCCGGCACGAGCGCGGCGATGCCGTGGCTCATGGCGCTGCTGCCCCTGGTGCCAGATCCTGACTCCGAGATCCAGCTGCGCGACGGCCGCGCCGTCGCTCGCATCCTCACCGAGGGAGCAACCTTTCCGGCAGGCACCACTGTCGAGGCGGAGTTCGACGCGCGCACCCTGGCGCCGCTGGCGGTGCGCGTGCGACGCGGCAGCGAAGTGGTGTGCGAGTCGGCGCTCTCCGAGATCGGCTCCGTCGAGACGCTGGGCAGTGCCCCCGGCGCGTGGCCGCGCATCCCGCGGCGCGTGCGCGCGCATGCGCCCTCTCAGGGCGAAGGCAACGAGATCGCGCTTTTCTTCGAGACGGTGCGCGGCGATCGCGAGGCCGCCGACAAGCCGGGCCTCTACGACCTTGCCCAGCTGCGCGCACGCTTTGCGCCGGGGCGGGTCGAGGAGGACCAGCCGTGATCCGGGGAGCGCATCGCCTGGCGGTCTGGGTGGCAGTCGCAATGCTGGCAAGCATGGCATGGTGCGCGGCGCCCGCCTCCGCGAACCGCGGCGTCGCCGCCCCTGCAGCGGTCACCGCGCCCCTGGACCCGCCACCCGCCGCGGCGCGCGGCGCCTTCGTCCCCGCCGCCAGTGATGGCGAGCACGCGTGGATCATTCTGGAGCGCAGCGGCAAGAGTGGTCCCGAGCACGTGCTGCTGCACCATGCAACTGGCATGGGCGGCGCCTTCTCGCGGCAGGCGGCGGTCTTTCGCACCACGCCCGCAGCGATCGCCGCGGACCACGGGCGCGTCTGGATCGTGATGGAGGCAACCCCAGATCGCGCGCGGCGAGACGTGTACGCCACCACCGCCGCGCGCAATCCCGCCACCGGCACCTACTACTACGAGCCTGCGGGACGTCTGGAACTGATGGCAAGCTTGCCCCCCGACGGGGAGATGCGTGGACTGGTCGCGATCGACGGAACCTGCTACGCGCTGCGCGCCGGCGCCGCACTGGAGCGGCTGGGACTGGGTGGCTGGGAGCGCGTGCCCGGCGCCCCCGGTCCCGCAGCAGCCGGGGGGACGGACAGCGCGCGGTTGGTCTCGCTGGCTGGTCGCCCCGCCATCCTGCGCGAAGGTGCACCGGCGCGCATCCTGGAGCCCGATGGATCCTGGCGCGATGAAGCGCAGCCGCTTCCGGCTGGAAAATTGCTCGGGCTGGTCCCCGGTGCACGCCGTGCCGCCGCGCTGGTGGCAGGGTCCGATGGAACTGTGGCGCTGGCCTACGCACGGCCCGAAGGAGCATCACTCCTGGCAACGATTGCCTGGCCCGCGCAACCCTGGTCGGTGGTCGGCCTGGGCGATGGGTTCGTGCTGCTCCTGGGCACCGGCGAAGGTGGAGCGGCACGACAACGCATCGATGCGCTGGATGGGAGCATCGGCGGAGTCGAAGTCCTGGTCCCCCAGCCCAGCGATCCCACGGGATGGATCCACCTGCCGATCCTTGGGATGGTGATCACCGCCGCGATCCTGGCCGCCGTGCTGCTGCGCAACGCGGGGCCGCAGGGGGCGATCCTGGTTCCCGAGGGGCGGCAGGCGCTGCCTGTGGGGCGCCGTCTGGCGGCGCTGGGCATCGACTTGCTTCCCGGCATAGCGGTGGCGATGCTCTGTGGAGCCGCGCTGCGGCAAATTGCGATCATGCCGCTCTGGACCACGGACCTGCGAAGCGCAGTCCCCGGGTTGATCGCGCTTGGCGCCGCGCTGGCGATCAGCACACTGTCGGAGTTGGCATTCGGCACCAGCCTGGGAAAGCGCCTGGTGGGGGGCGAAGTGGTGGTGGTCCTGCCATCGGGGGCGCGCCCGCGCGCGTGGCAGGTGCTGGCGCGCAACATCTTCAAGGGCATCATCCTGATCGCGCCGATCGCGGGGATCTTCACGATCGCCGTCCCGGGCGGGCGCGGAATCGGCGAGGTGGCCTCGCGAACCGCGGTGGTGCTGCGGCCGCGACCGGTCGCTGACGCGCTCAAGCGCGACCACGCCGAACGCCGATAGCGCTGCGGGCGGACGGATCCGCCCTTGGTTGCCCGCGCCCGACCCGGGCGCGCGGCCGAAGCAGGAGCTGAGCGATTGCACGATGGAACGGACGCACGCGCCGCGCGCATCGCGCCCGCGCAGGATCCCGCGGCGATGCCGGACCGGGAGGCGATGATCGACCTGATCGCCGCCTTTCACCAGGTGGCGGCGGGCGTCGAGGGGACGCATCGCGTGCTGCTGGAGCGCGTCGAGGAGCTCTCGCGCGAACTTGAATCGCTGCGTGGGCAGGGGCCGACCGTGATGGCCATGCCCGCCTGCGACGGCACCACCACGCTGGCCGACGTCGAGCGGCAGGCGATCCTGGCGACGCTGGATCGGTTTGGGGGACACCGCGACCGCACCGCCAAGGCGCTGGGGATCGGGGTGCGGACCCTGGGCATGAAGTTGCAGCAGTGGAGGAACGATGGGCTGGTGCCGGTCCACATGGAACGTGGTTCTCGGTCACGGGTGCCGGGACCTGCCGCCTGAGCAGCGATTTCTGCAGCCGGGGCGCAATTCTTGCCGATCCCCCTGAGACGGCGCGCTGCAACCCGCACGGATGCGGGAGCAGGCGCCGAAGGTCTCTCCTGGGAGCGCATGGTGAGCGAGGCGATTGGAGCAATCGCGGGAGCAGGTACCGCATACGCCGCCTACCACGCTGCAGCGGTGGGCGCATCCGGCGATGCCGCGGGTGCACGCGCGTTGGCGGCTACGGGTTCCGGCGCGACGGCGACAGCCACGGCGACAGCCACGGCCACAGCCACAGCCACAGCCACCACCGCATCCTCGACGGCCCTCGCGGCACACGCCGCGGGAAGCGCGCCGACCACCAACGCGGGCGACGCACTGGTGGCGCGGCTGCGCGCGGAGCTCTCGCATGCGCGCGCGCTCGGCCACGATGCCGAGCTGGCGGCGTCCGCGCTTCGATCGGGAACGACCACCGATGTCGAGGGGGTGCTCCTTGCGACGCGCAAGGCCGATGCCGCCTTCCAGATGCTGCAGGCCGTCCGCAACGCCATGCTCGACGCTTATGCACAGATGCGCGACCTGCGCGTGTAACCACAAGTCCCGGCGCGCGATCGCATGAACGGGACGCCAGGAGCAGACTTTGGACGAGACGAGCCTGGACAACGAGAACGAGCAGCACCTGGACACGTGGGAGGAAGCCCTCCCCGAGGAGCCATCGCGCGCTCCGTGGCGCAGCTTGGCCGGGACGCCGATGCTGGCGATCGCCGTGGGCGCCGTCACCGTGGCGGCCGCGGCTGCCTGGATCTGGTGGCCGCGCGCGCCGGCGTCGGAGGCGGCGATCGCGCTGCCCGCGGTGCAGCTCCCGGGCGCGCGCGCTGCGCTGGTCAGGGCCGGAATCCACGCCCGCACGCACGATGGCGCGCTCTGGGTCGCGGCGATCGATGCGCATCGTGCGCTGGAGGCGCTTGGCGCCGACCGTCCTGCACCCAACGCGATGGCCTCCGCCAGCGCGGATGAATCGATATTCGCCAGTGCCGAGTCCAGTCGCGCGCGCCGTCTGGGCGCCACGATGCAAGCGCTGGAGTCGGCGATCGCGCAGCAGGCGGGCGTTGCTCGCGCGCAGGTGGTGCTGGCCGAACCGACGCGCACGATGGGCCCGGGCAGCAGCAACAGCGCCTGCGCTGCGGTCACCGTCTCGATGCGCACGGGCGCGATGCCGCAGGACCTGGTGGACGCCGTGGCCGTGCTCGTGGCAGGCGCGGTCCCTGGCATGCGCCCCGAGCAGGTGGCGATCCTGGATGCAGGCGCGGGCCGCGCGCGCCTGCCCCGCAGCGTCGAGGCGCGCGCGATCGCGGACGTGGTGCGCGCGCGCGAGGAACGCTCCTCGATGCTGCTGGCGGCGATGCTGGCGGACATCCCTGAAGTCAGCGTCCTGGTGCGTGAATCCGATGGCGGTGGCGTGGTGGCGACGGTCGCGTTGCCGCGTGCGTACGCGATCGCGCGTGCCGAGCGCGAGACGCAGGGCGACCTGGACGCGCTGCTTGCGCGCGAGCGCGATCGGATCGCCGCGATCGTGCAGCCCTTCCTGGCCTGCCCCAGCGGCGCGTGCCCCACTGCAGTGGCGGTCGCGCTTGCGGCGGAGGGGGCCGAGTCCCCGCCGCGCGAGACCACAGGCATTGCCGCAGGAGCCGCCGGGGAGGGGACCCTGACCACTCCGCCTGCCGCGCCGTACACGCTTCGTTCCGCGGCGCAGGTGGCGGTCGATCGCGCCGCGCAGCGCGAGCGCGAGACGCCGCTGGGTTCGCAGCCCGGTGCCGCCACCTCCTTCCCGTTCGCATGGTCGATGGTGGCGTTGATGGGCATCGGCGCACTGGCGTGGTGGTCGTGGCGGCGCCCGCGCGCAGGTGCGGCCGTGGTGACCGGGATGGCAGCCAATGCGCGCATCGAGAGCATGCCCGACGATTCGGCTGACCAGGATCTGGCGCCCGCATTGCAGGCTTCAGAGGCGGTGCGGACCGCGCCGGAGCAGGCGGCGCTGGTGGTGCGCGGTTGGCTCGATGCGGGCTACGACGCACGCGTGGCGCACCTCATCGTGGCGCTCGATGCTGGCGCGGCGGGGGTGCTTCTGCGCACCCTCTCGGTCCGAGAGGTGCAGCGCGCCACTGCCGCGCTGGGCGAGACGGAGGCTCCATCGCGCCAGGAACTGGCCGAGGCCGCGCACGGATTCCTGGAAGAAGCGGAGATGATTCGCGCCCCCTCGGCGTATCGTGCGGCACCCGAGGCCGCATGAACGAACCCACCGCAAGCGACACGAGCAGCACCCCGCATGGCGAGATCCCTCCCACCAGCCAGGAGGAGGTGATCTCCTCTGCCGTGGCGGCGCTGCTGCGCCAGTTGCGCATCGGGGGGCGCGCCGCGCAGCGGGCTGCACGGCAGGAGGGCCCGACGGGGGAGGCCATCCGCGCACTGCGCGACGCCGCCAAGGACGCTGTTGCCGGGCGCGCTCCGGGCGGCGAGATGAAGAGCTGAAAAACGCGGGGTCGGGGATGGCCGTTGGCCGATGAAGCATTGCCAGCGCAGCGGCGCGGGCATCGCGTCGCTCGGTGCGACATGGAGCTTTCGATGGCTGTGCCCCCGCCAACCCTGCTGACCGCCGTGCCGCGCTTTGAAATGCCGGAATCGGCGTGTCCCGCTCGGTCGGACACCGACCGGCTGCAGTTGCGCCGTGCACTGCGGGCGCTTCTGGGGCAGCGGGGCGGGGCGATGCTGATGACGCTGCACGGCGGGCTCCGGGGCGTGCAGCTGCGCATGGACTGCAGCGTGGAATCAGGCGCCGCTGCGGTGGCGATCACCACCGCCGACGAAGCGGCCGCGCAGCTGGTGCGCGGGTCCACCGAGCTGCTGCGCTTCGAGTGCGCCCGTTGCGGCTATGACCTGGCGCGCGTCCAGTGCACGGGCCCGGCGACGCGTCCCCTGGCGGCGTGAACTTCCTCATCCGCGGCGCGGATTGCGCGGGCGGGGCTGGTCCGTCGGCGCCTGGCCCAGGCGCGGAGGCGTGCGCGGCTGGCTGGTGGCCGCGCGCGCCATCGATGCGACGCGCACTCGCTCTTCCTCGGTCAGATGGGCAGCGTCCCCGGTGGCGCCGGCGTTGCTCTCGGTCCGCGCGGCCTCGGGGGCCATCACACCTCCGGGGGCTGTCGCGGGCTGCGCGGCCTCGTCGCTGCCATCCTCGCGTTCGATGCGTGCGAAGATCAGCCGGCCCGCGTTCGTCTGCACCGTGTTGGCAATCGTCGCCTCGACCGTGGTGCCGATGAGCGCCGCGGCCTGTTCCACCACCACCATGGTCCCATCCTCCAGGTAGCCGACGGCCTGTCCCGGGTTCTCGCCGCGCTTCACTAGCGCCAGCCGCAGCTGGTCCCCGGCCGCCTGCCCGTGGCGCATCGCGCCCGCCACCGCGTTCAGGTTCAGCACAGCGACGCCGTTGATCTGCGCGACGCGCTCCAGCCCGCTGTCGGTGGTGACGATGCGGAAGCGCTCTTCCTTCGCCGCTTCGACGAGGGCGCGGTCGACCGAACGCCCCTCGGCGCGCAGCTCCTCGATCTCCAGGTCGATGTACGGGTTGGCCTGCAGGCGCTGCAGCATGTCCAGGCCCCGGCGGCCCTTCTGGCGCTTGGTGCGGTCCGCCGAGTCCGCCAGCGCCTGCAGTTCGTCGATCACGAACTGCGCCACCATCACCGGTGCGTCCAGGATCCCGGTGCGCGCCAGGTCGTCGATGCGGCCGTCGATCAGCGCCGAGGTGTCCAGGAGCAGGGGCCGCGCGCCGCGTGTCTGCTTGGCGAATTCGACATAGGGAATCACAAGCCGGAAGTCGTCGCGCGTGGTGAGCACCACCGAGATCGACAGGTAGACCAGCACAATGCCGATCACGACCTTAGTCAGCCCCAGGTAGACGGCGCTGGCGTCCTTCAGGTCCCACGCCTGTGCCACCAGGTCGATGATGGAGCCGACGGCCACCGCGCCGACCAGCCCGAGCATGGTTCCCACGAAGATCCCCACGACCCAGGCCAGGCGCTTGTTGGGCGTCAGAGCGTCCACCAGAATGACGATGAGCCCCAGTGCGACCGCCGCCATGAGCAGCCCGATCACCGTGCTGAAACCGAAGTCAAGCGCACCCGTGCGGTTGCTGCTGATGGTCAGGACGACCACCGAGATGAGCACCACCACGAAGACCGAGCGCAACACGGTCATCAGGATGCCCTGTGCGCGCGCGTTCTCGGCGGCCAGGCGGTTGCGCCGGACCAGCGGCGGCGCGTCGGCCGCGTCGGTCGTCTCGGGGGCGGCTGCGCGTTCGTCGGACGCCATCTGAATTGCAGTGTAGCCATCACGGCAAATGTGCCGTCATGCGTCGACGCATGGGTACCGGTGCGCTACGATGGTGCCTTCGTGGCGGCCAGGAGGGCGGCCGGGTCCCGTCGTCGGTCGGCCCGTGAATCTGGTCAGGGCTTGACCGCAGCAGCCATAAGCGGCGTCGGCCGAGCGCCGGACCGCCTGGCCGTCCTCCCAGCCGCCGCGAAGCCCGTTCCGCACCTGTGCGGGCGGGCGATGCAGCCAAGGCACGCGCGCCGCGCGGCGCCGCGCCAGACGAACACGCCGCAGCACCGAGGTCACCGTGGCATCGACGACCAGAAAGAAGAAGGATGCCGACGCCGCCGCGTCCGCGAGCGCGCCCGCCGCGCGACCTGCTGGCGCGGAGGCCGAACTCATCCCGGGACTGGGGGCGATCGAGTCGGCGAGCTTGGAACCTGCCGGATCGCCAGCGGCTGCGGCTTCGCGCGCGACCGGCGGCACCGCTGACACCACAGGCACGCCCGGGGCGCGCAACTACACCGTCCTGGCGCGCCGCTACCGGTCGCGCGGCTTCGACGAAGTGGTGGGGCAGGAGTCCATTTCGCGCACGCTGCAGAACGCCATCGCCACCGGGCGGACCGCGCACGCTTATCTCTTCTGCGGCACGCGCGGCGTTGGCAAGACCAGCATGGCGCGCATCTTCGCGCGCGCGCTCAACGCGCAGGCGCAGTCGCAGGCCGCCGCCATCGGCGAGGCGATCCTGCGCGGCGAGGACATCGATGTCATCGAGATCGACGGTGCCAGCAATCGCGGCATCGACGATGCCCGCGACCTGATCGCCGGCTCCGGCATCGCCCCTGCGCGCAGCCCCTACAAGATCTACATCATCGACGAAGTGCACATGCTGACGACTCCCGCCTTCAACGCGCTGCTGAAGACGATGGAGGAGCCGCCCGCGCACGTGAAGTTCATCCTCTGCACCACCGAGCCGCACAAGGTGCCGGCGACGATCCAGAGCCGCTGCCAGCGCTTCGACTTCCGCAACATCTCGGCCGCCAAGATCGCCGGTCACCTGCGCGCGGTGCTCACGAAGGAGGGCATTGCCGCCGAGGATGCCGCCGTGCTGCAAGTGGCGCGCCTGGCCAATGGTTCCATGCGCGACGGGCTGAGCCTGCTGGACCGGCTGGTGGCCGCCAGCCTGGACGGCCGCGTGACCGCGGCGCTGCTGGTGGACGTGCTGGGGATGCCCGACGCCGCCATCGTCGGCAAGCTGGTGGCCGCGATCGGACAGGGCGACGCGCGGCTGGCGCTGGAGCGCGCCGCGGCGCTGCTGGAGTCGGGCAGCTCGGTGG
Source organism: Phycisphaerales bacterium (assembly GCA_044230125.1). Classification (GTDB taxonomy): domain Bacteria; phylum Planctomycetota; class Phycisphaerae; order Phycisphaerales; family SM1A02; genus UBA966. Next base: position 92,085 of record JBGARR010000009.1, read on the forward strand.
ACCAGGCGCTTGAGCTGATGGCGGACCGCCTGCGCACGCTGATGCTCGCGCGCGTCTGCGGGGGCGAGAGCGAACTGATCGAGCTGGCCGACGAGGCGCGCGCCGAGGCCGTGCGCGATGCGCAGTCTTTTGAAGCCGCCTCGCTGGCGCACATGATTGCGCTCTGCGATGCGGTGTTGCGCGCCGCCAAGCAGAGCGCCGCACCGCGCACGCTCTTCGATGCCGCGGTGGTGCGCCTGGCGCTTGCCGCGCGCTTCGCGCCCGTGGACGAGGTGGCGCAGGGGCTGCCGCCGCCGGAGCACTCCGCAAAAAAAGCGCCGCGCCCCTCGGGACGCCGGCGCCGGCGCCGGCGCGGTCGCCGGTGCCCGCGCCGACGGATGATCGCGGGGCGCATCAGCTGGAAGTGAAGCCGGGCGCGGCAGCGGGGGCGCCAGCAGCGCAAGGCACCCAGAAGCCGCTTGGGTGGCAGCCATCGCACGGGGCTCAGCAGCCGCATGGGTCGCAGCAGTTGCACCGTTCACCACCGGCGTCGGCGAACCCGGAGCCAGCCATCCAACCGCGTGCGGCGCCTTCGCGACCGGAATTCGCCCCGCGTCCGTCGGCGGTTCCCTCGCTCCGGGACGACCCGATCCAGCATCACCCGTTGGTGCGCCAGGTGGCGCAGCTCTTCGACGCGACGATCGTCCGGATCGAGGCTGCGGGTACGCTCCCTGCAAAGGCCGCCGATGTCGCCGTGGAAGGCGACGCGGACGCCGGAGACCACGATGTTTGACAAGCTCAAGGCCGCAGCCGGCGTCGCCGGCCTCCTGAAGGACCTCCCGCGCGCGAAGGCAAAGCTGGAGGAGACCAAGGAGCAGCTCGGCCGCGTGCACTGCACCGGCCACTCGGGCTGCCGTTCGGTCCGCGCCGTCGTCAACGGCCGGCTCGAGATGCTCTCGCTGGACATTGACCCAAAGGCCATCGGCGCGGCTGCTACCAACGAAGGGCGCGCCAGGCTCCAGGAAGCGACCACCGACGCCGTGAACGACGCCATCCGCCATGCGCGCCGCGAGGCCGCCACGCGCATCGCCGACGCGGCTAAGGAGATGGGCATCCCCGTGCCGCCTGGCCTGCTTGCCCAGCTCGCGCATCTGTAGCCACGCACCGCGCATCACGCACGACGCATCCCGCACTACGCATCCCGCACCACGCATCCCGCACCACGCATCCCGCACCACGCATCCCGCACCACGCTCCATGAAAGCCCCCCGGACACCGTGCCAGCCGAACGCGTCAGCACCGCCTACCCCGAATGCGTAACCCGGCTCATCGATGAGTTCGGCGCGCTGCCGGGCATCGGCCGCCGCAGCGCAGAGCGACTTGCCTTCTACATCCTGAAGAGCGCCGAGCCCGACGCGCTGCGCCTGGCGCAGGCGATCACCGACGTGAAGCGGCGCATCCGCCACTGCAGCGTCTGCTGGAACCTGACCGACGCGGACCCGTGCCCCATTTGCCGCTCCGAGGCGCGCGATGCTTCCACGGTGCTGGTGGTCGAGCAGCCCAAGGACCTGATCAGCCTGGAGCAGACGGGGATGTACAAGGGCGTCTACCACGTGCTCATGGGGCGCATCGATCCGCTGGACGGCGTCGGCGCCGACAGCCTGACGGTGCGCGACCTGCTGAAGCGCGTCGACGACCCCGCGGCGAACGCCCGCGGCGTCAATGTGCGCGAGGTGATCCTGGGAATGAACCCCGACATGGAAGGGGACAGCACCGGGCTGCAGATCGCCGCCGAGATGGCGCGCCGCGGCATCAAGGTCACCCGTCTGGCGCGCGGCCTGCCCGCGGGCGGCCAGATCGAGTTCGCCAGCAAGGCGGTCCTGGCCGATGCCATCGCCTGCAGGCAGGAGCTGTAGCCGTGCGCATCGAGCATTCACAGCGCCTGAAGACCGGCCAGCAGCTGCGGATGGTGCCGCGCATCATCCAGTCCATGGAGGTGCTGCAGCTGCCGGTGGCGGCACTGCGCGAGCGCATCGCCGAGGAACTGGAGCGCAACGTCGCCCTGGAGGCGAAGGAGCCCGGCTTCGAACTGGACCTGGTCCGTCCCGAGCCGGAGCGGAACCTGGGCCCCGATGATGGCTCCGCCCAGGGCTTCGAGCGGCTGCGCGAGTACGAGCGGCGCTACAGCGAGATGATCGACGTCGATGCCGACATGCCGCGCGTGCGCCGTTCGGATGGCGAGCGCGACTCCAAGATGGACGCGATGGCCAACACTCCCTCGCGCGGGGAAACGATGACGGAGCGGCTGCTGCACGAATGGCGCCTGGCCGAGGTGGATCCCCAGCTGCGCGCCCCCGGCGAGGCGATCATCGAGGCGCTGGATGCCGACGGGCTGCTGGACTCCACGCTGGAGGCGCTGCATGAGCAGCACGCGCAGCCCGGCTGGACAGACGAATTGCTGGAGCGCGCCCTTGCCGCGGTGCAGAAGCGCCTGGACCCGCCGGGGATCGCCGCGCGGGACGTCCGCGAGAGCCTGTTGTTGCAGATCGACGCGGTGCTGGACGGGCGCGAGGGAGCGGTCCCCGAGCGCGAGGCGCGCCAGCCCTGGACGGACGCGCGCGTGCTGGTGGCCGGACGCGCGCGTGCTGGTGGCCGACCACTGGGACGATTTCCTGGAGAACCGCCTTCCGCGCATCGAGCAGCGCGCGCACATGCCGCTCGCGCGCATCAATGCCGCACGCGAGGCGATGCGGCGGCTGCGCCTGGCTCCCGGGCGCGATGTCGCCGATGCCGATGTGCAGCCGGTGCTGCCCGACGTGATCGTGGAATACGACACCGACCAGGACCGCTACATCGCCGCCCTGGCCGATGGCAGCCTGCCGGTGCTGCGCGTGAACCCCGTCTATGAGCAGATGACCCGCGACGACCGCGTCGAGGCAGGGACGCGCGAATTCGTGGGCACCAACGTCCGCGCCGCCGAGTGGCTGATCGAGGCGCTGCACCAGCGCCGCACCACGGTGATGCGCGTCGTCGAGGAGGTGCTTCGCCGTCAGCGTCCCTGGTTCGACGAGGGGCCCGAGGCGCTGCGCCCCCTGGAGATGGCCGCCGTCGCCGACGTCCTGGGGATTCACGTCGGCACCGTGAGCCGCGCCGTGGCGGGAAAGTGGCTGCAGACGCCGCGCGGGCTGGTGGAGCTGCGCCGCTTTTTCAGCGGCGGCACCGAGACGGCCAGCGGCGAAAGCGCCAGCTGGGAGGCGGTGCGCCAGATGGTGAAGGACATCGTGGAGGCCGAGGAGAAGGGGCACCCGCTCGCGGACGAGGCGATCGCCGCCCGGCTGAAGGAGCAGGGGGTCACCATCGCCCGGCGCACCGTGGTCAAGTACCGCGAACAGCTTGGGATTCCCTCGGCGCGCCACCGCAAGGTGCATGGCGCCTGATGCTGCGGGGCCTGGCGGCGCCCCGTCCACCGGGGGCTCTGCGCCGCCCCGTTAGACTGCGTGCATGACCTCCGCCGCCATCGCACCCACCAACGCTTCCGCCCCCGCGCGTCCGCGCAAGATCTGGATGGACGGCACCCTGGTCGACCCTGGCGACGCCAAGGTCAGCGTCTACGACCACGGGCTGCTCTACGGCGACGGCTGCTTCGAGGGGCTGCGCGGCTACGGCGGGCGCATCTTCAAGCTGGATTCGCACCTGAAGCGCCTGGAGGAGAGCGCCGAGCGCATCCGCCTGCGGATTCCCTACAGCCGTGCCGACCTGGGCCAGGCGATGAAGGAGACGATGGCCGCCTGCGGGATGTCCGACTGCTACATCCGCCTGGTGGTGACGCGCGGCGTCGGCACGCTGGGGCTGCACCCCTTCAAGTGCCCGCGCGCGGGCGTCTTCGCCGTGGTCGACACCATCCAGCTGTATCCGCGCGAGCTCTACGAGTCGGGCATGAAGGTCATCGTGGCCAAGCGCCCGCGGGTCCCCATGGAGTGCCTGGACCCGGCGATCAAGAGCCTGAACTACTTGAACAACATCATGGCCAAGATCGAGGCGATCGACGCCGACGTGCTCGAGGCGATCATGCTGAACACCCACGGCGAGGTCAGCGAGTGCACGGGCGACAACATCTTCGCGGTCAAGGGGGGCGAGATCTTCACGCCGCCCACCGATGCGGGGATCCTGCACGGCATCACGCGGCAGTTCGTCATCGACGAGCTGGCGCCTGCGCTGGGGATGCGCGTCCACCAGGTGCGCATGAAGATCGACCAGTTCCTGGCCGCCGACGAGGTCTTCCTGACGGGCACCGCCGCCGAGATCATCGGCGTCAGCGCCATCGGCGACCGCACCATCGGCAGCGGCGCGGTCGGGCCGGTGGCCAAGAGGCTTGAAGCGGAATTCCGCCGGCGCATCGCCGCCGGCGCTCCGGAGAACTGACGCGCCACATGCGCTGCCGCCACTGCGGATACTCGCTCTGGAACGTCCCCGGGCGCACCTGCCCCGAGTGCGGGCAGCCCTTTCGGCCCAGCGAGTATCGCTTCGAGCCGAACACCGTCGAGTTCTGCTGCCCCGGGTGCATGCAGCAGTACTACGGGATCGACCCGGAGGGGCTGCTGGACCCCCGTGCCTTTGACTGCGTGCGCTGCGGCGCTCCATGTGAGCTGGACTCCATGGTGCTGCGCCTGGCGCCTGGCGCGATCGAGGGACAGACCGAGCGGCACCGAGTCCCCTGGACTGAGCCGGAGCGCTACGGTCGATTCTCGCGCTTCTTCCGGACCGTCGGGCGCACGATCTCCTCGCCATCCAGCATCGGGAACGCGCTGCGCGACACCGCTCTTGGGCTCGAGGGGCTGAGCTTCGCGGGATTCGTCGGTCTGCTGGCGGTGGTTCCGACCGTCGCCGTCATCGTCTTGATGGTGCTGATCTCCTCCTTCGTCGACGCCACCAACTCGCGCGGCGGCGGCGCCGCCTTCGGCCGCAACACGCTGACGGCGATCCTGGTGGGGTCGGCCTGGGCCGTCGGGTCCGTCGCCGTTGGCGGACTCCTGGTCGTGGCACTGGCCGGAGCGGCGCAGGGGACGCTCTACCTGCTGGGGGAGCGGCCGGAGTGGAGGCGGACCTGGACCGCCTATGCGTACGGCACGGCGCCCTTCGTCCTGATGGCGGTGCCGTTGCTTGGGATCTATTGCATGCTCTCCGTCGCCCCGGTCTGGTCGGCGATCGTGATCTGCATCATCATGGTGAATGCACTGAAGAGCCCGCCATGGAAGGTGGTCGTGGCGGTGCTGGCTCCGGTCGCCCTGGTGGCCGCGCTGACGATCGGTGGGTTCGTCGCGATGATCATGGTGGCGCAGCAGAGCTCCGTGCGGTTCGCGGCGCAGGGCGCCGCGGCAGGCGCCGCGGCAGGCGCGACACCGGCGGACGGGTCGACGCCAGAAGGGGAGGAGTCGGCGGATAGTGTCGCCGGTCCGCCTCAACCGCTTGCGCCCCCCGCGCCGCCCGCGCCGACGGAGGCACCCAGTGAACCCTGATCCGCCGCCTGCGCCTGCCGCCATCGCCGCGTCTCGCGCTGGCTGGATCACTCCGCGTCATGCGCTCGTCGGCTTCCTGGCGGCGCTGGCCGCGACGGCTTTGCTGGGCATCCTGGGAATCACGGATGTCATCAGCGATTCACGCGCGCTTGGGGTGAGCGCCACGATGGCGGTCGGCTGCGTCGCGCTCCTCATGCTGGCCTTCATCGCCGAGCGGTGGGGGTTCGTGGTGTGGATGCGGCTGGGGATGCTCGCTGCCGCGCTCGGGGTGGTGGATGCGTGCTACCTGATCTGGAGCGCGCCACTGGCGCGGGTGGATCCGCAGGAAGCCTTCTGGCAGCTGCTGGGGTGCACGAGCATCGTGGTGGCGGGCACGATCGTCTGCGGCGCGGTGCTGGGCCCGCGCGGGCGTGGCCGCTGGCTGCGCGCCATGCAGCGGGCGATCGCTTCGACCGTCATCCTGTGGGGTGCGCTCGGGCTGGTCTCGATCATCTGGCCCGAGGCGGTCTGGGATTTCATCCGGAATCTGCTTGGAGCAAGCCTGGAGTGGGCAATCCGCGCCTTCATCGCATCCCTGGTGCTGGCGGCCGCGGGCACCGCGGCGCTGCCCGTGCTGCTGCGGCTGCAGGCCCTCTCGGTGGCCGACTCCGGCGGCACTGCGATTCGCGGACGGAAAGTGCTCATCCGGCTGGTGTGCCCGCGGTGCGGCACCGAGAACTCGATCGCCGCCAACTCACGCGAAGTGTGCACGCGGTGCGCGCTCGAGGTGCGCGTGCAGGTCGAGGAGCCGCGCTGCACCTGCGGATACCTGTCCTACGGGCTCGAGGGGAACACCTGTCCCGAGTGCGGGCGACCCGTCGCGCACGGCACGGGCTGGGGCCAGCCGCCTACCCCTTCGCCGGCGCCGCCGTCACCGTGAGCGGGATCTTTGCCTCGGGCTTCGCGGCGCGTGGCGCCTGCTGGTGCATCGGCCGTGCGCGCAGGAGGCTCCAGTCCTGCACGCGCAGGTCCGGGGATTCCGGGCCATCGTGCACGCGCAGCAGGTTGTAAGCGTTGTCGCGCTGTGCGGGCAGGAAGCCCGCGTCGCGGATCAGGCGGCAGAGCAGGGGCTCATTCAGGCAGTGCACGGTTCCCGCGCTGCTCACCACGTTCTCCTCCATCATCACGCTGCCCATGTCGTTGGCGCCGAAGCGCAGCCCCACCTGTCCCACGTGCGGTCCCATTGTCACCCAGCTGGCACCGATGGAGTGCACGTTGTCCAGGTAGAGGCGGCTGAGCGCCTGCGTGCGCAGGTATTCCGTGGAGCCCGCCATCCGGACGCGGCGGCCGAACTCGGGGTGCAGCTCCTTGGTGCCGCTGCCATCCAGCGTCGCGACTGCATCTCCGGGGAAGGGCGTGTCCAGGTCGTCCCCGGCCCCCTGGCCCCACTCCTTGGCGCGCCCCAGCGGCGTGTTCTCGCGCTGGAAGGGCCACGAGATGAATGCCTTGTAGCGGCCACCACCCTGCGCCGCGAAGTCGGCGATGGCGCGGTCCTGCCACTGACGCACCAGCTCCATGTGGTGGACGCGGTCGGCATGCCCCTCGATGTGGCCGAACATCATGGTGGCCGAGGTGTTCATGCCCAGCTCGTGCGCCACGCGCATGGTGGTGAGCCACGCTTCGGCGTCGCACTTGCCCAGGCCGATCTTGCGCCGCACCGCAGGTGCGAAGATCTCGCCGCCGCCGCCCGGGACGCTGTCCAGCCCGGCATCCTTCATCTGCACCATCACTCCGCGCACCTTCGCTTCGTAGGTGCTGCCGGGCGGATCGAAGAAGTTGACGAACTCGACGAACTCCGGCGGGCTGAAGGCGTGCACGTGCACCTGCGGGTGCTGGCGCTTGATCTCGCGCAGCAGGTCCAGGTACCAGCCCAGCGGCAGCTGGGGGTTCATGCCGCCCTGCATCAGGATCTGGGTGCCGCCGATCTCGGTCAGTTCCTTCACCTTCTGCAGCAGCGCGTCGTAGTCCAGCGTGTACGCGTCGTGGTCGTCGGCATCGCGGCGGAAGGCGCAGAAGGTGCACTTGGCGGTGCATACATTGGTGTAGTTGATGTTCCGGTCGATGACATAGGTGCGGATGTGGTCGCCGTGCACCTGGCGGCACCGCAGGTCAGCCCACATGCCAAGGTCCTGCAGGGGCATCTCGCGCAGGAGCAGCAGTCCCTGCTCGGGCGTCAGGCGCGCTTGGCCCGCGACGACGGCCTCCATGAAGGCGGCATCGCGCAGCGGGTCGGCGCTTGGGCTCGGTGCGGCGGGGGCCAGCGGGGCGGGGGCAGGTGATTTCGGGTCGGCGCTCATCACGGGTCCAGTCGGGCGCACCAGTCTAGGTGGCGCGGCGGCGTGCGCGCTCAGACCTTCAGCCGGTCCCAGCCGCCCGCCATGAAGCGCCACAGGAAGAGCAGCCCGCGCACGCCAAGTTCCACGCTCAGTCCGATCCAGATTCCCGCCAGCCCATATCCCCAGACCACGCCGAAGAGGTAGGCCAGCGGCACGCGCACGAACACCGTCGAGACCAGCGTCACCGCAAAGGTCGCCTTGGCGTCGCCGCATCCCTTCAGCCCCTGGCGGATCACCATCGCCATGGCGAAGAAGACCTGCACGATTCCGCAGATGAAGAGGGTGCGCGGGACCTCCTGCAGCACCACGGGATCGCGGCTCATCAATCGCGCCAGCGCCTCTCCCTCCACCATGAAGACGACGCCCAGCAGCCCCATGATCACCATGGCGATCCACAGGCACGCCCAGATCGCGCGGCGCGCCAGCGCCGGTGAGCCCGCGCCCAGGTACTGGCCGGCCAGCGCACCCGCCGCCGTGCCCATGGCGAACCCCGGCAGGAAGCTGAAGGCCTCCCACCGCACTGTCACCATGTGCGCACCGAAGAGGCCCTTCACCGGTCCAGCGGCGCCTCCCTCCGCCTGCGCCACCATGCCGATGAACTTGGTGACGCCGATTGAGGTTGTCAGCCACATCGTGGCCCCCTCCAGCATGTTGGGGACGCCCAGGCGGATGATGCGGATGAACATCG
>JBGARR010000010.1:0-100937 GCA_044230125.1 Phycisphaerales bacterium
TCGTGATTGCCACGGCAAGGAGCACTGACGATGTCGAGCCGAGCGCGAATCTGGCTGAAGCTTGTCCTGATGGTGGCAACGGTCGCCGCGGTGGCGGCGGGATGGCTGGTCCGCCCGGCGCCGGGCGCTGTTTTGTCGGCGGCGGCCACCAGGTTCCTGGAATAGCTCACGCCGGAGCAGCGCGCGAAGGCGGCGCTGCCCTTCGATGACAAGGCGCGCCAGGACTGGCACTACGTGCCCCGGCACGAGCCGGGCATCGAGCTGGGCGCGATGAACGATGCCCAGCGCACGTCGGCGCGCGCGCTGATGCGCAGCGCCCTCTCCTCACATGGCATGAACAAGGTCGAGGAGATCATGCAGCTGGACGCCGTGCTGCGCGAGATCGAGAAGGGTGCGGGGGCGCGGCGCGATCCGTTGGCGTATTCGGTCGTGGTCTTCGGCACCCCCGGATCAGGACCGTGGGGATGGAAGCTGGAGGGGCACCACGTCTCGCTGAACTTCACCGGCGTCGGCGACGGCACGGCGACGACCCCGGCGTTTCTGGGGGCCAACCCGGCGCAGATCCGGCGCGGCGACCGTGCTGGCGTTCGGGTGCTGGCCGCCGAGGAGGACATGGCGCGCGAGCTGCTGGCCTCGCTCAGCGCCGAGCAGCGAAAGGTGGCGGTTCTTTCGGCTCGAGCACCTGCGGACATCCTCGCGGTGCCGGGGCGCTCGATCGAGGAGGTGGACGTATCGGGTCTGGCAGTGGCGGCGATGGACGCCCCGCAGCGCGCGATCGTCCAGCGACTGCTTGCGGAGTACGCGGAAAACCTGCGCTATGAGCTTGCCGATCGCGAGATGGCGCGGATCATGGCGGCAGGGATCGAGAAGGTGCGCTTTGCGTGGATGGGGGGTGACCAGCGCGGCCAGGGGCACTACTACCGGCTCAGCGGCCCGACCTTCGTAATCGAGTACGACAACACGCAGAACGAGGCGAACCACGTGCACACCGTCTGGCGGGACCGGAAGCAAGACTTCGGGCGCGACCTGCTCAAGGAGCACTACGAGCACGGGCACGGGGGCAGATAGCGGGGGCGCCACGGGGGTTGGCGGGGCCCGGGCGCGCTGCGCGTCTTAGCCGCCCCGATGTAACTTTCCACACGATGATCACCAGCACCTACCGGCGCATCGTCCTCGGGCAGTTTGAAGCATCGCTGGCCATGCTCGAGGAGTGCATCCGCAATTGTCCGCCCAAGAAGTGGGAGGGGATCATCGGCAAGTACCCCTTCTGGCAGGTGGCGTACCACGCGCTGTACTGCACCGATCTGTACACCGCACGGAACGAGGGCTCGTGGCGGCTGCACGACACCTTCCATCCCGGCGGCATGGCCGACGTCGAGGGGGAGTACCCCACGCGGATGTTCACCAAGCGCGAGCTGCTGGCATACCTTGAGTACGTCTCGAAGCGTGTCCGTGCCTCGATGAGGCGCGAGACCGAAGCGTCGCTTCGCGGGCCCTCGGGCTTCTCTTGGTTGAAGATGCCGCGGGCCGAAGTGCCCATCTACAGCATGCGCCACGTCCAGCACCATGCGGGACAGCTGGGGGCATACCTGCGCCGCGCGAAGGTGAAGACCCGCTGGGTGAAGTCCGGCGCCAAGTAGGCGGCGGGTTGGTCAGCCGCGGCTGCGCCAGTTCCACCACCTGCGCCAGCTCCGCTGCGCGCAAAGGCCTCCACTATGCTCCGACGCACGATGCTCGCACGGCCTCATCATGTTGGGCGAGGTGCAAGGTGCCTGGTCCTCCTCGTGACCGCCGCGACCGGCATCACTGCGCCCGCGCTTGCGCAGTCCTTCCCGCCCGCGGCGGCGCCAGGGGTGAAGGATCCACTTCGGCCCGGCACGGGCGTCCAGCCCGCATCGCCCGCCGGTGCGCAGCCGCAGAAGCCCCCGGTGGAAGCAGGCGACCCAGGAAGCGATTCGCCCTTCTCGCCATCGACGCGATTCGTCTTCGAGGTCGAGCCCGCGGGCCATCCGGGGATGCCCGCCGAAGGCAAGCTGATGCAGACCGCGGTGACGCTCTGCCGCACCGGATCGGCGTACTCGGGTGGCAGGACCTCCGCGGGCGAGCGCGTGACACTGACGCTGGCGGAGCTGGCCGGGGCCGATGGCACGCTCACCGACTCCGCGCGCGTGGCGATTCAGGCGGCGGTCGTCGCCGCGCTGAACGACGCGGGCATCGCCGGCGTCGCGTGCCTTGTCGAGCCCGCAGCGAGCGCGCAGGATCCGAACACGATCAAGGTCGTGGTTGCCCAGATCGGCAGCGTGCGGACGACCGGGACGGGCGTCCGAGCGGGGCAGGATGGCAAGGCGGTCGACGACGCGCGGCACAGTGCGGTGAAGGCGGGTTCCCCGCTGCAGCCGGGCGACCTGCTGCAAACGCAGGCGCTTGAGGATTACCTCTATTCGCTGAGCCGCTTTCCCGGCCGTACCGTCAGCGCCGCGGTGACCAGCGAGCCGGCCTCCGCGCAGGTCGTGCTGGACTACTTCGTCCAGGAGAAGAGCATCTTCGACGTCTTCGTCACGGTGGCCAACACCGGCACGCGGCAAACGAACTACTGGCAGGAGCGGATCGGCATCCTGGCGACGCAGCTCTCCGACAACGACGACATCCTGGCCATCGAGTACCAGACGGCCAGCTTCTCGGGGTTCGACTCGGTCACTGGCTACTACGACGCGCGCGTCGGGACCCTGCAGGACCTGCGCTGGCGCGTCACCGGACAGTGGGGCCGCTACAACTCTTCGCAGATCGGTCTGGGCGACGAAGGTTTCGACGGCAGCAATTGGGGCGTGCAGGGCGAGCTGATCTGGACCTTCCTCCAGCACGGCAACGCGTTCCTCGACCTTGATGCATCGCTGAAATTCTGGAACTCCGAAACCTCCACCCCGGCCCTCGCCGCCCAGGGCGACGCGTACTTCGTGACCGCCTCGGCGACGATGGATGCACTTGCGGTGGGCGAGAGCAGCGCCGCACAGGGGAGCTTCGGCTTCGAATACACAGGAACCGGGGCCGGGCAGGCTTCGCTGGACGATCTGGGGCGCACGGACACTTCGCCGAACTGGGTGACGCTGAACGGCTCGGTCTACGGATCCTTCTACCTGGACCCGCTCCTGGACCCCAACTGGGGGAAGCAGGGCGTCACTTCACGGCCGCTGGTGCATGAGGTCTTTGGTTCCCTTCGCGGGCAGTACGCCTTTGACTACCGCCTGACGCCCCTGGCGCAGTACGTGCTGGGCGGGCTGTACACGGTCCGCGGCTTCGCGCAGTCGATCAGCGCAGGCGACAGCGCCATGGTCGGGACCGTGGAATACCGCCTGCACGTGCCGCGCCTCTTCCCGGCCGCCGAGCCCAGCGGCAGCTTCCCCTTCCTGGACCGCCCCTTCCGCTGGGCGCCCGACAGTACGAACGGCGCCAGCCCCGACTGGGACCTGGTGGCGAGCGCGTTCTTTGATGGCGGCGTCATTGGGAACAGCGACGCCTTCCCCTTCGAGGTCAACACCGGCATGCTCAGTGCAGGGATCGGGCTGGACCTGACGATCATGGAGGGAGTCTCCATCGGCGTCGACTGGGGATGGGCACTCAACTCCGTCGAGCAGCTTGGTGTGCAGCGCGGCAGCAGCCAGTTCTGGCTCTCCGCTTCCTTCGTCTACTGAAACGCCAATGCACGCGACACCCGCAATCTCCCGTCGGCACTCCTGCACGCTCCTGCCGGGGCACGATGCGGCGCTCCTGACGCTGCCCGCGCTCGCCTGCGTGCTGTGGCTTGCCGCCCCGGCGGATGCGGGCGGCGATGGGGCGCGCGTCCGCCGCGGCAACGCCACCTTCACGCAGGTGGGAAACCGGCTCGTGGTGCGCGCCAGCAACGGTGCGATCATCGACTACGACCGACTCTCGGTGGAGGCCGGCCAGGTCCTGCAGTTCATCCAGCCGGGTGCCCGGGCGCGTGTCCTCAACCGCGTGACCGGCGCGGAGCTCAGCCGGATCGACGGCACGCTGCTTGCCAACGGAATCGTCTACTTCGTCAATCCGCAGGGGATCCGCATAGGCAACGGAGCGGTCATCAATGTCGGCGGCCTGATCGCAGCGGCGGGCGCGATGAGCAGCGAGGACTTCGTCCTGAAGCGCGACCGATTCACCGAGATGTCGGGCGAGGTGGTCAACCAGGGGCAGATTCAGGGGCGGAGCGTCCTCCTGGCCGGGCAGTACGTGGAGAACCGCGGCAGCATCGACGCCGGCGACGGAGTCGTGGCGATCGCCGCCGGGGACACCGTCTACCTGCAGCGCGGCACGGGACCGGTGGTGGTCGCTGTCAGCCGCTCGCAACTGGGGGCCGACGGATCGGGCGCAGGAAGCAAGCCCGGGGTCAGCAACACCGGGAGGATCGACGCGGGAAGGGGGTCCGTCGCGATGGCCAGCGGCGACTTCTACTCGCAGGCGATGGACCTCTCGGGGACGATCATCGGGAAGAGCATCTCGGCGCGCGGCGGAGAACGGGGCGTGGTCGCCGTGCGTGGTGCCGTCGACGCGTCGAGCACGTCGGGCAGGGGCGGCAGCGTCGACCTCTTCGGCGACCGGGTCGGCCTCTTCGCGGGCGCCTCGGTGAAGGCGGACGGGGCCAGCGGCGGCGGAGGCGTCCGAATCGGCGGCGACCTGCGCGGCGCGAACGCGACCACCGCGCCGCAGGCGGAACGCACCTCCATCGGCGCGGGCACCGTGGTCAGCGCGAACGCGACCCGGTCCGGCGAGGGTGGGCGGGTCATCGTGTGGTCCAGCGACTACACGGCGTTCCTGGGCGCCATCGAGGCGAAGGGGGCGGGAAGGGGGCGTGGCGGGTTCGTGGAGACCAGTTCGCGCGACAACCTGCAGGCCTTCGGGAGCGTGGACACCGGATCAGCGCTGGGCCGCGGCGGGACCTGGCTCCTGGACCCGACCAATGTCACGGTCGGCGCGGTGGATGCGAACATGACGACCTCAAGCCCCTTCGAGCCCACGGCGGCTGGGGCGCAGATCCGCGGTTCTTCGATCGCAGCGGCGCTGCGGACGGGCGACGTGGTGCTGCAGACGACGCACGGATTCGATGCGGGCGCGGAGGGAAACATCACCTTTGCAAGCAACGGCGACATCGTCATCGCCAGCGGCGGGCTCGGCGGCTCCGACCGCACGCTGACGGTCAACGCGACCGGGAGCATCATCTTTGCGACTGGGTTCCTGCTCAACAACAACGATGGCGCGCGCGCCCTGAATGTCGGCCTGAACGCCGGCGCGGGCGGTGCGGCCGCGCAGCCATCCGCGCTGGTCGACCTGCGAACGGGCACGACCGTCACCACGGGTGGCGGCGACCTCTCGGTCACCAACTCGAAGGGAAACGCCAGCACCATCAGGTCGACGCTCAGCCTGGGCGGCGGGGACTTCCACCTGAGCATGAACGCCGCGGGTGCCTCGCTTGCGATGAGCGGTGGATCACTCGCGGCGCACGATGCCACCTTCTTTGTCGCGGGCGGCGCCGTCGGGCTCTGGACCTCGACGCTGGCCGGCGACCTGGCAGTGACCGCGGGCGGTGCGGTGACGGACGGCGGGACCCTCTCGGTGGCGGGGCAGACCACGCTGGCTGCGGGCCCGGCCGGCAACATCACGCTGGACAATGCGAACAACTTCGGCGGCGCGGTGACGGTGACCAGCGGTCGCGACGTGACGCTCCGAGACACGGGGGCGCTCACCATCGGCGGGGCGAGCGTCAGCGGCAACCTGGCCTTGACCGCCGCGGGCGTGGTCACGGACACCGGCACGCTCTCGGTGACGGGCACCACGCGGCTGACGGCGGGCTCGACAAACGACGTCGCGCTGGACAATGCGAACAACTTCGGCGGCGCGGTCACCGTGGTGAGCGCGCGCGACGTGACGCTGCGGGACACCGGGGCGCTCGTGCTGGCCGCGTCGACGGTCAGCGGCAACCTGGCCATCTGGGCAGGGGGCGCAGTGACGGACACCGGGAACCTCTCCGTCACCGGGACCGCTTCGCTGGCGGCGGGCGCGGCCAACGACATCACGCTGGACAATGCGAACAACTTCGGCGGCACGGTGACGGTGGTGAGCGGCCGCGACGTGACGCTGCGGGACACGGGCGCCATCGACCTTGGCGCCTCAACCGTCAACCGGAACCTTTCGATCACCGCAGGAAACACCGTGAGCGACAGCGGTGTCCTGTCGGTCGCGGGCAGCACCGTCGTCGCAGCCGGGACGACGCACGACATCATCCTGGACAGCGCAAGCACCTTCGGCGGCCCGTTCACGGTGACAAGCGGGCGCGACGTGACGCTGCGGGACACGGGCGCGATCGACCTGGGGGCGTCGACGATCAGCAGGAACCTGGTCCTGAACGCGGGCGGTCCGGTCACGCAGGCGGGCAACCTGCTGGTCACGGGGACCACGACGGTTTTGGCGCCCGGGTCGAACATCACCCTGGCCTCGGCGGGAAACAACTTCAGCGGCGCCATCTCGGTGACGGGGGCTAACGTTGCGCTGGCCGACATCAACGCCATCGCATTCGGGGCGACGACGATCACGGGGGACTATTCGGTGGCGTCAGGCGGTGCAATGACGGACACGGGCGCGCTGTCGATCGGCGGCGCGATGACGCTTGCGGCCGGTGCGGCCAACAGCATCACGCTGGACAACCCGAACAACTTCATCGGGGCCGTTGCGGTGGTGAGCGGCAAGAACGTGACCCTCAACGACGTGAATGCGCTGAAGCTGGGCCAGTCGACCATCAGCGGGAACCTGGTGCTGACGGCGGCCGGGTTGGTGACGGACGCGGGTGCTGTCGCGGTTTCGGGCACCACGCGCCTGACCGCGGGTGCCGCGCATGACATCTTCCTGGACAACGCGAACAACTTCGGTGGTGCGGTGACGGTGGTGAGCGGACGCGACGTGGTGCTGCGGGACACCGGTGCGCTCACACTGGGGACATCGACCGTGAACCGGAACCTAGCCATCGCCGCGGCGGGCACCGTGGCGGACAGCGGCAACCTGTCGGTCGCAGGGACGACCACGCTGGCGGCGGGCGCGGGCGGGAACATCACGCTGGACAATGCCAACAACTTCGTCGGCGCGGTGACGGTGGCGAGCGGCCGCGACGTGACGCTCCGGGACACCGGCGCGCTGACGATCGGGGGTGCGAGCGTCAGCGGCAACCTCGCGCTGACGGCCGCGGGCGTGGTCACGGACACGGGTTCGCTCGCAGTCGCGGGCACCACGCGGCTGACCGCCGGCGCGGCGAATGACATCACGCTGAACAACGCGAACGACTTCGGTGGCGCAGTGACGGTGGTGAGCGGCCGGAACGTGACGCTGAACGATGTCGGCGCCCTTGGGCTGGGCGCCTCGACCATCGGCGGAAACCTGGTGGCCACCGCGGCGGGGGGCCTGACGGGCAGCGGCGCGCTCTCGGTGGCAGGCACCACGCTGCTCACCGCCGGCTCGGCGAGCGACATCGTGCTGGACGGCGCGAACAACTTCGGCGGCACGGTGACGGTGACGAACGGGCGCGACGTGACGCTGCGCGACACCGGAGCGCTCGACCTGGGGGCGTCAAGCATCGGCAGGAACCTGTCGATCACGGCGGGGGGCGCGCTGACCGACAGCGGGAATCTGGCGATCGCCGGGACCACCACGATCGCCGCGGGCGCGACGAATGACATCACCCTGGACAATGCCGACTCCTTCGGTGGCGCGGTGACTGTCGTCAGCGGCCGCGACGTGACGCTTCGCGGCACCGGGGCGCTCGAGCTGGGGGCCTCCACGGTGAGCGGCGACCTGTCCGTCACCGCGCGCGGCCCGATCACCGGGGGCGGAATCCTCTCCATCGCGGGCACGACGCTCCTGTCCGCAGGCGCGGCCAACGACATCGTGCTGGACGCGGCGAACAACTTCGGCGGCACCGTCACCGTGGCGAGCGGACGCGACGTGGTGCTCCGCGACGCTGGCGCGATTGACCTGGGCGCCTCGGCGATCGACGGAAGCCTGGCGGTTCGGGCGGGTGGCGCGATCACCGGCAGCGGCGCGCTGCGCGTGGACAGAAGCGCGGACTTCGCCGCCGCGGGGTTTGATGTCATCCTAAACTCGCCGTCGAACGACTTTCGCGGCGCTGTCACCACGACGGGCGGCAACGTCACCCTGACGGACGCGAACACGCTGATCCTGGGCGCGACGACCGCCTCCGGCGTCTTCACGGCCGATTGCGGTGCCGGGTACGGCGACACCATCACCTTCCTGAGCTCGGTCGGTGCGGTGTCGGCCCCTGCGGTGCGCCTGAACACGGGCACCTCCATCGAGAACGCCACTATCGCGACCATCGTCAGCAGGGGCGACATCGTCTTCCTGACCGACGACTTCCGCATGGGGCAGAACCACAAGCTGACCGCGCTTGGCGACATTGCGATCCGCGGGCGCTCGGCTCCGAACGCGGCCGCCGCGACGCTCGGTGACGTGACGGCCCGTGGCGACCTGACCGTCCAGGCCGATTCGATCACCCTGCTCGGCCGGAACGAAGGCCTGATCCTGCTGAAGAACGGGGGGACGGCGATCGACCGAATGGTCGACTTCGTCGTGGGCGGCCGGGTGTTCTTCAGCGTGGCGCCGATCATGGGGGGCGCGCAGCCCGCAAACCGCGCGGCGTTCGCGAACCCGACCGGGAACGTCGATGGGTCGGGAACGCTCGGCGGCTTCATCGCGACCGTCTATCCCTTCCCGATCACCGCGGCATCGCTCATCGGCCCGGGGCCCTCGAACCGGGTGCTCGATCTGTACGCGGCCGGCGAGCTCTACACGAATCCCTCCACCCACATCCCGCCGCAGATGGCGATTCTGCCGCCGGTGGGCGCGATCGGCGAGGCGCGCCCCGCCGCCAGCAGCGAGGAGGCCACCGCAGGCGGCACGGATGAAGCTGAAGCGAAGGAATCCGCAGCGTCGGGGGCAGCGGCGCCCGCGCCGGAACCTGTCCCACCGTCACGGTGAGCCGGTCCATCCCCGGCCCCGGGTCGCGCGGCGCGCCGTATCCCGCTTCCGGCGGCAACCAGCGGGTTCCGCGGCACTATAGAAGGGGGCATGTACGCCGCCGCCCCCATCACGGCCCTCCTTCTGCTTGTGCAGGGCATCGAGCCGGAGGCAGCGGATCGACATCCCGCGCCGCAAGCGGTCACCACCATCGTCCCTCGCGCGGGCGACATCCCCGATGTGGCGCCGATCCTGGCAGCGCACTGCTTCGCGTGCCACGGTCCCGATGCCTCCGCACGCAAGGCGGGGCTGCGGCTGGACCGGCGCGACGGCGCGATCCGCGTCTCCGCAAAGGGGCGCGCAGCGATCGTCCCTGGCGACCCGGACGCGAGCGCACTGATGGCGCGCATCACATCGCAGGACCCCGAGGAACGCATGCCGCCCGCCGACGGGCACGCGGCGCTTGCCGCGCACGAGGTCGCGGCGCTGCGCGCCTGGATCGCCGCGGGCGCGCCCTACGCCAAGCACTGGTCGTGGCGGCCGCTTCCGGAGGCATCGCGCGAGCCATCCAGTGCGCCGGCGGCGCTGGCAGTGGGGGCCGGCGCCGCGATCGATCCGCAGGCATGGCTCCGACGCGTCTCCTTTGACCTGTGCGGCCTGCCGCCGACACCCGAGGAGTCAGAACGCCTGGCCACTGCGTTGCAGGAAGCCGCCGCTTCCGGCGACCCGCATGCGCCGTACCGCGCCTGCGTCGACGCGCTGCTTGCATCGCCCCGCTTCGGCGAGCGCTGGGGCCGCCACTGGATGGACGTGGTGCGCTACGCCGAGACGCACGGCCACGAGTTCGACTTCCAGGTGGCAGAGGCGTGGCGGTGGCGCGACTGGGTGATTCGCGCCTTCAACGCCGACGTGCCCTACGGCGACTTCGTGCGCGAGCAGATCGCGGGCGACCTGCTTGCTGCGCCGCGCCTGAACCCGGCGGACGGCACGAACGAGAGCGTCACCGCCACCGGCTGGTGGTGGATGTCGCAGGGGACGCATGCGCCGGTGGATGTGCGCCTGGACCAGGCCGAGCGCGTGGACAACCAGATCGATGTCGCCACCAAGGCGTTCCTGGGAACCACCGCCAGCTGCGCTCGCTGCCACGACCACAAGTTCGACGATGTCTCGCAGCGCGACTACTACGCGCTCTTCGGCGTGGTGAAGAGCTCGCGCCGCGCCTACGCGTACCAGGATCCGCACGGGGCGATCGGGAGCGCGGTGGCGCAGCTGCGCGCATTGCGCGATGTCGCCCTGGCCGGCGACGCCGCGGGCGCCGAGTGGTCCCAAGCCGCCGCCGCGCGCGCACCCGCCGCGCCCGCCGGCGCCACCTGGACCTTTGACGGTGGCACCTTCGAAGGATGGACCGCCAGCGGCTGGGCCTTCGGCGACGCGCCCCTCTCATGCGGCGACCGCATTGCCCCCGAGGGCCGCGCGCCGGTGCGCATGGCGGGCGGCTGCGTCCACAGCGGCGCACTCTCGGACGCGCTGCAGGGAACGCTGCGCTCTCCCACCTTCACCCTTCCCGCGAACCCGATCCGCGTGCGCTGCCACGGCGCGCGTGCGCGCGTGCGCCTGGTGATCGACGGCTACTTCCTGGACGAACGCGAGCCGCTGCTCTTCGAGGGGCTGATCGCGGGGGTCGACCATCCGGGCGAATGGCGCACCGTCGCACTGGATGCGCGGCGCTACGCCGGCGAGGCCGCCTACCTGGAGATCGCCGACGACGGTGACGGCTTCATCGCGGTGGACTGGGTGGCGCTGGGCGATGTCCCCGCCGACGCCTGCGTTCCCGCACCCGCGCAGCTGCCCAGCGGTGCGCCGATGCGCACCGTGGTGGTGCCTACGCCGGTGCGCTGCCTTTCGATGGAAGATGGCACCGGAATGGACAGCCCGCTGTACGTGCGCGGTGGCGCGCACGCGATGGGAGACATGGTGCCACGCGGCATGATCGCGGGCCTGCGCACGCAGGGCGATTCGCCCGGCGCCTTCGCCGCGGGAAGCGGCAGGCTCGCGCTGGCGCAGGAGATCGTGTCGCCGGGGAACCCGCTCACCTGGCGCGTGATGGCGAACCGCGTGTGGTCGCACCTGATGGGCCGCGGCATCGTGGCCAGCACCGATGACTTCGGCCTGCTGGGGCAGGCGCCCACCGATGCCGACCTGCTGGACTACCTGGCGGTGCGCCTGCGCGCGCACCAGTCCGTGAAGCAGCTCATCCGCGAGATCGTGCTGAGCCCGGCCTACGCCTCCGCCGCGCGGCCGGTGCGGCGCCTGGATGGAGAGGCGCTGCGTGACGCGATGATCCAGGTGGCAGGGGGGCTTGACCTGTCCATGGGCGGGCCCAGCATCCCGGTCCACCTGACCGATGCGATGCAAGGTCGCGGACGGCCCGGTGCGAGCGGGCCGCTGGATGGCGCGCTCCGGCGCAGCGTCTACCTGGAGGTGCGCCGCAACTTCCTGAGTCCCTTCATGCAGGTCTTCGACCAGCCGGTGCCGACCACCACGGTCGGCGCGCGGACGGTCTCAAACGTGCCTGCGCAAGGGCTTGCGCTGATGAACGACCCCTTCGTGCGCGAACAGGCGCAGCGGTGGGGCGCGGCGCTCGCCGCGAATCCCGAATCGGCAGAGGCGCGCGTGCGCTCGATGTTCCTTCGCGCCTTTGCCCGGCAGGCCACCGATGCAGAGGTCGAGTCGGCGACGCGCTTCCTGGGTGCGGCGCCGGACGCCGCTGCATGGAGCG
Source organism: Phycisphaerales bacterium (assembly GCA_044230125.1). Classification (GTDB taxonomy): domain Bacteria; phylum Planctomycetota; class Phycisphaerae; order Phycisphaerales; family SM1A02; genus UBA966. The sequence continues at coordinate 11,807 of JBGARR010000010.1, forward strand.
ACCTGGCGCATGCCATGCTGCTCTCGACGGAGTTTCGCTACCTGCGGTGACCACCATGACCGGATGCGGACGATTCCAATCCCACCCGATCAGCCGTCGCGACATGCTGCGCGGCTGTGCGTGCGGGTTCGGCGCGGCGGCGTTTGCGGGGATGTTCGCGCACATCGTTCGCGCGGCGGAAGCGGGCGGTGCGACGGGCGCGGCGGGTGCGTTGGGCAGTGCCGCTGCCACGCGCGCGGGCAGTTCCACGGCGGCCGCCGCATTCGCACCCGGGCCGCACTTCCCTCCCACCGCGCGCAGCGTGATCTTCCTCTACATGGACGGCGGTCCATCGCAGATGGACACCTTCGACCCGAAGCCGGCGCTGGTGAAATGGAACGGCAAGCCCTTCCCCGCCAGCATGGAGCCGACGCAGTTCAACAACAACGGCGCGACGCTTGCCAGCCCGTGGAAGTTCATGCGACACGGCCAGAGCGGGCTGGAGGTCTCCAGCCTCTTCCCGCGCGTCGCCTGCTGCGCCGACGACCTCTGCGTGGTGCGTTCGATGACCAGCAAGTTCAACGAGCACACCAACGCCAACAGCTTCCTGCACACCGGGGCCGGCAATGTCGGGCGCCCGAGCATGGGCGCGTGGGTCTCGTATGGCCTGGGCGACGCGCGCAACGACCTGCCGAGCTTCGTGGTGATCAATGGCGGGCTCATTCCCGTGGGCGGGCGTGAACTGCTGGGCAGCGGATTCCTGCCTTCGGCGCACCAGTCCAGCGTCTTCCGGCCGCAAGGGGAGGGCATGCCGAATGTGCGCGGCACGGTCGAGCCGGGGCGGCAACGCAAGATCCTTGATTTCTCGGGGGAACTGGATGCCGCCTTCGCCGCGCGCGCCGGGCGCCCGGATGCGCTGGAGGGGGCCATCCACAATGCCGAGCTTGCCTTCGCGATGCAGCGGAGCGTCCCCGAGCTGATGGCCATCGACGGCGAGAGCGCCGAGGTGCGCGAACTCTACGGACTTGACGCCCCCTATGAACAGACGCGCATCTTTGCGCGCGAGTGCCTGCTCGCGCGCCGGATGGTGGAGCGCGAGGTGCGCTTCATCGAGCTGCTCTGCCCGAACACGGGGGGCGATCGCTGGGACCAGCACAGCGACCTGAAGCGCGGCCATGAGGCGAACGCGCGCGCGGTGGACCAGCCGATCGCGGCGCTGCTCATCGACCTGAAGCGGCGCGGGCTGCTCGACCAGACGCTGGTGGTCTGGGGCGGCGAGTTCGGCCGCACGCCCTTCGCGCAGGGAACCGATGGCCGCGACCACAATCCGCATGGCTTCACCATGTGGCTGGCGGGGGGCGGCATCAAGGGGGGCATGGTCTTCGGCGCCACCGATGAGTTTGGCTACAAGACCGTCCAGGATGCCGTCGAGATCCACGACTTGCACGCCACCATCCTGCACTGCCTGGGCTTCGACCACCGATTGCTGACCTCGCGCTTCGGCGGGCGCGACATGCGCCTGACGGACGTGCACGGACGGGTGATGAAGGAGTGGCTGGCGTAGCGCGAACTGCGTGCGCATCGAGCCGGATAACGGCCCGATGGCGCAGCGCGCTGTGGTGATCGGACCAACGCATCGCGATTCTTTTGGTGCAGCAGCCGCGCACCACTATCTTCCGGGGTCACCTTTTCTGGAGCACCCCATGATTCCCCGACTTTCGTGTGTCATTGCCCTTGCCACCACCTCGCTGATCGCCCCCGCCGCCGCTGCCGAGGAGCTGGCGCGCTATGACGCGCTGCTGGGGAAGGTGCCGCAGGACAGCCTGTGCTGGGACTACATCACGAACGCCAGCATCGCCGCGCCGGAGAACAACGGCCAGGCAGTGGTGCTGGGGCCCACCTCAACGCCCGGCTATTCGTACTGGGCGCAGTCGCTGGTGCCCTTCAGCTTCAATGACGGCGCAAGCGTCTCTGCCAGCGTGCAGGTGACATCCTCGTCTAGCTACGCCTCCTTCCCGTACAGGCGATCGGGGTACTACTTGCAGCTGGTCGATCGGCTCGGCCGGTTCGCGATGCTGGGGATCGCCTCCGATGGCGTGCTCCTGGCAACCGCCGACCAGAACTGGTCGGACCAGAGCGTTGCCTTCAATTCAACAGGCGCCTTCCATGAGTACCGGCTCGCATTCGCCGGCGATGTCGCCACCGTGACCATTGACGGAAATCAGGTTCTCTCCGCCGCCGTGGGGCGCGGCTCCGGACCCAGCTCCAGCGTTGCCTTCGGCGACATGAGCGTCCTGGCAAGCAGCCTGACACAGACCGCGTGGATCAAGGTGGAAGGCGTGTCGGACTGCTCTGCGGGCGACCTGGACTGCAGCGGCGTCGTCGATGGCGCCGACCTGGGCATCCTGCTCGGCGCGTGGAACACGACGGCGTGCGCCGCGGACCTGGATCACGACGGAAACGTGGACGGCGCGGACCTGGGCATCCTGCTTGGAAACTGGGGCTGATCGGCGCCAGTCAGGGACAGGCGCCCCACGCACCCAGCAGCAGGCCAAGATCGCTGCCGCTGACAACGCCGTTGCCGTCCAGGTCCGCGCCCGTGCTGTCGCCATCGGTGCCCCACTGGCCCAGCAGCGCTCCCAGGTCGGCGCCATTCACGACGCCATCCATGTTCAGGTCACCGGTGCATGGCGTGGTGCGCCACGCGCGCACGCCACTCAGGTCCGCCATCAGCAGCGTGCCGTCCGCGGCGATGGCTGGTCCACCGATGTTTGGATTACTGAGCGTCAGCATGAAGAGCTGCTGCGTCAAGTCCGCACTGAAGGCCCAGAGCCGGCCGTTGGTGGTGGGGCTGCCCGCCCAGCCATTGTGCACGTAGACGTGGCCTGCGGCATCGACGGCGGTGCGCGGGCTGAAGTTGTCGCCGGCGTTGGGTGGCAGCAGCAGCCCTGCTGTGCCGATGACATCGCCCGTCGCTGGGTCAAGCCGCACGAATTCGTTCCCGGGCAGGAAGGTGTAGATGCTGCCATCGGCGCCGATGCCCGCCTCATGCGCGGTGGTCCAGCGCACCGCGCGGTTCCACTTGGGCGCGAAGGCGGTCCCGATGTCGGTCCATGCGTACAGGAAGTCCACCGCAGGGGAGTTCTGCGTGCGCTCCAGATAGACGGTGGCGCCGTCCGGCGAGACGAAGGGGACGTTCTGAAGCGTGAAGCCGGGCATCACCGGCGTCTGGTACAGGAATGCGCCCGTCTCCAGGTCGTACTTCTTGATCGCGTGGCCGCCGACCACCGCATCGGAGATGAAGGCACCGCTGGCGCTGAGCGCGGCGCCGCAATCGCCGCTGACCGAGCCCACGCGGTTGATCCGCCACACGGTCGCGCCATCGGTGGCGCGGATGCGCGTCAGGTTCAGCCGGTCGCCCACGACGAGGTCGCCGTTGGGCGCGAAGACCACGCCGTCGTAGGGGCCGCAAACGGTGGTCGCCGCGCTCTGCCACACCGTGTTGCCGGTGGCGGCGTCCATGGCGGTGATCGGCTGCGGTGATCCGGCGGCGCCGCTTGGCCCGCTGGCGGTGGAGCGCGAGGCGTAGACGCGGCCATCGCGCGCGCCCGCCACCCAGGCGATCCACTGCGCGTTGTTGTTGCCGCCGTAGGGCAGGCTGCGCCGCCACTGCAGGCTTCCGTCGGAGACCTTGCGGGCCACGATCTCGTCGCCGGCGTTTGGAGTCGAGCCAGGGAAGCCCCATTCCTTCACGGTGAAGAGCTGGTCGCCCATGGTGACCACGGACCACGAGATGATGGTGGCATCGGCCGCGGCCCATGCAAGCTCGGCGGCGATCGGTCCGTGCGCATCGGTCAGCCCGTTGCGTGCGGCATTGCCCCCGGAGTTGCTCCAGTCGGCGGCAGGCGCGGCGCTGCAGGGCATGGCGAGCAGCCCGGCGGCCAGGAAGCAGGGGATGGCGCGCAGCGCGGAGCGGTGGCGGACGGATTCACTGATGGACATGGAACGGGCCTCACGGGGACGAATTTGAGCGAATGGCGCGGAACGACACTGAAATCGTACCGGGCAGGCCCCAGGATCCTGGATCAGAATCGGTCACCGCTTGCTGAACAGCCGAAGGCACGGAAGGCCTTCAGCGCGGTCGCAGCACCCATCGCTCGAACCAGAGCGTCGTGAAGGGCGGGATGGCCGCAAGCAGGCCGAGCGCCAGCACGCGCGGCCCGCGGCCGAGGTGCGCCATCGCCTGCACCGTGAAGATCAGATAGAGGACGAAGAAGATGCCGTGGACCGGCCCCATGACCTGGACGCCGATGGGGTTCTTCACGACCACGTACTTGAAGAGCATGCCAATCAACAGTCCCGCCCAGGAGATGGCCTCGGCGATCGCCGCCAGCCGGAATCGAGCGACAGGGGTGGAGATCCAGTGGTGCATGAACCGGCGAGGGTAGCCACGATTGCTCGCTGGCGCGCGGCACCGCGTCCGCCAAGGGGCGAGCGACCTGCGCCGGCGCAGTCGGATCGGTGTGGGGTATCCTGCGGTCTCGAACTTGGAGGGTCCTCGATGAACGCACTTCGCCCACTGCTCGCTCCAACGTTGCTCGCCTCGGCCCTGCTCGCCGCTGGCATTGGGCTGGTCGCGTGCAGCGCGCCGCCGACGCAGGCGGCGCCGGGCGCCACCACTTCCGGCTCCCCGCCCGCGCCCGTTGGCCGGGCGTCCGCGCGGGTCCCGATCGCCCCGCCCGCCGTGACGGACGAGGCGCCGCAGAACTATCCGGGCATCCACAACGCAGTCGCGTATCACGAGGGATTCGTCTCCGGCAGCGTGCCCGAAGGCGATGCTGGCTTCGACACCCTTTCGGCGATGGGCGTCAAGACGATCATCAGCGTGGACGGCGCCATCCCCGAGGTGGAGCGCGCAAAGGCGCGTGGCATCCGGTACATCCACCTGCCCATCGGCTACGACGGCTTCGACCAGGAGCGCAAGTTGCAGCTGGCGCGCGCGACCCGCGACGCCATGAGGGATGGCCCCGTCTACATCCACTGCCATCATGGCAAGCACCGCAGCGCGGGCGCAGCGGCGTCCATCGCCGCCAGCCTCGGCTGGATGACCGCCGCCGAGGGCGTCGAGCGGATGAAGGTCTCGGGCACCGCCGCGGGCTACAAGGGGCTGTACGCCTGCGCGGCCACCTCGACCGTGCTTGCGGTCAGTCTGGTGGACAGCGTGCCGGCCAACTTTCCAGCGGTCTGGAGGCCCTCTGACTTTGTGCAGAGCATGGTCGACATCGATGAGTCCATGGAGCACCTGAAGGCGATTGAGAAGGCGGGCTGGAGCGCGCCTGCCGACCATCCCGACCTGGTGCCCGCCGCCGAAGCGGGGCGCGTCGCGGACCTGTTGCGTCTCTGCGCAGGGGGCAACGACGCCAAGCGCAGTGCCGGTGACTTCGCCGCCATGATGCAGCAGGGCCACGCGCAGGCGCAGGCCCTCGAAGATCTGCTGGCTGCGGGCCATGCGGACCCGGCGCGCGCCAGCGGCCACTTCAAGCTGCTGAACGCATCCTGCAAGGACTGCCACGTGAAGCACCGGGACTGACCAGCGATCCATGAGCCTTGACCGCGGCATCCACTACCTCTTCACGACCGGGGACGCCTTGGATGATCCGCTCGTGCGGTGGGGCGCCGTGGGCGCCGCGGCGCTGCTGGTGGTCGCATTCGCGGCAATCCATGCGTTGCGCGCTGCCGGGCGCACCACGCCAGAGCTGCACCGCGAACTGGTGACGCACACCACCTCGTGGTGCTGGCTGCTGGCCATCATCGGCGGTGCGATCTTGCTGGGGCGCGGCGCCACCATCGCCGCTGTGGGCATGCTCAGCCTGCTGGCGTATCGCGATTTCGCACGCGCGACGGGCGTCTTCCGTTTCCGCGCGCTCAGCGTGGTGGTGGCGTTGGGCGTCTTCGCGCTGGCGCTGGCGGCAGCTGATCGCTGGCACCGCATGTTCTTCGCGGTCACGCCCATCACCATCGTGGCACTGGCGGCGGTCACGATCCCGCGCGACGAGCCGCGCGGCTTCGTGCAGCGCGTCGGGCTTGCCATCATGGGCTTCGCGCTCTTCGGCACCGCCTTCGGGTACATGAGCCTGCTGGCGGATGCGCCGCACCACCGCGCGCTGCTGCTGCTGCTCATCGCCTCGGTCGAGCTGAACGACACCTTTGCCTACATCGTGGGCAAGTGCATCGGGGGGCCGCCGCTGATCCCCGCGACCAGTCCCGGAAAGACGGTCTCCGGGAGCCTTGGCGCCATCGTGCTCACCACCGCGCTGGTCACGCTGCTGGGACGCGCACTCTTCGCGGGCACGCCCATGGGCGGATGGGGCACGCTGGTCGGGCTTGGCGTGGCCGTCAGCATCGCCGGCCAGTTGGGTGACCTGCTGCTCTCCAGCATCAAGCGCGATGTCGGCATCAAGGACTTCGCGGCGGCCATCCCGGGACACGGAGGCGTGCTTGATCGCTTCGACTCTCTGGTGCTGGTTCCCCCTGTGCTCTACCACACGGTCTCGCTGGTCAACGGTCCGCTGGGCGAGGGGGAGCCGATCCGCCACTTCAGCGGCGTCCTCTTCCCCTGAAGCCCGGCCCTGAGGTCTTGCCCCGAAGTCTTGCGATGAGCGACTGGAAGTACGAGCCCGCCAAGGACATCGGCCTGCCGCCCATGGAGCGGATGCGCTCGCACCGGCGCGAGGCCGGGCTCTTCAGCGCCACGGCGCGCCTGGCATGGTGGACCGCCTGGGCGGGGCTGCTGCGCACCTGGAACCGCTTGAGCGTGCACGGCCGCGAGCACCTGCCGCGCAGCGGCTCCTTTGTCCTGATCGCCAACCACGAGAGCCACCTGGATGTCTTTGCGCTCGCCGCCGCGCTGCCCCTGCGCGCGCGCCAGCAGTTCATCCCCCTCTCCGCCGAGGATGTCTTCTTCGACCGCCCCACGCGCACCTTCTTCGCCGCGCATGTCCTGAACGCCCTGCCGGTGCGGCGCGGGCAGGGGGTGCGCCACGGCTTCGCGGCGATGCGCGAGCGGCTGCTGGCCGAGCCCACCGTCTTCGTCATCTTCCCGGCGGGCAAGCGTTCGCGCGATGGCAGCTTCGTGCCCTTTCGGCCGGGGATCGGCATGCTGGTGGCGGGCACCCAGATCCCGGTGGTGCCCTGCCATGTGGAAGGCGCCTTCGAGGCGCTGCGTCCGCAGACCAAGCTGCTGCGCCCGGCGCGCATCACCGTCCGCATCGGCGCGCCGCATGTCTTCGGCCAGCAGCCAGATCGACGTGCGGGCTGGGATGCGATCGCTGCAGTGCTGGAACACGACTCGCGCGCGCTTGGCGGCGAGCCGCCCGCGCCCGCATCCGCGGACGCGCCTGCATCCGCGCCCGCGGAGTGATCGCTCGGCGGACGGGCATGCATGCCGCCGCCGGCGCTGGCCATCCGCCAGACGCCGGCGCAGTGGCATCGTCACATCTTCAGGTCAAAGCCGCCGATGGCCTTCACGCCCGTGGCGTCCTCGATCTCGATCCACAGCTTGCTGCCCGCGGGCAGGGGCGAGGGCACCTCGACATGCACGTGCCAGCCAGCTCCCTCGGGCTCGGCCTTGGCCTTCATCGAACCTTTGCCATCCTCGGTTCCGATCCACGCGCGCAGGACCGCCACCTTGGCGGTTCCGCCAGAAGCCTGGATCTCGATGGGGGATTCCTTGCCCGAGGCGACATCGCCATCACGCGCAGCGGTCACCGTGAAGGCGCCGATCTTCTGCTCGCCCAGCGCGGTCTCCGGGCCCTCTTCGTGGCCGTGGCCATCGCCATGCGGCTTGCCATCGGCATGATCCTTGCCATCAGCGTGGTCGTGCCCATCGGCGTGATCATGGCCATCGCCTCCGGTGTGTGCAGCAGCTGCGCTCCCAGCGGCCGCTGGTGCGGCACCGGCTCCGGCTGGCTTCGCCGCGTCCTTCTCGCAACCCGCCAGCACCGCGCCTCCCAGCGCAAGTGCACTCACCGCGAACAGGGCCGGGATCTTGCTCTTCATCGTCGACATCTCGAATCTCCTTGGAATGGGGTGGAGGTCATCATGACCGCCGGAACAAACGCGCCAGGACACGCTGGCGCGGTGCTGCGTCGGTCCGCACGCGGAACGCGAGCGCATAGCCCGCGGGAACAATGAACAGGTTGAGAATGGTGGAAGAGGCCAAGCCGCCAAGCACCACGATCGCCAGCGGTGCCAGCAGTTCGCTGCCCGGCCTGCCGCGCGCCATCGCCAACGGCACCAGGCCCAGCGCCGCGGTGAGCGCCGTCATCAGGATGGGCACCAGGCGCTCCATCGATCCCTGCACGATCGCCTGGGCGGCGCTGCGCCCCTCGTGCCGCTGCAAGTGGTCGTAGTGGTTCACCAGCAGGATGCCATTGCGAACGGCGATCCCGAAGAGCGTCACGAAGCCGACCATGCTGGCGATCGAGATGACCGGGGCCACGTACCGGCCGCCGCCGATGCCGAAGAGCGCCAGCGAATTGCCCAGCAGCGACGGCGACTCGGTCAGGTAGATGGCGGCGATCCCGCCGATGAGGGCCAGCGGCAGGTTCAGCATCACCAGCAGCGCCGTGCGCGGGCTGCCCGTCGAGAGCTGCAGCAGCACGAACATCACCAGCGCCACCCCTGCACCCATGACGTAGATGGTCCTGCTGGCGGACTGCTGCGCCTCGAACTGCCCGCCGTAGTGCACGGTGTAACCCGCGCGCTGCACGATCGGGTCCACCTTGGCGCGCACGGCGCCCACCAGGTCGCCCAGGTTGTACCCGGGGGCAATGTTGGTGCTGATGACCGCCTTCCGCTGCGCGTGCTCGCGCGCGATCAGGTTGCTGGTGCGCTCGGGGCCGATGTCTGCCACCTCGCGCAGCCGCACCTGCGCCCCGCCGGAGCCGCGCAGGCGCAGGTCCATGATCTGCTCGACGCGCTCGCGTTCCTCGGGCGCCAGGCGCACCACCATCTCGTACCGGCGCCCGCCCTGGCTCACCTCGGCCACCGTTTCGCCGTGGATCGCCTGCTCCACCTGTTCGGCGGCCATCGCGGGGGTCAGCCCCGCCGCCGCCAGGTCCGCGGCGCGATAGCGGATGGGCAGCGACATGATCATCACCTCTCGGTTGGCCGCGACATCGCGCGTGCCGGGCAGCGCCTTCAGCTGCGCCTCCACCTCCTTGGCGATGCTGCGCAGCCGGTCCATGTCGTCGCCATAGACGCTGATGGCGATCGCGGCGGGAGTGCCCGAGAGCACATGCGAGAGGCGGTGCTCGATCGGCTGCCCGATCATCGTGGTGATGCCCGGGATGCTGGCGATGATCCCCTCGATCTGCCCGCGGACCGCCTCCTGGTCCGTCTCGGCCCGCATGGTGACCTCGATCTCCGAGCTGCTGACCGGCTCAGCGTGCTCGTCTCGCTCGGCACGTCCGGTGCGGCGCGTGACGCTGATCACCCCATCGATCGCGGTCAGCTGCTTCTCGACGCCGTTGGCCACGCGGTCGCTCTCGGCCAGCGAGGTGCCCGGCGGAGCCATCAGGAAGACCGTGAAGGTTCCCTCCTTGAAGGCCGGCAGGAAGGAAGTGCCGAAGGTCCACGCCAGCGCCAGCGAGAGCACGGTGAGCACCGCGGCGCCGCCCAGCACCAGGGCGCGGCTTCGCAGGCTGGCCTGGAGCAACGGCAGGTACACGCGCTTCAGCCAGCGCACCAGGAATCCCTCATGGGCGTCGCCCGCCGCGCGCGCACCCGCCGTGTCGGTGCCCTTCCCGGGCGCCGGCGCGCGCTCGAAGTGGCGCGTGAAGAGCATCTTGCACAGCGCGGGGGTGACCGTCAGCGCCACCACCAGCGAGGCCAGGATGCTGACGATGTAGGAGATGCCAAGCGGCTGGAAGAAGCGCCCCTCCAGCCCGGAGAGGAAGAGCAGCGGCACGAAGACCATGCAGATGATGACCGTGGCGAAGACGACCGAGGAGCGAATCTCGTTGCTGGCACGGAAGATCACCTCCGTCACCGGGGTGCGCCCTTCGCGCGCCCGCGCCGCATTCTCGCGCAGCCTGCGCAGCACGTTCTCGACATCGATGATCGCGTCGTCCACCAGCTCGCCGATCGCCACGGCAAGCCCGCCGAGCGTCATGACATTGATGGAGAGCCCCAGCGCCCACAGCGCCAGCAGCGCCACCGCCAGCGAGAGCGGAAGCGCGGTCAGCGTGACCAGCGTGGCACGAATGTCCAGCAGGAATAGGATCAGGATCACCGCGACGATGACGCTTGCCTCCACCAGCACGCGCACCACGTTGTTCACCGAGCGCTCGATGAAGCGCGAGGCGCGGAAGGGATCGCGGTTCAGCACCATGCCCGCAGGCATCGCCTTCTCCACCTGGTCCAGCACGCCATCCAGCTGCCGCGTCAGTTCGAGGGTGTTGGTGCCGGGCGATTTCTGGACGCTGACGACCACGGCGGGGAGGCCCCCATCCGCGGCGGTGCCGCGCTTGGGCGAGGGGCCCACCTGGACATCGGCCACCTGGCCGATGGTGACCGGCGCACCCGCGTGCAGCTTCACCAGCGTGGCCGAAATGTCATCCACGCCGCGCACGCGCGCCAGCTGGCGGATGGGCAGCTCCATGTTCTCGACGTTCGGCAGGTATCCCGCGCTGGCGGTGCTGTGCGCGCCGCGCGCCGCCTCGACCACCTCGCCGATGCTCAGGCCATAGAGCGCCAGCCGGTCCTGCCTGACATTCACCTGGTACTGCGGCAGTTCACCGCCGATCGCCACCACCTGCGCCACGCCGGGGACGGCAAGCAGCTTGTTGCGCAGGTCGAACTCGGCGAAAGCGCGCATCTCCAGCGGCGAGACGCTCCCCCCGGGCGAGGAGAGCGCCATCAGCATCACTTCGCCGGTGATGCTGGTGACCGGCGTGATCTCGGCGTGCGTCCCGGGGGGAAGGCTGGAACGCACCGCCGACAGGCGCTCGCTCACCAGCTGCCTCGCGCGGTACAGGTCGGTGCCCCAGTCGAACTCCACCCAGACGATCGAGAGGCTGGTGGCGCTGGCGGAGCGCACCCGCCGCGTTCCCGGCAGGCCATTCACCGCCGTCTCGATCGGGAAGGTAACGGTGCTTTCCACCTCGTCGGCGGCCAGGCCGCCCGCCTCGGTCATGATCACCACGGTGGGGGCGTTCAGCTCGGGGAAGACATCCACAGGCATGCCCTTCAGGCGCAGTCCGGCAAAAAGCACCAGCAGCCCCGCCGCCACCACGACCAGCTGGGAGTTCTTCAGCGAGAAGCCGATCAGGCGTGAGAGCATGTCAGTCCTTCCCCTCATGGAACGTGCCGTCGGAATGGAAGTGCCCCCCCTTGGGGGCGCTGCCGCTGGTGGCCAGCATCAGCTGGTAGTTGCCGCCGACCACGATCTCGTCGCCCGCCTTCACGCCGCTCTGGATCGCCACCCAACGTCCGTCGGAAACACCCAGGTCGGCTTCCATGCGGATCGCAAGGTCGGGGTTGGCGGGGTCCCGGCGGAAGATGATCGGCGTGGCGCCATCGCGCACCACGGCCGAGAGGGGGATCGAGAGCTCCTCGGTGCCGCCCTGCAACGTGATTTCCAGCGAGGCGGAGACGCCCGCGCGCGCCCATGCGGCGATGACGGCCGGCTGCACCATCAGGTCGATCGAGCGCTCGTCGGCGTCGGCGGTCAGCCCGACCACCAGCGTGCCGGTCATCGCATCGGCGGACTCCAGCGATCCTCCCTGCGGTGGGGCGATGCGCGCCGCAAGTCCATCGCGCAGGCGACCCATGTCCGACTGCATTCCCTTGGCGCGGAAGCGCACCTGCTCGGGCTGCACGACGGTCAGTGCCAGCGCGGCTTCCTCCAGGTGCCCACCAGGGGTGACAGACAGGGTCTCAACCTGCCCAGGGGCGGTGGCGCAGACCAGGATGGCGTTGCCGGAGACGGGTCCGCCCGTGCTGCCCACGCTGACTGGGCGCGTGTAGCCGCCCGGTGTGCCATCCGCCGCGCCACCCTCGCCGCAGCCTGCCGCCGCCAGGATCATGTCCCGCCGCGCCTCCAGCGCGCGCAGGTCCGCTGCAAGCGTCTGCTGCTGCGCCTGCAGCTCTGCCTCCTTCTCCATGACATCGGCCAGCTCGGCCTGCGTGGCGTTCAGCGTCGCGCGCGCCTCGGTGAACTGCGCAGCGCCACCGCCACCCGCGGCGCGCAGCTTCTCCAGCTGCGCGAGGCGCTCCTGCCAGAGCGCAACCTTGTCGGCCAGGCTCTTCTCGTGCACGCGATGCGCTTCGCGCACCGGGCCCATCGACTCGAGCCGTGCCGTGGCTCCCGCCACGCGCTCCTGCAGTTCGCGCCATCCGGGGGCATCGATGCGGTAGAGGGGCGTGCCCACCTCCACGCGCTGGTACTGCTGCACCATGAGCTCGACGCGTCCCGCCAGCGGTGCGCGGTACTCGCGCCGCGCCGTCGGCAGCAGCTCGAAGCGCCCCGGCACGCGCAGTGTCTGCGCCACCTTGCGCGGCTCGACGCGCGCAAAGGTGATGCCGATGTTCCGGCGGACCGCCTCGGGGATGTCGACGCGATTGGTGGGCGCTGCTGGCTTCGTCCCCGCCGCATCCCCACGCGCCGCAGGTTGTCCCTTCGCGGGATCCTCGCCGTGCGAGCAGGCGGAAAGCGTCGCCAGGGCGACCAGCGCTGCGGCGGCGCAGCCGTTTGCGCTCCTGCGAACAGTCATGCGAGCATTCGCTCGAGCGACCGTGCAGGCGATCAGGCGAGCAAAGGCGTGCGCCTGCGTGCAACCGGCCGTGCGATCCATCATGCGATCCGTCATGGAGTGCCTCCAGTGGCTTCTTGCTTCGGGGGACCGACGATCTCGTCGATCCCGATGGCTGCGATCGCCTCGTTGCGTCGCGCGTCGATCAGGCGCGTCTTCGCCTCCTGTTGCTGCTTCAGCGTCTCCAGCAGCACCAGCGTGTTCACCTCGCCAAGCCGGGCCACCTCGCGCGCCTCGGCGTATTGCGTGTCCACCAGCGGCACCAGGTCGCGCTCGATCATCAGGCGCTGCAGGGAGGCCGCCTGCCAAACGGTTCGGCACATCGCCAGGTCGGCGATGGCGTGCTCCAAGGTCCGTTCGGCGGCGGTGCGCGCCGCTTCGCGCCCCGCGAAGGCCTCGGCGATGGCACGCCGATTGCCGTTCAGAATCGGGATGGGCATGCTGAAGGCCAGCAGGAACTGGCGCTCGGCGTTCTGCGTGCCGTAGCCGGGGCCGATCTGCAGGTCGGGCAGCTGCGCGCGCACATCTTCCTCAAGCTGGCGTTCGGCCACTTCGTAGCGCGTGGACACCACCAGCAGTGCGGGGCTGGTGGCGAGCAGGCGCGCCTCCATCTCCCCGCCATCCGCGTCGACTTCCGTGTCAAAGGAGCGGCTGCCAAGTCCGCCTGCCACCAGCGCGCGGCGCGGCATGGGCGGCAGCCCCATCAATCGCTGCAGTTCCAGCTGCACCTCGGTGCACTCTGCCTCCAGCCGCTGCAGGTCCGTGGCGGCCTTCACGCGTTCCATGCGAAAGAGGCGCGCCTCGATGCGGGCCAGTTCGCCCATCGCCTCCATCTGGTCGACCACCTGCAGCACCTCATCGGTGCGTCCGACGAACTCCCCCGTGGTCGCGACCTTGGCTTGCAGCGCGCTCCAGCGCATCCACGCGCGACGCACCTCCATGCGGGTGCGCCATTCCAGCTCGGCCACATGTGCCAGTTCGGCGGCGTACGCCAGTCCCAGGCGCTTCTTCTCGATCTCCAGCCGCCCCGAGATGGGAATGGTGAAGCCGATCGTGCCGAAGAACTCGTTGGGCTTCACCGTCGATTCCAGGATGCGGGTGAACTCGAAGCCGACGGTGGGGTCCTGCCAGAGCCCGGCATTCGCCGCGCTGGCTTCCGAGACCCCCGCGTCATGGCGCGCCTGGCGCAGCTCCGCGTTGAAGACCAGCGCGATCGCCTCGGCTTCCGGCAGGCTGATGCCGTCGGAGGGGTCGAAGGGAGCCGCTGTCGCATCCGCCCCAGCGCCCGCGTCCGACCCCGCCCCCGGTGCCGCCGCCAGCGTGCGCGCAAACTCCGCCACTTCCGGTGCGTCGGGGGTCCGCGCCAGGAAAGCGGCTCGATGGCTGGCCAGGTCCAGCGGCTTGGCCTTGTAGGTCTGGCAACCTGCCGGCAGCCCCACCAGTGCCGCTAGCGCCACCAGCGCCGCCAGCGTCGTTGGCGCCACCAGCGCGCCCGGCGCCTGCGCCTTCGGCAGTGGGGGCGATGCCCCGGGGGTACTTCTGCTCGACCTGTGCATCACGCGAATCTCCTTCTCTCGCAGGCGCATCGCGCCCGATCCCGGCGGCCCGGCGCCCGGCATGCGGCGAGGGGAAAGACTGAGCATGGAGGAGCCCGTGCAGCCGAACGGCAATCTGCCGCTTGCTGCGCGTGCAACGACAACACCCTGCGTGTGGGCAATGGCCCCGCAGAGTGTTCGCGATGTGCTAGAGAAGGAGGCGCGTGGCCGTCAACGCCTGGGCCTGGTCGCTGTCGGGCCAGTTGGGCGGACGATCCACGGCGCAGACGATCGGAAGCGGCGCCGGGATCCACTCGACGATGGTGACGGTGACCAAGGCACAGAAGAGCGGCAGGTCCACCATCGTCTCGTTCACCAGCCGCACGGGCGTCGAGTTGTCCGCAGTCGGAACATGCAAGTGGAACTTGCTCTCGGAGTGCTCGTGCCGCGGGGTGCCGATGCCGCAATGGGCCGGTCCGTGCCCGGCGTGGCCGCGGATCTGGCGCGCTGCATGCGTGCAGGATGGCTGGCTGGGGTCATGTTGGCCCGGACCATGGCTGCACTGCGCGGCCCGCTCCGCCTCATGCCCCACCGCGATGCAGAGCGTCTGCCCGCGACCGACGCTTGCGAACCCCTGCACCAGCAGGAGGATCCCGACGAGAAATTTGACCGGAAGTGAACGCAAAGGTGGCCTGTCGCGGAAGTGTACGGACCTTGGCGCGGCGCGGTTCGGAGCACTTTGCGCGAACGCAGCGCGGACATCGATCATCCTCGTACCGGCGTCGCCTTCGACCCCTCGCCAGGAGGCGGTGCCGACGCGGCGCTGCCTGCCGTTTATCGTCCATTTCAGACTGGAACTCAGCTGATATCGCCCCAGTTTGTCCTTGGAGATCCCTCCCGACTCCCGGTACCTTTCCTCCCGTGGGGTCGCCGCGTTGTTGCATCGGCCCGTTCCTGAGCAGTCTCCAAGGGCCGAACGATGACTTTCCGACACGCGCGCCTCCGCGGCACGACCGGTGCATTCCTGACGCTGACCCTGATCGCCGCCGCCCAGGCGCGCGATTTCACCTGCACGCCGCCCGCGTGGCAGTCCACATGCACGCCGGGGCAGGGGAGCATCAGCAGCGCCCTGCCTCCGGGGCAAGCGGGCCCAGTGCAAGCCAGCGCGCAGCCCGCCACCATCCCCGTGCAGGCCCCGTATCCGGTGGCGGACTGGTGGTTCTCGCAGATCTACAAGTTCTCCGCCGATCCGGGTTCGCAGACGGGGGGCGACGTCCCGCAGGGGAACGTGATCAACCCGCTGCCCTTCAACATCAAACCCGGCTTCAACGGGCTGGCCATCTACCAACCGTACCCCCTCTCCATGGCCAGCACCGTGGCGTGCGGCGGCGGATCGATCGCGTGCCCGGGCTTCCAGGCGCAGCAGCCCCTGAACTTCAGCCCCGAGGTGCTGCCGGGCCTGGCCAACGCGCAGTTCGACGGCTTCCACTGGCCCAACGCGCCGCTGGTCGAGGTGCAGGGCTTCAGCACTTGGAGCGTCACCTTTGACATGTTCGACGCCGCCAACGCTCGCAACGAGCACACCCTGCGCGCGACGGCCGCGCGTGGCTCGCCCTTCGTGTGGATCGAGTACCCGCAGACCACCGATGCCAGCGACTACCCCACGCCGCAGGTGCAGCTGACCGACGCCTCGGACCAGATCTTTGGCACCGCCGTGCAGCCCTGCCAGATCTGGACCAACGACAGCAGCTTTGCCAGCGCCGTCAGCACGCATGACGGCAGCAACGCGGGGCAGCCGCTGTCCAACTTGCTGGTCGCTTCGGTGAACGGGCGCACCTACGTGCTGGTGGGCCCCGACGGCAGCAGCTGGTCGTGGAAGAACTTCACGCCCGCTCCCTACATCAAGCCCACCTTCTTCAATGAGGGGATCACCGGCAAGCGCTTCACCGTGGTGGCCGCGCTGCCCGCCAACCTGGATGCGCTGATCGGTGCCGGCCAGTGGACGCGCGCGGACGCGGTGCAGTTCATGGTGGAGCACTCCTACTACCGCCCCGCCAACGAGACCAGCCGCACCGCCACGCGCCTCTCGTGCGCGTATACGCCGGGGGCGGGGGCCAGCAACGTCACCGGCACCTTTGCGTACGAGTCGCTGGTGGACATCCGCACCGGCGCGGCCGCTTCGCCGACGCAGGACACCCTCTTTGCGCTCTTCCCGCACCAGCAGGCGGCGCTGACCACCCCCGCGGTGGTCGATGCCGTGGGCAAGCAGGCGTACTACAGCAGCGTGAAGGGGTACGCCCGCAATGGCATCGAGCCGCGCGGCGGGTTCACGGCATTGCCGCCCCCCAGCGATGGCGGGCAGATGCGCCTGGGCAAGGGACGCGCCTTCACGCTGGGCTACACGCTGCCCGCGGTGCCGCCGGTGGTGCCCCCCAAGGCCACCTTCACGGGCGATGCCGCCAAGCTGAACCTGTACCTGGACAACGACTTCCACAAGTACAGCCAGCCGCTGCAGATCGACACCTACAACTGGGGCAAGCACATGGCCCGCGCGGCGAACAACTTCGCCATTGCCACCGAGTGGCAGCATGCCTCGGCCCAGTGCTGGAAGGACAACCTGTGCAGCGCGCTCACCGGCTGGTTCACGGCCAACGCGAATGGCGGGGAGCTGAAGGCGATCCCCACCGCAGTGGAACAGGGTCCCGGCCTCTTCTGGTACGACGCGGCCTGGGGCACCATGATCGGCTTCCCTGCGGGCTTCGGCAGCAACACCTACCTGAACGACCATCACTTCCACTACGGCTACTTCCTGCGCGCCGCCGCGGTGCTGGGTGCCGCGGATTCCGCGTGGCGCGATGCCTATCGCCCCTTCGTCGAGCTGCTGGCGCGCGACCTTGCCGCCGACTACAACGACCAGGCGACCGTCGGTGGCATCGAGACCAAGTTCGCGGCGTACAACTACTTCGATCCATACGCGGGCCACTCGAACGCCGCGGGCGCGCAGCAGTACGCCAACGGCGTCAACCAGGAGTCCAGCTCGGAGGGTGTCAATGCCTGGTACGGCATGCTGCTCTGGGCAAACGTGGTGGGCGACAGCGGCATGAGCGCGCGCGCCGCGTTCATGTACTGCTCCGAGAACGACTGCGCGCGGCGCTACTGGTTCCAGGAGGAATCGCAGCTGGCGGGCACCAACCCCGTGCAGAGCGGGACAATGGCGAACCTCTTCGACAACGTTGCCCAGTACGCGGGCTTCAGCCCGGGCGCCAAGTACCTGCACATCATCAACTGGCTCCCCTTCGGCGGCGGCGCCGAGTACATGTCGGTGAACAAGCCCTATGCACAGCTGAACTACGACCGCTTGGTGGCAGAGGTGGGCAACACCAACTGGGGGCAGCCCTATCCCGACCTGATCTGGATGTACCGCTCGATCTCCGATGCGGCGGATGCCAATGCCCAGTTCGCCGCCACCATCGGCGCCACCAATGGCAACGAGTTCGACTGCGACAGCGGCAACACGTTGGCCATGACCTACCTGTGGATCAACTCACCGCACGGCGGCTTCGGCGGCAACCGGCTCATCGGCGACCTGAACCACGATGGCGTGGTGAACGGCGCTGACCTGGGGATCCTGCTGGGCAACTGGGGCGCCTGCCCCGGCAAGGGCGCCTGCGAGCCGGACATCAATGGCGACGGCACCGTGGATGGCGCGGACATCGGCCTGCTGCTGGGCCATTGGGGGCCCTGACGGTCGGTGCGCACCGCCTGGCGCCTTCACCGCGCCAGCCGGTGCGCCTGGCAGTCCCACTCGGATGCCAGCACGCCCCACACGCAGGAGTCCTCCCAGCCATAGGTCGGCACCCAGCGTTCGGCCACCAGCGTCGCCTCGCGGCGCAGGCCCAGCTTCCGGGGCACGCCGCGCGAGGCGTGGTTGCTGGCAGCGCACCGGATGTGCAGGCGCCGGAACCCCCATCCGCCGCGCGCTTGCGGCGTGAGGCCCCAGCTGATCGCATGCGCCACCGCTTCGGCGCACAGCCCCTGGCGGCGCCGGTCGGGACGGATCCAGTAGCCGATCTCCCCCTCGTGCGCGGCGGCGACGCAGCGGTGGAAGCCCGTGCCGCCGATCGCGTCGCCCGTCGCACGGTCAAAGACGCCGATGGCGAAGTCATCCGCCGCCGGCTCCGCGCGCTCGCGCTTCTCGCGCATGCGCTCGATCGCCGCGGCGCACTCTTCCACCGTGCGGTTGTCCAATGCGGTCCAAGGGAGCCACGGCGCGAACGAGTTCCGGTCGACCTCGATGGCCGCGAACATCGCCGCGGCATCCGATGGCTGCCAGAAGCGCAGCAGCAGGCGCGGCGTTGCAGCGCTGGTGGGGAAGGGCGCAGGCGCCTTCCATGGGTCGGGAATCGCGGCGGCCTGGGCGGGAGGGGGCGTGGGCTGCATCGGGACACCACTGTAGTTGCACCCGCGTACCCTGCACCCACGATGCGCGTCCTGATCGTCACTGCGGGCAGCCACGGCGACGTGAACCCCTTCATCTCCGTCGGCCGCGAGCTGCGCCGGCGGGGGCATGAAGCCACGATCCTGGTGAACCCCTACTACCAGCACCAAGTGGAGGAAGCGGGGGTCGGTTTCGCGCCGCTGGGCGAGCGGATGGACCTGAAGCGGCTGGACGAGGAGTTCCCCGACGTGATGCACCCGCGCAAGGGGGCCAAGGTGGTGGTGGAGCAGCTGCTGATCCCCACCTCGGTGGCAGCCTTCCACCGCGTGCGCGAACTGGCTGCGGTGGCGCGTCCGGACGTGGTGCTGACCCACTGCATCTGCCCCGGTGCCGCATGGGCCTGCGAAGGGCTGCGCATCCCCTGCGCGCATGCCGTCCTCTCGCCGTTGAACTGGGTCTCGCGCGAAGAGCCGCTGCTGGTGGCAGCGTGGTCGCCGCTGGATCCGCCGCGGTGGCTGCGGCTGGCGGTGCGCGCAATCATGCTTCCGGTGATGTCGCACACCTTCGATCCGGCGCTGGCGCGGGTGCGCCGCCAGCTGGGCCTGCCGCGGCGGCGTCAGCTGATCATGGATGCGATGCGTGGCGGCGCGCTGAACCTGGCGCTCTGGTCGCCACACCTGCGGGGACCGCTCTCCGACGATCCCGCCACCGGCGTCATCTGCGGCTTCCCCTGGCACGATGCACATGGCGAGGTCGAGGCGCTTCCCGCCGACGTGCAGCGATTCATGGACGCGGGGGACCCGCCGATCCTTTTCTGCCTGGGCACCGCCGCCGTGCACGTCGCAGGCGACTTCTACGAGTGCGCTGCGGAAGCGTGCCGGATCCTGGGCAGGCGCGGGCTGCTGCTGGTCGGACCAGGACGTCCTGCGCCCGGCAACATGCCCCAAGGGGTCCGCGCCTTCGCGTACGCGCCATTCTCCACGGTCATGCCGCAGTGCGCCGTGAACGTGCATCATGGCGGCGTCGGCAGCACCGGCCAGGCCATGCGCGCGGGACGGCCCACGGTGGTGATCCCGCACGCCCACGACCAATGGGACAACGCCGGGCGCCTGGTGCGGCTGGGGATCTCACGAACGCTGCCGCGGCCAAAGGTGACCGGCGTCCGACTTGCGGCCGCTCTCCGCCAGCTCCTTGCGGACCCTGCGATCGAATCCCGCGCCGCGCAGGTTGGCCGCCAGATGGCATCGGAGGATGGCGCCGCGGCCGCAGCCGATCAGCTCGAGGCGCTGGTGCAGCGCACCCATGCCCCGGCGCCCTGAGTGCGGTCACTCACCCGAATTCAGGCCAGCTTCGCATCCAGCGCACGCTCGATCGCACCGCGCATCTCTTCGCCCGAGGGATCAAAGCCCGAGCGATAGAACTCAATCGGCTTGCCATCTCGACCTACAAGGTACTTGCCGAAGTTCCAGGTGGGGTGCTTGCCGGTCTCCTTGCCCAGGAAGGCGAAGATCTCGTGCTGTCCCCGGCCCGGCAGCACCTGCACCTTCTCCATCATCGGGAAGGTCACGCCGTAGTTGCGCGTGCAGAACTCGCTGATCTCGCCCGCAGTGCCCGGCTCCTGTCCGCCGAACTCGTTGCTGGGGAAGCCCAGCACCACGAAGCCGCGCGCGCCGTAATCGCGCCAGATCTTTTCCAGCTCGGCGTACTGCGGCGTGTGCTGGCACTGGCTGGCGACGTTCACCACCAGCGCGACCTTGCCGCCGTGCGCCGCCAGGTCCGCGCGCGAGCCGTTAAGTGCCACCGCACCATAGGAGTACAGCGACGGCTTCCCGATGAACGGCACCGGTGAGTCCGCGCCGCCGAAGATCGATCCGAAGATGCCCTTGGCCATCCACCCAGTGTAACGCTGGGTGCACGCGTCACGGCCGTGGTACGGTGCGGCGATGCGCGTCCATCCCACCAGCCCGCAGATCGCGGCGGCTTTCGATTCCGTCAAGGACTCGCCCGCCTTCGCCGAGAGCGCGGCGCTGGTCGCCGCAGGTGGCGCGCCCGTCGAGATGCTGCGCGCCATGTCCCTGCGCCCCGAGCTGCTGCAGGGCTTCGCTGCGCTCAGCACCGCCATCTACCCCGGCGGCGTGGTGGAGCGCAGCGTCAAGGAACTGATCATCCTGGAGGTCTCGCGGCGCAACGCCTGCCAGTTCTGCCTGGAGTCGCACCTGGCCATCGTGCGATCGCTGGGCATCTCGCAGCTGCCGCTTCAGATGCTGGACGCCCCCGGCAGCATGAGCGCGCGCGAGCGCCTGGCCGTCCAATACGCCCGAGCGGCGGTGGCCGATTCCAACCGCATCCCCGAAGAACTCTTTGCCCAGCTGCGCGCCGCGTTCACCGAGCCCGAGATCGTCGAGGTCACCGCCGTGATCGGGCTGATTTCGATGCTCAACCTCTTCAACAACTGCCTGCAGAACCGATACGGCGGCGAATACGGCGCGGGCAGCGCCGATCCGGCGCACGGCGGCGGGGGCACACGTCCCTAAGGCCCGTGCGCCCCCGCAGCGCCGGCGTCCGTGCAAGGAGTCGGTCAGCCCCAGCTGCCCAGGAGCATGCCCAAGTCGGCGCCGTTCACGATGCCATCGTGGTTCAGGTCCGCAGCCCCGGCGGCCTGGCCCCAGGCGCCCAGCAGCATGCCCAGGTCCGCGCCATTCACGCTGCCATCGTGGTTCAGGTCCGCGGGCGCGCTGGGCGCGGCGGCGAAGAGCTCAACGGCGCGGTCCTCGGGCAGGTGGAAGTACATGTGCGCGCCGCGCACCCACCAGAAGGTGCCGCCGTTGGAGCTGGCGCCCTGCGCCCAGTTCCAGTTCGCCCACGGGATCGGCGTCAGCCCGACCACCGAGACGAAGTAGCGCGTGTTCGCCTGGAAGGTGAGAGGTGTCACCAGGTCGATGGTGAACTGATAGAGGCCACCGGCCGCGGCGGTCACCGTGGGGGTGGCGTAGGTGCGCTCGCTGATCGGCTGCGAGCCCGCGGCAAAGATGTCCGGCTGCATCGCGATGGTGTTGGGATCCTGGTTGTAAAAGCCGATCCGGAACCCCTGCGGCGGCAGTGCCTCGCCCCACCAGCGCAGGCGCGTGATGGTGGTGGTCTCCGGCAGCGTGAAGTTCTCCCACGCCAGCGCGTCGGAGTCCAGGTCGTTCTGCTCGGAGGGGTCCATCCACAGCTGCGAGGCGCGCATCACGCCGCCGCCCGGGCTGGGCGGCTGCGCGAAGACCGAGACCTGCGCCTGCGCGGCCGATGCGCCGGCGGCGATGGAGGCGAGGGCGGTGAACAGGCGGATGCGGATGGCGGAGATCATGGGGGCGGGCCTCCTGGGCGATGTGATCGCGGCTGCCGGAGGGCCTTGCACGGCGGACCCGACAACCGTGGATGAATCATCGCGTTTCGAGTTCCCGCCCGAAAGCAGGATGCCCCGCACTTCCATCGCGTCCGTGCGCGGGAAACCCCGGCACGGTCGCGCTCCTGCCGGGGCGGGCCGCCGATTCGCCTACATCAGCCCCATCTCGATGGCCAGCCGCACCAGGTCCGAGCGCTCCTTCAGGCCCAGCTTCTTCATCAGCCGGGCCCGGTACGACTCCACCGTCTTGACGCTCAGGCCGATCTCGTCGGCCACCTGCTGGTTGGTGAAGCCGCGCGCCACCTGCCGCAGCACCTCGCGCTCGCGCTCGCTCAGCGTGTCCACCGGGGACTTGTCCCCCGTCGGAGCCGTGGGCGAAAGGATCGACTCGAGCGTGGCTGCATCGCCGACATCGATAAAGACGCGGCCGCGCGCCACCGCGCGGATGGCGGAGACCAGCTCGGTGTCGGCGGCGCTCTTGTTCACGAACCCGCTTGCGCCCATCGCCAGCGCGCTGCGCACGTACGCCGGGTCGTCGTGCATGGTCAGCACGATGATGCGCGCATCGGGCACGGTGGCGCGCAGCCGGCCCACCGAGGCCACGCCCGAAGGACCGGGCATCGAGAGGTCCAGGGTGATGATCTGCGGCTTCACCCGGCCCGCCACCTCGATCGCCTCGTGCAGGTTGCCCGCCTCGCCCACCACCGTGAAGTCGGGGTGCGACTCCAATGTCATGCGCAGGCCCTTCCGGACCATGACATGATCGTCGACGATCAGGATGCTTGTTCGGCTCATGGTGTGGCGGCCTGGGCTGGGATGCGCGCGTGCAGGGTAGTCCCTGCAGGCTGCCCGGAGGTCAGTTCAAGGGCGCCATCCAGTAGGACGATTCGCTCGCGAATGCCCGTCAGCCCAAGCCCGTGGCCCGCGCCGCGGCCCGCGCCGGGCTCCGGGAGCCCCCGCCCATTGTCCGTCACCCGGAGGTCCAGGTGCCCCGCATCGAGCCGGATCGCCACCTGGATCATGGTCGCTCCCCCGTGCTTCGCCGCGTTGGTGACCGCCTCCTGCACCACGCGGTACGCATTGATCTCGACCTTGGGGTCGAAGCGTGCGTCTCCGATCCGGATGTCGCATGGGATCTGGATGCCGGTGGCGGAGCCGAAGTCCTCGCACATCCGGCCCACCGCCACGCCCAGGCCAAGGTCCTTCAGCACCGTGGGGGAGAGGCCGCGTGCCATGCGCCTGGTCGCATCCACCGCCTGCACCGCCATCTGCCGCACTCCCTCCGCGCGAAGGTGCGCCTGCGAGAGTTCGTGCGCGTCCGTCACCGTCCGCAGCCCCAGCAGGATCGCCGTCTGCATCTGGCCAAGTTCGTCGTGCAAGTCGCGTGCCAGGCGTGCGCGCTCCTCCTCCTGGATGTGGAGCGTGCGCTCCAGCAGCGCGCCCCGCTCGGCCAGAAGCGTTCGCAGGGGCCGAACCACCAGCATCCACAGGACCGGGCAGAGCACGCCCACCAGCAGCAGGGCGTCCACCAGCGCGAGCAGGATTCCGTCGGGCGAGGAGGCCGTTGCCTCGGGCAGCACCATCATGATGGCCGCCTCGACCGCGAAGACGACGACCAGCACCAGAAGGAAGACCTTGATCGGCGAGATCGGCGGCAGGGGCCGCATCGGCGTAAATCGCATCGGCATGGTGTGCTCCGGCGCCCTTGCTCATTGCACTGGCGCGTGATCCACGGGGGGCTTCGGCGCCACCGCCTCCACCCAGAAGACATCACCGACCTGATCGCGCACGAATTGGTACGGCACCTCGTCGAAGCGTGCCAGCGCCGAATCCAGGGTCAGGAACGCACCGCCGCCGGGCAGACCAGCGTCATCCCGGTAGCCCACCAGCAGCCGGCTGTGTCCCGCGCCGGCAGCGACGGGGTAGCCGCCGGCCAGGGCCCGCTTGATCAGCGCGAAGTCCGCCTCCTTCACACCCACGCGATTGGCCTGCCAGGTCATGATCCAGTGCACCGTGAGTGTCGCGTGTGATTCGTCGCGCACGCGCGCGGCTTCGGCCAGCAACTGCGGCGTCGGCGCCAGTGAAGCGTCAAAGGTGCGCCGGTAGGGCAGCGCCGCTTCCTCGCAGATCCCGAAGCGTGCGAAGCCCGCCAGCGCATGGTGGAAGAAGTTGCCGTCGCTGGGCGCGCCCGCCGCCTGGCTGGCGGCCCAGTTCAGGAACTCGGGGCTGAGGCGCGTGGCGCGGCCGCGCACGCGAGCCAGCGCAAACTCGATCGCCGAACAGGTGGTGAAGATGCTGCAGGTGCCTCGCGCGCCCTGCGGACGCGGCGGCAGGCCCAGTTCCACCAGCACGGGGCGCAGGTCAACCAGCGCAGGCAGTGCGGGCGACGGCGCGGGCGGCTTGTGCGGCACGGGCGCCGTGTGGGGCACAGCGGGCGCGGGCGCGGCGGGCGGCACGGGCGGCGTGTCCGACACGGGCGGCACGGGGGCAGCGGGCGCCGCGGGCACCTTCGGGGGCCGTGGCGGGGGCGCGGGTGCGACCGCCGGGGGAGTGGCAGTCGCCGGCGGGTTGTCCGCGGCGGGTGGCTTTCCGACCGCGGGCGGCACGGCGAACGCGAAGGACGCGGCGGCCGCGATCGACGCAGCGGCAGCCATCCGCGCGTTTGCGGCGACTCGTGCGGAATGGAACCAGAGGATCTTCACGCCTCGACGCATCGCCTGACTCCTTGGTCCCTGCGGCCGGGAAGCTCCAATCTAGCTGCTCCGTGCACCGGGGACAGGCTGGCGGAAGTTAGAATTGCGGTCTCGCACTGCGGATTCGGCGGCGTGGGAGCTGTCCGCGGCGAACTGGAGTCCACGATGCAGGCAGACAGCGTGCTCGGCATCTTCCTCTTCTGCGGCGCGGCGGTCTTCGGGCTCTGCGCAACGGCATTCTGGGTCTGGATGCTCATCGACTGCGCGGTGAAGGAGCCCTCCGAGGGGAACGAAAAGGTCGTCTGGGTCATCATCATCGCGCTCGCCTCGTGGATCGGCGCACTGATCTACTTCTTCGCCCGCCGGCCGGAGCGCATCGCCCTGTACGGTCGATAGCGGTGCCCCCGGGGGCCGTTCGCAAGTACGCTCGGGGCCGATGCCAGAGTCCGCCGCACCGCCAGAAGTCGTCCTTCAGGACCTCTCGAAGGCGTTTGACGGCAAGCCGGTGCTCGTCGACATCAACCTGACCATCGCGCGCGGCGAGATCATCGCCATCGTGGGGGGCTCCGGCTGCGGCAAGACGGTGCTTCTGAAGCACATCACCGGGCACTTCGCCCCCGACGCCGGCAGGGTGCTCGTGGCAGACCACGAGGTCGAACCGGACTCTTCGGGTGCGGCACCGCTGCGCGACATCGCCACGCTCTCGTCGCGCGAGCTGGATGCCATCCGCGTGCACTGGGCGATCGTCTTCCAGCGCAACGCGCTGATCAGCGGCACGGTCTTCGAGAACCTGGCGATGCTTCCGCGCGAGGTCAAGCAGATGACCAACGAGCAGGTCCTGCCCATCGCGCGCCGCGCACTGGAAGATGTCGGCCTGGACCCCGACCAGGTCATGGAACGCGACCGCGAGGACCTCTCCGGCGGCATGGCGAAGCGCGTCGCCGTCGCGCGCGCGCTGGTGATGGACCCGGTGCTGGTCATGTACGACGAGCCCACCGCGGGGCTGGATCCCGAGATGTGCGCGCAGGTGCACGAACTGATCCGCGCCACGCACCGGGCGCAGCCTGCGCTGGCCGCGCACCGCCGCGGCGTCGTGCGCACCAGCATCGTGGTGACCCACGACACCGAGCTCCTGCGGCGGTTGCGGCCGCGCGTGCTGATGCTTGCCGCGGGCGGCGTGCTCTTCGACGGCACCTTCGAGGAGTTCGCCGCGAGCGAGAGCCCGCACATCCGTCCCTACATCGAGCAGATGCCGCAGTTGCACGGCTCGCCCATGCGAACCGGCGACTGAGCGCCCGCGTCCCCGGGCGACCGCCGCGCGCAGGCGGCCGCCGCGCCCGGGCGACGTTCACCCTGCGGCGCCGGGTCCCTTCCGGAAGAACAGGTCGATCATTCGCTTGCGCCCCAGCGCGCGCTCCAGCTCGCGAAGCGTGCAGTAGCTGATGATCATCGTCATCATCAGAAGCTGGATCGCGGCAAAGTGCGCCCAGACCATCTCATCGATCAGCTCCTTGTTCCCGGCGACGATGCTCCCCGTCTTGCGCCAGGCCTCGATCAGCTGCTCCACGTAGTGCACGGTCATCGACATGAGCGTGTACAGCGTCGACTTCCACGCGATGTTGTAGATGAGCGGTTCGTTGGGATAGCGATTGATGAATGGCAGCAGGTCGGCGATGAGCACCGCCTTGCCCATCACCAGCGCGCCGACCGAGACCGTCAGGAAGGTCGCGACCGGCACCCCCGTCCCGCGCAGCATCAGAGAGTGAATCGTCGCCGCAAGGTTCAGCGCAAAGAAGAAGAAGACCGTCGGCGGCAGCAGCGCCCAGAACTCCTCCTTCACCTTCTCGACGGCTTTGCTCATGGTTGGGCTCCGGGGGGGCGTGGGGCAGGCGCCCGGGAGGCTACCGTGCAGCAGGTCCACGGCGGACCCTCGCCTCCCGCCCCCGGCACCGCAGTTCTCTCGCCACCTGACGGACTTGCGCCCACAGCTTCGTTCTCTCCTTGGGCGCGCCTGTCGCGCGTCCGCCAACCCCTCAGGAGACACCCATGCTTCTCGTCACTGCCCTTGCCTCGCTGATCACCATTGCTGGCGCCCAGTCCGCGGGCCCCGCGGCCGCCGATGCGCCTGCACCCCCCGCGCCGCCCGCGCAATCCACCGACCGTGCATCTGCCGCGGCGCCGCTCTCCTTCACCCCGGCCGTGCTCGACCTGGGCGAGATGACCGCCGGCGAGCGCAAGACCGGCAAGCTCACCGTTCGGAACACCAGCGCCAGCGCCGTGAAGATCACGCGCGTGGTGCCCGCGTGCGGCTGCACCACGCTCACGACCGTTCCCACGGAGCCGTTGCAGCCTGGTGCCAGCTTCACCGTTGATATCACGGTGAACCCCGGCGCCAAGGCCGGCATCAGCCTCTCCAAGGTGGTCACCTTCCAAGTCGAGGGCAGCAATGCCCAGGTGCTGACGGTGACGGGCCACGTGAATGCCTCCCCCGGCGCGCCGCCCGCATCGCCGGTGGCCATGCTGCGCCTTCCCGCCGCGAACGTCGGCGACGCCGTCGAGCGCCGCCGCGCAGAGGCGGCCCAGGACGACCTGATCTTCGCCATCGATCGCCAGATCGCCAAGGCCCCACGGAGCGCGGAGTTCCGCCTCAAGCTGCATCGCGAGACGGGCATGCTCTTCGTGCAAGGCAGCGCCGCCGAGGTGGCGCTGGTCAAGGCGATCGCCGCCCGCGATGCCAGCGAGATGGCGTCCCCGGCGGAAGGCGCCTACTGGACCCCGCCCCACGATTCCGCCGCTCCCCAGTGACCGCCGTGCACCAGCGAAGGAACCAGCCGTTGCCCATGCAGCCGCGCGACGCGGACCAGCCCGGCCAGTCCACCACCCCACCCGCGGCAACGCGGGTGCGGGCGTTGACGCACGCGCTGGTCGCGGGCGACCGCGATGCGTACACGCAGCTCTTCCTGCTGCGCCACCACTTTGTCGAGCGCGAGGCCGCCCGTGCGCTGAAGCACCGGAGCGACCTGGCGCAGGACGCGGCGCAGGAGGCATGGATCCGCATCGCGCGCGCCCCCGTGCGTTGCGAGCACGCTGGCGCGCTGGATGCGTGGCTGCGCTGCGTCGCCGCCAGTGCGGCCATCGACCTGCTGCGCAATGAGCTCTCGCGCCGGGTGCGCGAGGAGCACGTGGCCCGCACCCGGGGCGAGGCGGCCGCCTTTGTGGACGACGCCGCGCTGCTTGCAGGGGTGCGGCACGAGCTTGCAGCGCTGCGCGTCCTTGCCGCAGAGGACCGCGCGCTGCTTGAGCTGCGCGCGCGGACCGAAGGCACGCTCTCGCAGCTTGCCGCGGCGATCGGCCTCGGCGCCGCCGCCATCGACAGCCGACTGCGGCGCGCCACCGAGCGCGCGCGCCGCGCCCTGGAAGGAGCCACTCCGTGAGCCAGCACACCCAACATGGTCCCGATGAACATGCAGACCTCCCGCAGCACCACGCCCGCGCCCTTGCACGCGGCCTGCAGGCCTTCGACGACGCCGTCGCGCGCCGCCGCGCGCACCGGCGGGTCGGGGGGATGGCGGCGCTCGCGCTGGTCGCGACGGTGGGCGCCTTCCTGCTGCTCTGGACCCCCGCGCCCGCGCCGAGCGAATCGCCAGTGGCGCACCGCGCCCTGCCTGACTATGTCGAGCTGATCACCGACGACACGCAGCTGGCCATGGAGCTGGAGCGCACCGACGCCTGCGAACGCATCGCGCGTCGCGGCGATCGCCTCTTCGTCGTCGAGTGCAGCTCGATCCACGACTCGCCCCCCGATGAGGCCCCGCCGCAGTGACGCGCCGGGTCAGGGCCGGGCGTCCGCGTCCGGCTCCGCCCAGGTTCGCCTGTCCATCACCAGTTCCATCCACCGGCCTGGCGCCACCGGGGTGAAGCCATACTGCTCATACAGCGTGTGTGCATCGCGCGTGGCCAGCGACCAGCGTCGCAGCGAGGCGATCTCGGGATGCGCCAGCATCGATTCCAGCATCTGCTTGGCGATCCCGCGACCGCGATGCGCCGGATCCACGATCACATCGCACAGCCACGCAAAGGTGGCGGTGTCGGTGACGGCGCGTGCGAAGCCCACCTGCCTGCCCTCGGCGTCGAAGGCGCCCACGCACAGGCTGTTGGCGATGGCCCGCTCGACCACCTGGCGCTGGATGCCCGGGGACCAGTACGAGCTGCGCAGCATCTGCCAGACCGCCTCCAGATCCATGCGTGCGCGGTCGCGGGTGATCTCATAGGGCATTGCCGGATCGTAGGAGGGGGAAGTGCACCGCCCGCCGGCCTCGGGGCGTACCCTGCGCGCATGCCACTGGTGCGTCAACTTCCGACTTGGATCATCGCGGCGCTGGGTGCCGCCATCGCCCTCCGCTCCGGCCCGGCCGCGCCCCCCGTCCAGCAGACACCCGCCGCGCTCGCGACGCCCGTGGCGCCCCCGACGTCCGTGGCGCCCCCCACACCTGCCGCGCCCCTTGCACCCGCCGCGCCAGCCACACCCGTCGCCGTCCCGGCCGCCGCGGCCGCATGGCACTTTGACGATGCGCATGCCACGGATTTGGCCGAGATCGCCGCCCGCGCGCGCGCCTCGGGTGCGCTCCCGGGTCTGGTGGTGGCCGTGGTGACGACCACAGGCGTGCAGGCGTGCGGCGCCGACGGCATTCGCACCAAGGGCGACGCGGCGCCGCTGCTGCCCACCGACCGGATGCACCTGGGCTCCTGCACCAAGGCATTCACCGCCACTCTCTGCGCCACCTTTGTGGCCGAGGGCGCCTTGCGCTGGTCCAGCACGGTCGGAGCGGTCTTGGGCGCTTCGGTGCCGCAGATGGATCCCGATTGGAGGGAGGTCACCCTGGAGGAACTCCTGCGCCATCGGGGCGGAGCTCCCGGCGCGGCGGATCCGGCGGACTGGCGCGCTGCATTCACCTGCGACGACCCCCCCGAGGCATGCCGGAAGCGATTCGTCGAGGCGTTGCTGGGGCGCGCACCCGCGCAGGCCCGGGGCACGCTTGTCTACTCAAACCAGGGCTACGCCATCGCAGGCCGCATGTGCGAGGTCGCGGGAAACGCCCCCTATGAAACGCTGCTGACCCAGCGCCTGCTGGCGCCACTTGGAATCACGCACGCCGGCTTCGGCCCGCCTTCACGCGCCGATCCGGCCGCCCCCAAGGGGCACGCCGCCGACGGCCGTGCGCTGGACGGAGACAACCCCTCTGCGATCACGCCCGCAGGCACCCTGCACATGCCACTGGCTGACTGGGGTCGATTCGTGGCGTTTCATCTGGGGTCGCCGCCGCCGCCCGCCTTGGCAGGGGCAGCGAAGGAACTGGCCGCGCTGCACCGCGACACCGATCCCGCCAAGCGCGAGGCGCTCGGCTGGTTCGTCATGGACCGACCATGGGGCGGCCGTGTGCTGACGCACTCGGGTTCCAACACCCAGTGGTTCTGCGTGGCGTGGCTCGCCCCGGAGAGGGGCTTTGCGGTGCTGGCAGCGACCAACCAGGGGGGCGACCAGGCGCAGCGCGCCTGCGACACCGCGTGCGCCGAGGCGATCAAGTGGCGGACCGAGCAGCGTGCGCACCCGGTGCCCGCTGCGCCGCGCATTACAATCCCCTGACCGCCCGGAGCGCCGGGCCGACGACAACAGCACTCTTGAGGCACGAACCATGACGCTGCAGCTTGGGGACATCGTCCCTGATTTCGTCCAGGATTCCACCGAGGGCCCGATCAACTTTCACCAGTGGCTTGGTGACTCCTGGGGCGTCCTCTTCTCGCATCCCCGCAACTTCACGCCGGTGTGCACCACCGAGCTCGGTGCGGTGGCGCGCCTCAAGGCCGAGTTCGACAGGCGCCACGTCAAGGTGCTTGGGCTCTCGGTCGACCCGCTGAAGGACCATGCCGCGTGGGAGAAGGACATCGAGGAGACGCAGGGGGCCAAGGTGAACTTCCCGTTGCTGGCGGACGCCGACCGCAAGGTCGCCAACCTGTACGGCATGATCCACCCCAACGCAAGCGACACGATGACCGTGCGCAGCGTCTTCATCATCGGGCCGGACAAGAAGCTAAAGCTCAGCCTGACCTATCCCGCCAGCACGGGGCGCAACTTCGACGAGATCCTGCGCGTCATCGACTCGCTGCAGTTGACCGCCAAGCACAAGGTGGCCACCCCGGTGAACTGGAAGCACGGGCAAGACTGCATCGTGGTGCCCTCTGTCACCGACGAGGAGGCGCGGACGCTCTTCCCCAAGGGCTTCAAGACGCTGAAGCCGTACTTGCGCGTCACGCCGCAGCCGAACCTGTGACCACGGCCCTGGCCACGGACCCGAGGCTTGGCCACAGCCCCGCGTCTTGGCTGCCGCCCCGGGCTCTTGGCCACGGCCGTGGCCGGCAGCTCAGGCGATCGAGCACGCCTCATCGAAGGCCAGCCGCGGCGAGCGCGGGAAGAGCTTCGCCGCATCGCCGTAGCCCAGGTTGACAAGGAAATTTGAGCGCAGCGTCGTGCCTTCGAAAAAGGCCTTGTCCAGCGCGGGCGCATCGAAGCCTGACATCGGGCCGCAGTCCAGCCCCAGCGCGCGCGCCGCCAGGATGAAGTAGCCCCCCTGGATGCTGCTGTTGCGCGCAGCCGTCTCCTCGATCAGCTTCTGGTTGCCGGCGAACCACGACCGAGCGTCGGCATGCGGGAAGAGCTGAGGCAGCTTCTCGTGGAATGCCATGTCCTGCGCCAGGATGGCCGTGACGGGCGCGGTGCGGGTCTTCTCCACGTTGCCGGGTGCCATGCACGCCAGGAGCTTCTGCTTGGCGGCGGGGCTCTTGATGAAGACCACCCGCAGAGGGCTGCAGTTGGCGCTGGTGGGCGCCCAGCGCATCAGCTCGAAGAGCGAGCGCAGCGTCTCGTCTGCGACGGGGACGTCCTGCCAGGCGGTGTGGGTGCGCGCGGCGAAGAAGAGCTGGTCAAGAGCGGATTGGGTGATGGCGGGCATGTGACTCTCCGGGGGCTGTGAGGGTGGAAGCCTACGGCGAGGCCGTCGGCGGCGGGCGAAAAAGAAGAGCCCCGCACGGCAGGTGCCGTGCGGGGCCTGTGCGCAAAGATGTTGACCAAGCGAACTTGGTCGCTGCCGTGGGCAGTCGTCAGTTACGACGACGGCGGCCGGCGAGGCCCGCCAGGGCGAGCAGGGCGATCGAGCCCGGCCCGGGAATCGTCTCGGTGTTGCCCGAGAAGGAGGCGTTCGCGTCGAAGGACTTGACCACGCCGCCAGCACCGATCAGGTTGCCGCCGCCGATGGCGATCGCGTCGGTCAGCGTGAAGACGCCTTCCTGGGGATCGCTGGGGGACAGGCCGGTGTTGTTGGTGAAGTTCAGGACGTTGATCAGCTCAGCGCCGAACGTGTAGGCAAAGCCCGCATCGCTCGAAAGCAGGATGGAGCTGGTGCCGGCGAAGCGCAGGAAGGCGCCGCCCGTCGCGTCGCCGCGGACGATGTCCAGGCCGGAGACGGCGTCATAGATGCGGAAGTACCCAGCCACCGGGGCGTTGAAGACGCCAGCGTTGGTCGTGCCGGTGAAGATGGTCATCGACATCTCCATGCGGGCATTGACCCAGTTCGCGGTGAAGGGGAAGGTTTCGGTGGAGCCGTCAACCAGGAAGTTGATGGCGGCATTGGTGTCATAGGTCATGACGCCAGTGCCCGCGCCGGCCTGGTTGGCCTGCAGGTTGTGCAGCTGCTTGCCCGGGGTCGGGTCAGCAAAGCTGAAGGCGAGACCGGCGTTGGCAACCGCGGCGAGCGCAGCGGGGGCCAGGACGGCGAGAGTGAGCATCGAGAATCGGTTCTTCGTCAACATCTTTTCTACTTTCGTTCCACGAGAGGGAATTCGAGAGGCGCTTCGATCAACGATCCGAGGCGGAGAGTCAAAAGGGTCGCCACACAACGCGACCGAAAGCCTCAATCACCGACCGCACAGTGCGGTGAGTCGAGGTGAATATGTCCCCGAATCGGCGGGAGGCAAGTGGCTGGCATGGACTTTTCGACGACACCGGGGCAAGATCCCCGCGTGGCTGGGGGGAGAGGGCCGCCAGAAGTTCTCCAGAGAAGGGTCTCTGCCGGCAGCTTTCGGTGTTCCAGCCCCGCGCTCCCCCGCCTGGGCGCTGGGAGGGCGGTTTTTCACCGCTGGAGGCGGAGGGCGAGTCCGGGTGAACCAAGGCGTCCGACGGGCCAGGCAGCGACTTCTCGGACTTTGAAATCGTGTTCAAGTTTCGAGTGCTGGCGGCAGCGCAGGTGGTTGCCTGCTCGCACGCGTGGCCGCGTGGCTCCGGGCCGGGTCGCTGACCGGGCGCAGTCCTGGCGGGAAACGAGTCGAGTCGATGACCAGCAGGCCAGGGGGGGGTGGACCGCGGTCCGATTCGGGCGTCGCCGTACTGGCTCCAGTCCGAACTGGGGGAATACTCACCCAGTTCCCATGAAAAAGCTGCATCTCATGTCGTTCGGGGGCCTGCTCGCCGCTGGCATCGCTGCGTTTGCCTCGGCTGGGGGCGTGAATCCGGCATGGTCGATCGCCCGTCAATGGGACGAGGAGTTGCTCCAGGCGATCCGACTGGCCACCCCGCGCCCACCCGTGCATGCCCGCAACCTCTATCACACGTCAGCGGCCATGTACGACGCTTGGGCGGCCTATGACCCGACGGCGCGCGGCGTCTTTGTGTTCGAGAAGCAGTCCGCCGCGGATGTGGCGCTGGCGCGCCGCGAAGCGATGAGCTTTGCGGCCTACCGCATCCTGAAGGCGCGCTTCATCACGGGCAACGGCCCGAACATCGCCACGATCCAGGCAAACCTGGATGCGCTCTTCCTGGGGCTGGGGTACGACAAGACCTTCACTTCGACGGCGGGGAACACGCCTGCGGCGCTTGGGAATCGCATCGCCGCCGCCGTTCTGGCGCAGGGGCTGACGGATGGAGCGAACGAACAAGGCAATTACGCACCCAACAACGGATACGTCGCCAAGAACGCGCCGATGGCGTTCAAGCTTCCCGGAACGGTGATGGCGTTCCCGAATCGCTGGCAGCCGCTGGCCTTCGACTTTCAGGTGCTTCAGAATGGGGAAGTGGTGGGGGCCAGCATCCAATCGGTGATCGCGCCGCATTGGGGCGGCGTGCGCGCCTTCGGCCTGGCAGTTGCCGATCGCAACCCGGTGACGGGCGTCGCCTTCGACCAAGGCGGGCCGCCCGTCTTCGGGCAGGCGGCGCACCAGTCCGATGCCGTCGACATGGTCGCCAAGAACGCCGCGATGGATCCAGCCTCGCCCACCATGGTGGACCTTGGATTGGGTGTCTGGCACAATTCGCCGCTGGGTGACTACACCCAGGTGGGCTATCCGGTGAATCCCGTGACCGGGGAGCCGTACCCGCCGAATGTGGTGAAGCTGGCCGACTACTCGCGCGTGCTTGCGGAGTGGTGGGCGGACGGACCGGACTCGGAGACGCCTCCCGGGCACTGGCACGTGGTGGCGAACAAGATGTCCGACTCCCCCGCGTTGGTCTGTCGCATCGGCGGCGTGGGCAAGATCGTGGACAGGCTGGAGTGGGACACCAAGATGTACCTGACGCTCAGCGGCGCCACGCACGACGCCGCCGTCGCCGCATGGGGCGCCAAGGGGCAGTACGACTCGGCCCGCCCCATTTCGTTCCTGCGGCACATGGCGGCGCTGGGGCAGTCCACCAGCCGCAAGCTGCCGCACTTCCACGCTGCCGGGATCCCGCTGGTGCCCGGGTTGATCGAACTGGTCACTGCCAGTGACGTGCTTCCCGGCGGGCGCTTCGAGGACTTCCCCGAGACGATCTACTCCCCGATCTTCGGCGAACCGATCGGCACCAACCTGCATGTGGGTGACATCGCGGTGCGCGGATGGCTGGGAGGCTTCAATGCGGGCACCACCACCGGGGCCACCACGACCGGCCCGCTTCCGGGGCACGTCCTGCGCCGTTCGGCGGCGGCATGGTCGATCGGCTCATTCGACCTGGGGGCGGATGACACCCCGGGCGCGCTGAACACCGGCCAGGCGGCGCTGCCCGCCACGATCGTGCTGAACGAACTTCGCGTGGACCAGCAGGGCAACGATGCCGACCAGTACGTGGAACTGTCGGGACCGCCGAACGCGTCGCTCGATGGCCTGACCTATGTCTGCATCGGAAGCGAGGTGCAGACCAAGGTTCCCGATCCGCAGGGGCGCGTGCAGGTGGCGATTCCGCTGACTGGAAAGCACCTGGACGCCAACGGCTTCTTCGTGATCGCAAAGACCAACTTCTCGCTGGGCACGGCCGATCTGACGCGGCACTTCAGCTTCCGCCAGATGGCCAACTGCACGCACGCGCTGATGCAGGGATTCACCGGGTACGAAGGGCAGGACCTGGACATCGGGGACGATGGCACGCTGGACTTCGCCCCGTGGAGCCTGATCCTGGATTCCGTCGGGCTGCGCCGAAACCTGAGCGCACCCGGCATCTACCACCCGCTGGTGACGCTCGGACCCGACGACTCGCGCACGCAGACCTACGGCGTTGGCTGGATGCTGCTGGACCGCTGGATGCCCTACCAAGCGAGCAATTTCGTGACGCCCCCCTTCCCGGGGTACATCTCGGGGCACAGCACCTTCAGCCGGTCGGCGGCAGAGGCGCTGACGGAGTTCACCGGGAGCGCTTGGTTTCCCGGTGGCATCGACATCGAGACGATTCCGGCGGGATGGCTGAAGTTCGAGCGCGGCCCGGCGGTGGACCTGCATCTGGAGTACGCCACCTACTTCGACATGGCAGACGACGCGGGCCTCTCGCGCATCTACGGAGGCATCCATCCGCGCGCCGACGACCTGCCCGGGCGCATCGTGGGCGACAACGTGGGGCGGCGCGCGGTGGCGCGTGCGATGGCGCTCTTTGGTGGTCTGGCGCACTCGCCCGACATCAATGGCGACGGCATCGTGAACGGCGGCGACATTGGGCTGCTCCTGGGCAGCTGGGGCACGAATGTCACGCCGGAAGCGGACCTGGACGGCAACGGCTCGGTGGGGCCCGAGGACCTGGGGTTCCTGCTGGGGGCGCCGCGCGCTTCGTGGGGCGCGCGGCGTCGCCGCTCAGTGCGGGTCGGCTGCCGGCGGCGCGGGCTCGACCAGCCGATAGCCGACGCCCGGCTCGGTGATCAGGAACTGCGGCTGCGTGGGGTTCGCTTCCAGCTTCTGGCGCAGCTGGCTGGCGTAGACGCGCAGGTACTGCACATCACCAGTGTGGCTGGGGCCCCACACTTCGCGCAGGATGTGGTCGTGCGTCAGCACCTTGCCTGCGTGCCGGATCAGGAAGGCGAGCAGCTTGAATTCGGTGGGTGTCAGGCGCAGCTCGCGCGCGGGGGAATCGCCATCGCGCACGAAGAGCAGGCGCGCTGCCAAGTCGATCCGAATGCCCCGGCCGTCGATGCGGGCCTCGTAGATGGCACCGGCGCCATCAGGACCCGCAGCGCCGGGGCGCGCGGCGTGGCGCAGCGCCACCCGGATGCGTGCCGCCAGTTCACCCACGCCGAAGGGCTTGGTCAGGTAGTCGTCCGCGCCCGCGTCCAGTGCGGCAACCTTGTCCCCCTCCTGGCCGCGCGCGCTGAGCACGATGATGGGGACGCTGGTCCACGTGCGCAGTTCGCGCGTGACTTGCAGGCCATCGCAATCGGGAAGCCCCAGGTCCAGGATCACCAGGTCCGGGGGCTGCATCGCAGCCTGGAAGAGCCCCTCGCGGCCGGTGGCGGCTTCATGCAGGCGGTAGCCATGCGCGGTCAGCGTGGCGCGTAGGAACCGGCGGATCGGCGCCTCATCCTCGATGACCAGCACCAGCGGCTGCGGCGGACCTTGATCGGTGCCCGCATCCGGCGCGGCCGGGGGGTCGGAGGGTGTCATGGGTGCGCCTCCTGCGCTGCGGGCGTGATGGTCGCCTCGATCGCGTCGGGGGCCTCGATGCGCAGGTCCGGCTGCGACTCTTCCGCTGGAAGCGAGAAGAGGAAGGCGACGCCGTGCGGCTGGTTCGCCTCGACCCAAATGCGGCCGCCGTGCGCGCGCACGATTCCTTCGCAGATGGTCAATCCAAGACCCATGCCGCCTCGCCCGGCGGCGCCATCGGCCAGGCGCGCGGTGCGCCCGCGGAAGAAGCGCTCGAAGACCTTGCCGCGCTCCGCCTCGGCGATGCCCGGACCCTCGTCGGCGATCTTCACCACGATGGTCCGTTCCGCCCTCCACGCCGAG
This sequence comes from Phycisphaerales bacterium, assembly GCA_044230125.1. Taxonomy (GTDB): domain Bacteria; phylum Planctomycetota; class Phycisphaerae; order Phycisphaerales; family SM1A02; genus UBA966. The sequence continues at coordinate 48,940 of JBGARR010000010.1, forward strand.
ATCGAGAGGGGGGTGCCCGCCGCGGTGTAGCGCAGCGCGTTCTCGACCAAGTTGTGGATCACCACGGGAAGCAGCGCGTTGTCCACCTTGACCATGGGCAGGTCGCTGATCCCCAGCGTGCGCAGCGGGCGGTGCGACAGGGGTTCGCGCAGGCGGCTCAGGCCGCTGCCGATGATCTCCTCGATGGTGGTCCACTGGCGGTTCAGCTCGACCGCCCCCGACTCCAGGCGAGTGGCGAAGACCAGGTTGGCGATCAGGTCGTTCAGGCGCTGCGCCTCCTCGACGATGCTGTCGATGAGCTCGATGCGGGTGGCCGCGTCAAGCTGGTCGCCGGACTCGCGCAGCGTGCTTGCGCTGCCCGCGATGCCCGCCAGAGGCGTGCGCAGGTCGTGCGAGACACTGCTGAGCAGTGCGCTGCGCAGGCGCTCGCCTTCGGCCTCCAGGCGCGCGGCCTGGCGGCTGTCGATCAGCTGGACGCGTTCCATCGCGGTGGCGATCTGGCCCGCAAAAGTCTCCAGGAGCAGCAGCCGATCGGTGGCCAGCAGGTGCGCCTGCGCGTCCGCGGTGCGCGGGCGCACGGCCAGCACTCCCACGCGGCCCCGCGCGCTGCCCAGGGGCAGGAAGCGCGTCGGCGTTCCCGCCAGCGTGCCGGTGCCCAGCCCCGCGTCGCGCCCATTGTCCAGCACCCATCGCGCCACGGAGCGGTCGCGCGCGGGGGGCGCGTCCAGCCAGTCGGGAGCGCCCGAAGCGGCCAGCACGCGCACGCCGTCGGGGGCGCCCGCCTCCGTGATGGCGACGATCGTGTCGGCGTCAAAGGCCGTGGCGACGTGCTCTGTGCCGATGGTGGCAGTCTCCGCAAGCGACTGGCACGCCGCGAGCTGCCGCGCCATCGCGTAGAGGCTGGCGGTGCGGCGTTCGCGGTCGCGCGCCGTCTCGGCCTGGCGGCGCGTGCGCGCGGCCAGAGTGCCCACCAGCAGCCCCACAGCCAGCATCACGCCGAAGCTCAGGATGTAGCCGCCGTCGCTGACATACAGCGTGAAGCGTGGCTCGGTGAAGAAGTAGTTGAATGCAAGGACCGCCAGCACGCTGGCGAAGACGGCCGGGCCGCGCCCGAACCAGAGCGCAGTGATGACGACGCCGCCCAGGAGCAGCATCGCCTCCTCTGACATGTCCGGGGGCCGATAGGCCAGGCTTGCGATGGCGGATCCCAGCGCAATGAGCGCCACCGCACCCAAGTAGCCGGTCACGCGCATGCTGCGCGGGCGCTGCGGTGCGTCGGCGGCGCGCCGATCAGCGTGGCGTGCCTCGGCGGGGCGCGTGGGGACCCCCTCGGCGGCATCGCCCTCGATGACGTGCACATCGATCTCTCGCGAGGCGCGGATCACCTCGCCGGTAAATGCGCGGCGGCCCAGGATGGCGCCCCAGATCTCGGCGCCCCGTGATCGCTGCGTCTTGCCGATGACGATGCGCGTGACGTTGCGGGCGCGCGCGAAGGCGACCAGCTCGGCGGAGGCGTCACTGCCGCCTGGGCCGCAGGGCAGGATCGCGGTCTCGGCCCCCAGACTCTCGGCCAGGCGCAGCGACTGCACGACGCGCTCTCGGTCCGCGTGCGGCAGGCGTTCCGCCCCCGGCCCCTCGACGTAGACCGCGATGAGGTCCGCACGCAGCCCCGCCGCCATGCGCTTTGCGGCGCGCACCAGCTTGGCGCTGGCAGGGCTGGGGCTGACCGCCACCAAGATCCGGTCCGCGGCGGGCCAGATCGCTCGGATCCCCTCGTCGTGCTTGTACTCCTGCATCCGCTCGTCCACCCACTCGGCGGTGCGCCGCAGCGCAAGCTGGCGCAGCGCGGCCAGGTTTCCGGTGCGGAAGAAGCGCTCCAGTGCGTGTGCGGCTGCCTCGGGAACGTAGACCTTGCCCGCCTTCAGGCGCTCCAGCAGCGCCTCGGGCGGAAGGTCCACCAGTTCGATGGCATCGGCGTTCTCCACGACGCTGTCGGGGATCGTCTCGCGCACCGTGACACCGGTGATCTGCGCAATGATGTCGTTCAGCGACTCCAGGTGCTGGACATTCAGCGTCGTGTAGACGTTGATGCCTGCCTGCAGGCATGCCTCCACGTCTTGCCATCGCTTCTGGTGGCGCGAGCCGGGGGCGTTGGTGTGCGCCAGCTCGTCGATGAGCAGCACATCAGGCCTGCGCGCCAACGCGGCGTCCAGGTCAAACTCGTGCAGGCGGATCGGCTGCGCCTGCTGGGCGGGAGCGCCGTCGGCGTCCCCGGGAGCGGGGGGCCGGTACTCCACGCTGCGGCGCGGCAGGAGGTCCAGGCCAAGCGCGATCTGCTCTGTCTCGCTGCGTCCGTGCGTTTCGATGATGCCCACGACCACGTCGACGCCCTCCGTGGCCAGGCGCTGCGCCGCGGCGAGCATGGCATAGGTCTTGCCCACGCCGGGTGCCATGCCGAAGAAGACCTTCAGGCGGCCGCGGCGCGGACCCTCGGCGTGCCCAGCGCTGCTCGGCGCGTCGGCGAGGCCCGCCCGTGCCTCGGCGCGCTTCAGGCGCGCGAGCAGCTCAGCGGGATCAGGTCGGCGTGCATCGCTCATGCGCGGGTGGATCGTACGAAGCGTCAGGGGCCGCGGTCGCGCGTCTGCGCGGCGAGCGCATCGAGCGCCAGGTTCAGCGTCAGCACCCGCACCGTCGGCTCACCCAGCACGCCCGCGGTCCGGGGAAGGGTGTGAGCAGCGACCAGCGCGCGCACCGCCACCGGGCTGATGGCGCGGGCCGCAGCGATTCGTGCCACCTGCGCCTCGGCCGCGGCAGGGGAGATGTCCGGGTCGAGGCCGCTGGCTGAAGTGGTGACCAGGTCCACGGGAAGGAGCGACGCGGGCATCCCGGGAGATGCTGGCGCCCCAGTGGGCCCAGGCACCCCGCCCGACGCAGCGGGCAATCCGACGGCAGCCTCCGCTGCGTGCAGCGCGGCAATGCGCTGCGCAACGGCGGCGACCAATGCAGGATTGCTGGGCGCCAAGTTGCTGCCGGCGCCGCAGGTGAGCGCTGTGGCGTCGAAGGCGGTGTAGGGCGCGGGCGCGGTGGCGCTGGGGCGCCCCCAGAAGTAGCGCGCGGCGTGCAGCGGCGCACCGCTGGCGAAGTCCTGGCCGATGAGCGCGCTGCCCACTGCGCCTGCGGGCGTGCCGGCATCGCTGGCGTCGACGGGTGAGCCGTCGCGCGCGATCAGCGAGCCATTTGCCTGGTGCGGGAAGCAGGCCTGCGCGATGCCGGTGACGGCCAACGGATACAGGAGGCCCGTGATGAGCGTCAGTGCGGCGAAGAGGGTGAGTGCGGGGCGAATCATGGGTTTCTCCGGGAAATGCGATGCGCTCACGCGATGAGCCCGACGGCCAAGTCCACCAGCTTGATGCCCACGAAGGGGACGACGAGGCCGCCCAGGCCGTAGACCAGCAGGTTGTCGCGCAGCAGGCGGCTCGCCTCGACGGCGCGGTAGCGCACGCCGCGCAGCGCCAGCGGGATCAGGATGACGATGATCAGCGCGTTGAAGACCACGCTGCTCAGGATCGCCGTCGAGGGGTTCAGGTGCATGATGTTCAGCGCGCCAAGCGCGGGATACGTGGCCGCGAACGCGGCGGGGATGATGGCGAAGTACTTGGCCACGTCGTTGGCGATGCTGAAGGTGGTGAGCGACCCGCGCGTCATGAGCAGCTGCTTGCCGATGCGCACGATCTCGATGAGCTTGGTGGGGTTGCTGTCCAGGTCCACCATGTTGCCCGCCTCCTTGGCGGCCTGCGTGCCCGAGTTCATGGCGACCGCCACGTCCGCCTGCGCCAGCGCGGGGGCGTCGTTGGTGCCGTCGCCGGTCATCGCCACCAGGCGGCCACCCTCCTGGTAGGAGCGGATCAGCGCCAGCTTCTTCTCCGGGGTCGCCTGGGCAAGGAAGTCGTCGACACCCGCCTCGGCGGCGATCGCCGCGGCGGTGACGGGGTTGTCGCCCGTGATCATCACGGTGCGGATGCCCATGCGCCGCAACTCGGCGAAGCGCTCGGCGATGCCGCCCTTCACGATGTCCTTCAGCTCGATGACGCCCAGCACGCGGCCGCCCGCCGGGGCGCCGCCTGCGGTGCCAGCGGCATCCGCGAAGCGCCACTCGGCCACGACCAGCGGCGTGCTGCCGCGGCGCGCAACGGCATCCACCGACTGCTTCACCGCATCGGGAAGTCGCGTAGCGCCGCCGGACATGCGGTGCAGCCAGGACTCCACGGCCTCGGCCGAGCCCTTGCGGATCTCGCGACCTTCCAGGTTCACGCCGCTCATGCGCGTGTGCGCGGAAAAGGCGATGAAGGTGGCGCCCAGTTCGTGCACCTGGCGCTCGCGAAGGCCGTGCCGCTGCTTCGCAAGCACCACGATGCTGCGTCCTTCGGGTGTCTCGTCGGCCAGCGAAGCCAGCTGCGCGGCGTCGGCCAGCTCCTCCACGTTCACCGTACCGGCGTTCGGGATGAATTCGCTCGCCTGCCGGTTGCCCAGCGTGATGGTGCCCGTCTTGTCCAGGAGCAGCACGTCGACGTCTCCAGCGGCCTCGACGGCGCGGCCGCTGGTGGCGATGACGTTCGCCTGCACCAGGCGGTCCATCCCCGCGATGCGGATCGCGGAGAGCAGGCCGCCGATGGTGGTGGGGATCAGGCAGACCAGGAGCGCCACCAGCGTGGTCACCGTGACGGGCACGGCCAGTGACGCGGGATCGGTGGCGCGCGCCTGGTCCGCGGCGTAGATCGAGAAGGGCAGCAGCGTCGCGGTGGCAAGCAGGAAGATGATGGTGAAGCCCGCCAGCAGGATGTCCAGGGCGATTTCGTTGGGGGTCTTCTGGCGCTTGGCGCCCTCGACCAGCGCGATCATTCGGTCCAGGAAGCTTTCGCCGGGGTTGGCCGCGATGCGCACGACGATCCAGTCGCTCAGGACGCGCGTGCCGCCCACCACGCTGGAGCGGTCGCCGCCTGCCTCGCGGATGACGGGCGCGGACTCGCCGGTGACCGCAGCCTCGTTCACCGACGCGACGCCGCGGATCACCTCGCCGTCGCCGGGAATGATGCCTCCGTCGGCACCCGCCTCGACCACCACGACATCGCCCTTGCGCAGCAGCGATGCCGAGACCATCTCGTGCGGCGCATTGCGGGGGTCCGCCGAGTCGGGGCCGCCCGCCTTCAGGCGGCGCGCGGCCGTCTCGGTGCGCCCGCTGCGCAGCGACGCTGCCTGCGCCTTGCCGCGCCCTTCCGCCATCGCCTCGGCCAGGTTGGCGAAGAGCACGGTGAACCACAGCCAGGCCGAGATGGCCAGCGTCATGCCCGCGCCGGCCCCCGTCTCGCCCAGCCCGAACAGCGCAAAGGCACCCAGCACCGTCGTGAGGATGCTGGTGACGAAGACCACGAAGACGACGGGGTTGCGGACCTGCTCGCGGGGGTTGAGCTTGGCGAAGGCCGCGCCGATCGCAGGGCGGACGATCGCGGGGTCGAAGATGGCGCGTGATGGGGCGTTGCGTGACATGGTTTGGCTCAGGGGTGCAGCTGCAGGTGCTCGACCACCGGTCCCAGCGCCAGGGCGGGCACGAAGGTGAGCGCGCCGACGACGACGACGGTGGCGACCAGGAGCACCACGAAGAGTGGCGTGTGCGTGGGGAGCGTGCCGCTGGTGGCCGGAGCGGTCTGCTTGGACGACATCGAGCCGGCCAGCGCCAGGACCGGGATCAGCACGCCGAAGCGGCCGAAGAACATGCACAGCCCCAGCGCGATGTTGTAGAAGGTGTTGTTGACGCCGAGCCCGGCGAAGGCGGAGCCGTTGTTGTTGCTGGCGCTGGAGAAGGCGTAGAGGATCTGCGAGAAGCCGTGCGCCCCGGGGTTGCTGGTGGTGGCGCCCAGGGAGAGGCTGACGGCGACGGCGGACCCCACCAGCACCAGCGCGCAGGGGATGAGGATGGCGATGCTGGCCATCTTCATCTCGAAGGGCTCGATCTTCTTGCCCAGGTACTCCGGCGTGCGCCCCACCATCAGCCCCGCCACGAAGACGGCGATGATGACGAAGAGCAGCATCCCGTAGAGCCCGGAACCGACGCCGCCGAAGACCACTTCGCCCAGCTGCATCATCCACATGGGGATCAGCCCGCCGAGCGGCGTGTACGAGTCGTGCATGCTGTTGACGCTGCCGTTGCTCGCGGCGGTGGTGGCCACGGCCCAGATGCTGGACTGCGCGATGCCGAAGCGCATCTCCTTGCCCTCCATGTTTCCGCCGGGCGCGGTGGCTGAGGCAACTTGGTCGACGCCCAGCGGCGCGAGCGCGGGGTTCCCCGCCTGCTCGAAGCACGCCGCACCGACCAGAAGCGCCAGGAAGATCGCCGCCATCGCGCCCAGCAGCGCCCAGCCCTGCCGCCGGTCGCGCACCATCTCGCCGAAGCTCCAGCAGAGCGCGGCGGGGATCAGCAGGATCGCCAGGCACTGCAGGAAGTTGGAGAGGTTGGTGGGATTCTCGAAGGGATGCGCCGAGTTGACGCCGAAGAAGCCGCCGCCATTGGTGCCAAGCTGCTTGATAGCGATCTGCGACGCGGCGGGGCCCAGCGGCAGCGTCTGCACGGCGCCCGGCTCGCCGGCCACCAGCGCCACCTGCTGGTACGGCTTGAAGCTCTGCACCACACCCTGGCTCACCAGCACCACGGCAAGGAGGATCGAGAGTGGCAGCAGGATGTAGAGCGTGCTGCGCGTCATGTCCACCCAGAAATTGCCCAGTCCGGCGGCGGTTTTGCGCGACAGGCCGCGCACCAGCGCCACCAGCACGGCCATGCCTGTGGCGGCGCTCAGGAAGTTCTGCACGCACAGGCCCAGCATCTGCGTGGCGTAGGACATGGCGGCCTCGCCGCTGTACCCCTGCCAGTTGGTGTTGGTCACGAAGCTGATCGCGGTGTTGAACGCAGATCCGCTCTCGACATCCGCGAGCCGTTGCGGGTTTGCTGGCAGCGATGCCTGGAAGAGCTGCAGCGCATAGACCGCGGCGAAGCCCAGGAGATTGAAGAGCAGCACCGCACCCGCATACTGGCGCCATCCCATGGACGCATCCGCGCGGACGCCGGCGACGCGGTAGAGGGCGCGCTCGACGGGCCCGAGCAGGCGCTCGGCACCGGGCGCGTGTCCGGAGTAGACGCGCGCCATGTACCAGCCCAGCGGTTTCACCAGCGCCAGCAGCACGCACGCGTAGATCAGCAGCTGCAGCCAGCCGACAGCAGGCAGCGACACCAGGCCGTGGTTCGCCGAAGCTGCCAGCACGGGCGTCGCGCCGGAGAAAGGGAGCAGGAGCATCACTGGAACTTCTCCGGGCGCAGCAGCGCCACCAGCAGGTAGGCCAGAAGGAGGAACGCCACGAGGGCGCCGGCAACGTAGGCCCAGTTCATGGGGCACCTCGAGGGGGCTGTGCCGCCGCTCCGGGCGTGATCGGGCCGGGCCCGAAGTCGCCCGGACTGGGGGCGCCGGAAATGGCGGCGGCCAGTGCGGGTGCGTCCGCATCGAGGGGGCGGCTGGCCCGGAGGGGAAGTGCGGGGGGCATGAGCCGCGCGCATCCCGCCAGCAGCGCAACGCCGCCGCCGAAACAGGCACACCCCAGCAATAGGTAGAGCGTTCCATTCATGGCAGGGGAAGTATGGCCATTGCTCCGCCTCCCGTCGATGTCCGGGGCGTCAAACCCCGCGCGGTTGGCATCAGCGCGCCATCAAGGGGGGTGCGGTCGGTGGCACAGGCGCGGTGGCCGCGGCAGGGAGGGCGGCCGCGGCAGGCGTGGCGACGGCGCCGGAGGGGCGGGTTCTTGGCACGCCACGCCCCCTCGCGGGCGATTCCGCTGCACCGCGGGTTACGCTCCCGCAGATGCAGGAAGTTGTCGCCCGGCAAGTGGTGTGCGCTCGCGGTCTCGCTTCCGGGCCGCTGCGGCGGGCTGCCTGATGCACATCCTGGATCCATCCTCTTCGCGTCGCGTGCCCTGGCGCAACGGCATGGGCACCACGCTGGAACTGGCCACCGACGCAACGCTGCCCGGGGGCAGGTGGAGCTGGCGCCTCTCGATCGCGGATGTCCCGGAGCGCGCACCCTTCTCGACGCTGCCGGGAATCGATCGTGCGATCGCCTGCCTGGATGGCGCTGGCCTGGACATTCAGCTCGGTCAGGAGCTGCGCCAGGTGCCGCGCACCGGCGATGCGCTGACTTTCGCCGGCGAGGAACTGGCCCTCGGGATCCCGTGCGGCACTGGCGTGCGCGACGCCAACCTGATGTTCCGGCGCGACCGGTGGCGCGGGCGAATGACGCTGGCGCGCGGAACCGCCCTGGACATGGACGCGCCGCTGGTGCTGGTGCACGCGGTGCATGCACACGCCCCGCTGCGGCTGCACGCCGCGCACCTTCCGACCGACTGCCGTCTGTCCACGGGCTGCACGCTTGTGTCCAGCGGGCACATCGCAGTCCCGGCCGCGCCTGGCACGGTGCTGATCGCCTGCGTCCTCCGGCCGCGCGCGGACGCGACGGCTGCACTACGCTCGTCGCCGCGATGAAAGAGAAGTCCGAAATCGTCCGCGACTGGCTGCCGCGCTACACGGGCCGAAAGCTCGAGGATTTCGGCCAGTACATCCTGCTGGCCAACTTCAGCGACTATGTCGAGCGCTTTGCGGCGCGCTTCGGCGTGCCGGTGCTGGGGCAGGATCGCCCCATGCTCTCGGCGACGGCGGACAACATCACCATCCTGAGCTTCGGCATGGGGTCGGCGATGGCGGCCACCACCATGGACCTCCTCTCCGCGGTCGCCCCCAAGGCGGTGCTCTTCCTTGGCAAGTGCGGCGGGCTGAAGAAGACCAAGCTGGGCGACTTCGTGCTGCCGATCGCGGCCATCCGCGGCGAGGGAACCAGCAACGAATACATGCCCCCGGAGGTCCCCGCGCTGCCCAGCTTCCGCCTGCAGCGCTCGGTGAGCGCGGCGATCATCAAGCACGAGCGCGATTACTTCACGGGCACCGTCTACACCACCAACCGCCGCGTCTGGGAGCATGACGAGCGCTTCCGCGAGTACCTGCGCCAGATCCGCGCGATTGGTATCGACATGGAAACCGCCACGATCTTCATGGTGGGGTTCGCCAACGCCATCTCGAAGGGGGCGCTGCTCCTGGTCTCGGACAACCCGATGACCCCCGAGGGGGTGAAGACCGCCGAGAGCGACCGCGCCGTGACCGAGCGGTTCGTGGGGGCGCACCTGGAGATCGGCATCGACGCCCTGTGCGAACTGCGCGACAGCGGCGAGAGCGTGAAGCACCTGCGATTCGAGTAGGCGGAAATTCCGCCTCAGGGGGCCCAATGGCCTGTCCCCGCCCGGGCGCGCGGGGCAATCGGTGGCATGCACCGAATTCTTGCATGCATCGTTCTCGGTCTCGCCGTGTTCGCCGCTGGCCCGGCTCTGGCGCAGGGGCTGGGGTTCGTCAACTTCGAGTCGCCGCAGTCGCATCCGCTTGACCGGACGCCTTCCGGCGCGGTGCTGCTGGCCGTGAACACCGCCGACAACCGCCTCGAGGTCTTCGATCTGGTCGGCGGCCTGCCGGTGCGCCGGGGGTCGGTGGAAGTGGGGCTGGATCCCGTCTCGGTGCGCGCACGCACCGAGACCGAGGCGTGGGTGGTGAACCAGATCTCCGATTCGGTGAGCGTCGTCGACCTGCCCTCGATGCGCGTCGTCCGCACCGTGAACGTGGGCGATGAGCCTGCGGACATCGTCTTCGCCGGCACCCCAGCGCGTGCCTTCGTCTCGCTCAGCCTGCGCTCACAGCTGGTGGTCTTCGACCCCACGGTGAACGCACCCGCGCTGCAGACGGTGGCCATCCCCGGCGCGCAGCCACGGGCGCTGGCGGCCAGCCCGGATGGCGCCAAGGTCTACCTGGCGATCTTCGAATCCGGCAATCACTCGACCATGGCGCCGGAGGCGGCGCTCAACTCGCCCTCCAGTCCGTACGGTGGGCAGAATCCGCCGCCGAACGCGGGCAATCTGTTCTCGCCCGCGATCGGCGGCGGCCTGCCCGCGGCGCCCAGGGTCTCGCAGATCGTGCGCAAGGGCGCCGACAACCTCTGGCGCGACGGCAACAACCGCGACTGGACGTCTTTCATCACCTGGGACGTGCACGACAACGACATCATCGTGATCGACGCCGCAACGCTGGGCCTCACGCCGATCAAGGGACTGATGAACATCGTGGCGGGGCTGGGCGTGGGCCCGGATGGCACGCTGCTGGCAGTGGGCATGGAGGCGAGGAACGAGCTGCGCTTCGAGCAGAACGTCAACAGCGTCTTCGTGCGCGTGATGGGTGCGTTCATCCCCGGTGGCACGGGCGCGGCCAGCGTCGTGGACCTGAACCCCCACCTGAACTACCTGACCACCACGGTCCCCCCTGCCACGCGGCAGCAGTCCATCGGCGACCCGCGCGGCGTGGCGTGGCTGCCCTCGGGCGCCGCGGCGTACGTGGCGGGCCTCGGCTCCAACAGCGTGATCGCGGTCGGGCCCGGCGGCGCGCGCATGGCGACCGTCGCGGTCGGCCAGGGACCCACCGGCGTGGTGGCCAGCGCGGACGGAACGCGCGTGTACGTGCTGAACCGCTTCGGCGCCTCCGTCTCGACGGTGAACACCGGAAGCAACACCGAAGTCGCGCGCACGTCCTTCTTCGATCCGACTCCCACCGCGGTGCGGGACGGCCGCCCCTTCCTCTACGACACGCACCTCACTTCCGGCCTCGGCCAGGCGTCGTGCGCATCGTGCCATGTGGATGGACGCGCCGACCGCATCGCGTGGGACCTTGGCAACCCGCAGGGCAGCATCAAGGTCTTCGACGAGGTCTGCCAGGTGCCCAACGGCTGCAGCCCCTGGCACCCCATGAAGGGGCCCATGACCACGCAGACCCTGGTGGGCATCATCGGCAACGAACCCTTCCACTGGCGCGGCGAGAAGGTTGACCTGGCGGACTTCAACGAGGCGTTCGTGAAGCTGCAGGGGCGCGACGCGCAGATCAGCGCGGCCGAGATGGTGCGGCTGACGGCGTACGTCGATTCGCTCACCTTCCCGCCGAACCCCAACCGCAACCTGGATGGCACGCTGCGCACCGCGCTGGTCGTGCAGGGGGGTGGTACCGGGAATGCAGTGAATGGACAGACGCTCTTCAATACCGCACCGCTCTTCGGGCCGCCACCTGGCGTGGCGTGCATCACCTGCCATGCGGGCCCGGACGGCACCAACAACCGCGTCGACATCCCCGGCCCGGGCGACGACCAGAACAAGAAGAACTCGCCGCTGCGCGACGCCTACCGCAAGGTGGGCGCAGACAAGGCCTCGCAGGTCGCCAATCGCGGCTTCGGATTCGACCACGATGGCGAGGAGGCGACGCTGCGCGACGTGCTAAACGTCGGCTTCAACTTCCCCGGCGGCGGCGCGGGGCAGCAGCAGCGCCGCGACATCGAGGCGTTCATGCTCAGCTTCGGCACCGACACCTTCGCGGGCGTCGGCGCGCAGACGACGGCCAGCAACGGAGGTGGCGCGGGCGACGACTCGGCGCGCATCACGCAGCTGATCGGCTTCGCCAACGCGGGCCAGGCGGGGCTGGTGGTCAAGGGGCACGTCGGCGGGATCGCGCGTGGATTCGTCCTGCAGAGCGGCGTCTTCCAGTCCGATCGCGCGGCCCAGGTGCTTGCCCCGGCTGCGCTGCTGGCCCTTGCGGCCCCTGGCAGCGAGCTGACCTACACGCTGGTCCCGGCGGGCACCGAGCGGCGCATCGGCATCGACCGGGATCGCGACGGCTTCTTCGATCGCGACGAGGTCGATGCAGGCACCGACCCCTCTGACGCGACCAGCTTCCCCGGTGCATGCCCGGCGGACCTGGCGCCTGCAGGTGGCAATGGGATCGTGGACGGGGCGGACCTGGCCTTTGTTCTCTCGCAATGGGGTGCGCTTGGCGGCCCTGCCGACCTGAACCATGACGGTGTCGTGAATGGTGCAGACCTGGCGGTGATCCTGGGCGGCTGGGGTCCCTGCAGCTAGACCGCGGAGGCGCGCCGAGTGCTGGTGCGCGCGAGGCCTGCCCGTTGGGGTAGCCTCGCGCGCCCATGCTCGGACATTTGGTCCAAGTCGAGGTCGAGGACCTCATCGCCCAGCGTGACTGGGCTGGCCTGCGCGCCGCATTCGAAGGCGTGGACGAGGCCGACTTGGCCGAGATCCTGATCGACCTGCCCCCGGAGGACGAGGGGATCGTCTTCCGCCTGCTGCCGAAGGAGCGGGCAGGCGCGGTTTTCTCGTATCTGCCCGTTGAGCGCCAGGCCGAACTTGTCAGCTCGCTCTCCAGCGACCAGATGATGGAGCTGCTGAACGCGATGACGCCCGACGACCGCGTCGGCCTGCTGGATGACCTGCCTGCCTCAGTCACTCGGCGAATCCTGGAATCGCTGAGCCCGCAGGCCCGTGCCGCCACGCGACAGCTGCTGGGATATCCCGCCGACACCGCCGGCCACGTGATGACGCCCGAGTACGTGGCGCTGCGCCCCGAGATGACCGCCGCGCAGGCGCTGGACGCGATCCGCCGTTCGGAGCGACGCGCCGAGACGATGAGCGTGCTCTACGTGGTGGACGAGTCGGGGAAGTTCCTCTTCGACCTGCGCCTGGGGGCGCTGGTGAAGGCGGATCCCGCGGTGGTGGTGGCCGAGCTGGACTACCGCGCACCAGTCAGCATCCCCGCGCGGACCGAGCTGCCTGAGGTGGTGCGGCTCTTCAAGAAGTACGACCGCACCGCGCTCCCGGTGGTGGATGACAACGAGCTGATCCTGGGCATCATCACCGCCGACGACGTGCTGGACATCTCGCAGACCGAAGAGACGGAGACGCAGCTGCGCTTCGGCGGCCTGGAGGCGATCGACACCCCTTACGCGCGCACGCCCTTCACCACGCTGCTGCGCAAGCGCGGGGGCTGGCTCTCGATTCTCTTCTTCGGCGAGATGCTGACCGCCAGCGCCATGGGGCACTTCGAGGACGAGATCAAGGCCGCAGTGGTGCTTGCGCTCTTCATCCCGCTGGTGATCAGCAGCGGCGGCAACTCCGGCTCGCAGGCGGCCACGCTGATCGTGCGCTCGCTGGCGCTGGGCGAACTTCAGCTGCGCGACTGGTGGCGGGTGGGCGTGCGCGAGCTCGGCTCCGGCCTGCTGCTGGGCGGTTGGCTGGGGATGATCGGCTTCGCGCGAGTGCTGATCTGGCAGAAGCTGGGGTGGTCCGACTACGGCGAGCACTCGATGCGCATCGCCATCACCGTGTGGCTCAGCCTGATCGGCGTCGTGAGCTTCGGAACCATTGCGGGAAGCCTGCTGCCCTTCGCGCTGCGCTCGCTTCGGCTGGACCCGGCCACCAGCTCGGCCCCCTTCGTGGCGACGCTGGTGGACGTCACCGGCCTGATCATCTACTTCAGCGCCGCGGCGCTGATCCTGCGCGGCACGGTGCTCTGAAGGCGCGGTGCCCTGGACGCGGGAAGCGCAGGAACCGCGCGCGTCTTGCGTGTGGACGCGCGGGTCCTGAAGCGCCCGTTCCCCGAAAACGAACGACCCCCGCCACTGCTGGCGGGGGTCGTCGTCTTTCAGAGCGGTGCGTCGGGGTCCGACGCTCGATTCGAGTCAGGTTCAGCGGCGACGGCGGCCACCGACCAGCCCGGCCAGGCTCAGCAGGGCCAGGGCGCCGGGGGCGGGGACGACGGTGCCCGACAGGTCCACCATGAAGCGCGAGGGAGCGGGCGCGCCGGCCGCGTCGGTGAAGTTGTACAGGCCCTCGAACTGGCCGGAACCCTGGTAATTGTACATCGCGAAGGCGTCAATGGACGCGCCGGTCGTCGGTGCACCGATGACGCGCCAGCCGTTGGCGATGTTCGCGGCGTTTGCGCCGGTGAACTCGACGCCGATCCACAGGCCACCCAGGTTCGGGCCGTTCGAGGTCATCTCCAGGTTGACGAGCATGTTGGTGTTCGCCGACACGGACTGGGTGATGGAGGCATTGCCGGCACCCAGCGAGTTGGTCGAGAAGACCATGGTGTTGGCGCCACGACCGAAGTCGGTGCCATCCCAGGTCATCTCCGCGACGTAGATGTTCAGACCGACGTCAATCAACGCGCCCGCCGACACCAGCCGACGGATGCCAGCGGTGACGTTGTCCAGCTGCAGCTGGGTGCCGCCACCCGAAGTGTCGACGAAGCAGTTCATGTAGGTGATGACATTGGCACCGGGATTGAATCGGCTGCCGGTCTGAGTGCCGCCGCCGTAGACGAGCGCGGCGTTGGTGGTCGCGGCGACGGCCAGGACCGAAGCGGCAACGAGCATGGATGAGAGCTTCATGTTTTCGAACTCCAAGGGGAAAGGGAGAAAGGGGGCGAACAACAGGAGACAAAGCGCCGAAGGCGCAGAAGGGCGTGCTGTCGTCGGCGGCTCGCTTCGCTCAGGTGGCCAAATCGCACGAGCATCAAGAGGTGGCCGCAGGGGCGCACGACGCTGGCGAAGGGCTTGGAGAGCGGAGACGGGGAGGGCCAACCCGAACCGCGCCACGGATGGCGCACCCTCAACCCTGACTTCCATAGGGAATATGTCGCCGCTTCAGGGGTGCGCAAGCCTCTTCTGAACGATTGCTTCACCTGCGCCTCCAGAGCGATGAACTTCTGCTGGCGGGCGCTATTATCAGACTGTAATCCTGCCGCAGCAACGATTTGCCGTCGCACCATGTAGTTACTTCCTGGCGCCCGCGCCGAGTGCCGCCCGTGAGTTGATCCGCAACCGCAGTTGGCGAACCGTGATTTCGCCGCCGGAATGTGTGCAGGGGGGGGCCCCCCCCCCCCGCGCCGATACCGGACGGGGCGCACGCCCACGACGCGGACGTGCTGGCGGGGATTATTGCGCTGCGGGGAATCACCGATCAGTTCGTACTCTATGGGTGACTCCCTTGGTCCCCACGACGCGCCCCACGCGCCACCTCGCCATGTCGACCGCATCCATTCCCCGCAGCTTTGCCGACGACTGCCGAAGCACCGCCTCCGAGCTGCGAGCGGCGCTGCTGGCGCTGTACGCCGATGTTGGTGCGGATGTCCGCCGGCCGCAGCTGGTGGCACGGCGGTTCAGCCTCAACAAGAACCTGACGTGGAAGATCGCGAAGGTGCTTCAGAGCCCCGATCCTCTGGAGACGGTCCCGCTGGTGCCCGGCAGCGAGGGGATGGGCATCCTGCTGGGGGCGATGATGAGCGCAGGCGCCAAGCCCGCAGTGGTGGGGCGGGTGCGCGCCGCACTGGCTGACTTCGAGCGCATGATCGCGCTGCACGTCGGCGACCGCACCACGCTTGAGATCCTGATGGACGGCCTGGGACAGGGCAAGTCTCTCGAAATGTCGCGCAAGCTGGCCTTCCGCGGGAACAGCGGTGTCTGGGGGCTGCAGGCGCGGGTGCGGACCATGGCCGCAATCCTGGCGCCCAACGAGACGGACCCCGAGAAGCTGGACCTGGCGCTGGTGGCCGGCATGTTCGACATCCGCCGCCTGCGCCCGGTGCAGGGGTGGCCCATCTTCCGCTTCCACCGCCTGATCGGTGCCAGCAGCGAGAGCGCGCGTGCGCGTCGCATCGAGCCACTGGAGGCGCCCAAGTCGGAGGCCGACCCGCTGCTCATCATGCGTTCGTGGTGCACGCCGCCGGATGCCGAGGTCCGCAGCGTGCAACTTGGCACCGAGGTGGTGCATGAACTGGTTGAGGGGCCCGTTGGGCGCACCGGCGAGGTCTCGCTGGTCTTCGGCCACTTGGAGCGTGCCGCCGTTCCGCGGTACGGCACCATCCCGGACGAGATGGGGGAGCTGAGCGCGCTGGTGACGATCCCGGTGGAGACGCTCATCCAGGACATTGCGCTGCATCGCGACATCGCCGAGCACTTCGAGCCCGAGGTGCGCGTCTACGGGCGCCCCTTCGGCATGCTGGCGCTGGACCCGGCCACGCGCGAAAACTACCGGCTCCCCATCGAAGAGCGGCTGGAGCACCTGGGTGCGCTGCCGCATGGCTTCGAGACGCCGCACTTGCCGCGGCAGGCCGAGCTGATGGAGGCCGTCTTCGCCAAGGGTGGATGGAATCCCAAGGACTTCGTCGCGGTGCGCCTGGTGCTGCAGTACCCGCCCATGCCATCCACGGCGCTGGTGCGGTATCGGCTGCCCACGCGTCCAGCGTCAGGGTGAGTCGGCTCCCTGGGGGTGGCGCGCGATCGAGCGCGCCAGCCAGCGCGCCGCTACCACCACCACCACTGCCAGCGCGACCGCCAGCGCCGTGACAAGCAGCATCGCTTCGTGGGCGACCGCGCGCGCCCCTTGCATCGAGCGCAGCTCGGCACCCAGCGAATCGACCCCCTTGCCCAGCCCATCGACTTGCGAGCCAAGCTGCTGGACGCGGCCGTCCAGCGCCCCGAGGGCGGCACGGGCGGCGTCCAGGCGGTCGCCCAGGCGGTCAGCATGCTGCAACGCGTGCTCCACTTCATCGCTCTCGAGCGCTGTGCGCACTACTGTCTGCGCCTCCCATCCGGCGCTGGTGGGCAGGCGGCTGAGCAGCCAGATCACCCTGTTCCCCAGCAGGCGCGCCTGTTCCAGCTGGCGCGCGGCATCGGTGACGGGGCTGAGCATGTCCGGGGCGGCCGCCTCCAGAATGCGCACTTTGTTGCCGGAGAGTCGTGCGAGTTCGGTCAGGCGCATCAGGCCGATGCTCAGCCGGTTGGGATGGGCCGCCTTGAAGTCATCGATCAACGCGTCCAGTTCCTGCCGCTGCTTGGGCGTCATGATCTCATCGGCGACGCTTTGGACGCGATCCTTGACTGCTCCGTAGGTGCGGCTGCAATCCATGACCAGGAGCTCGCTGCGCGCCGTTGCGCGGTTCTCGCAGGACCAGGCGGCCAGGCCGATGTAGACGTACATGTCAACCAGCGCCCCGGCAGGGTCCGAGCCCAGCGCCAGCGAGCGGATGTTGCTGGTGGCGGAGTTGCGGGTCAGCTCCATCGCGCTGAGTTGCTGCTGCGTCGCCCCCTCGAAGGCGCAACGCGTCACTTCGAGCTCGAAGCTGGCGGTCGCGAAGTCGGAGATGTCCAGGAGGCGTGCCGAGAGCTCGGTGGCGGTGCGCAGCTTCTGCGTCTCCCCTGCGCTGCGGGAGGGCGGCGCCGCGCATCCGAGCGGCGCCAGCGTGGCGGCGACGGAGAGAAGGGAGGGCGTAAGGTGGAGGAGCAGGGCGCGGGAGCGGGCTGTTCGTCGGAGCATGCAGTTGGGCGTGATATCGGCCGGAGGCGCCCGCGCCGTGCATGAATTGTGGTGCCAAGAGGTCGATGCGCCGGGCGCGCCCATGGGCGGCAAGCTTGTGGCGGGGCGGGATTGCGCGCATCGGTGGGCGAAGCCAGCGGTATGGAGGGCAATGATGCGCTGTCCATCGCTGGCCCTCCGTGCGTTCTTCGCATGCCTCGCGCTTTCGGCGGCCGGTGCGGCGCCAGCATCACTCGGCGGCGCGGACTTCCAGGGACTGCTGCGCGACCCTGCTGCGCGTGTCCGGTGGATTGATGCGCGCACCCTCTGGCTGGTGCCCAGTGATCAGGCCGATCCGGTCGTGCAAGTGGACGTCGAGACGGGTGCGCGACGCGAGCTTGCCCCCGCTGCCGCCTCTGCGCAGCTGGCGCGCGGGCTGGAGGCGCAGCCCCACCGCAGCGATCGGCAAGGGGAATCGACGGGCCTGACCTTCGTGAACCGCACCTCGGGCGCGGTGGCGCTGCAGTGGGTGGACTCGGGCGGACGCGAGCACTCGTACGGCACCGTGGCGGCGGGCGAGTCCCGGCAGATGCACACCTATGGCGGGCATGCATGGAAGGTCAGTGCGGCGGACGGCAACGTCCTGGGGTATGCAGTGGCCGAGGACCTGCCCATCGAGGTGACGATTGTCGAGACGGTGCCGGCATCGGGCGACGCACCCGCGCCGGCGCCGCGCGAACTGCCTGCCGTCGCGGCAGCGCCGCCGCGCGCGTTGCCCCCCGCGGCCGCCGCCCTGGACGGTCCGCCACACTGGTCCCCCGACGGCGCCTTCGTGGTGGTCTTCGAACGCACGCCCGCGCAGCGGCACCCCGTGACCTTGGTGGAGAGCGCGCCGCGCGACCAGGTCCAGCCCAAGGTGCGCACGATCAACTACCTGAAGCCCGGCGACACCATCGAGCAGCGATGGCCGCGACTCTTCGCCGCGGACGGGCGCGAGGTGCCGCTGGATCGCGCGCTCTTTGCCAACCCATGGTCGATCGATGGCCTCCGCTGGGCGGCAGACAGCAGCGTCTTCTACTTCGTCTACAACCAGCGCGGGCACCAGGCGCTGCGTCTGCTGGCCATCGACGCGCGCAGCGGCGCGGTGCGCACGGTCATCGACGAGGCCTCCAAGACATTCATCGATTACGCGGACAAGTTCTTCCTGCACTGGCTGGGTGACGCCGAGGTGCTCTGGATGAGCGAGCGCGACGGATGGAACCACCTGTACCTGGTCGATGTGGCCTCCGGCGCGGTGAAGGCGCAGGTGACGCGCGGCCCCTGGATGGTGCGCGCGGTCGAGCGCGTGGACGAGGCGAAGCGCGAGGTGCTGCTGCGCGTCATGGGCAGCCACGCGGGGCAGGATCCGTATCACATGCATTTCATCCGGGCGCCCCTGGATGGAAGTGCCTTCACGGTGCTGACCGAGGGCGACGGTACGCACGCGCTTTCCTGGAGCCCCGATGGCGCGCATTATGTCGACACCTGGTCGCGTGTGGACCTGCCCCCCGTGCATGAATTGCGCCGCGCTGCCGATGGTGGGCTGGTGACGGAGCTGGGGCGCGCGGACGCCTCGGCGCTGCTTGCGCGGGGATGGAGCCTTCCCGTGCGATTCACGGCGAAGGGGCGCGACGGCAGCACCGACATCTGGGGGGTGCTCTGGTGGCCGGTGCGCGCTGCGGCTGACGCGGCGGCACGCATGCCCGTCGTCGAGCAGATCTACGCCGGTCCGCAGGACTTCTTCACGCCCAAGGCCTTCGCAGTCTGGGACAACCACCGCACCATGGCGCAGGAGGGGTTCATCGTGGTGCAGATGGATGGCATGGGGACCAATTGGCGCGGCAAGGCATTCCATGACGTGGCGTGGAAGAACCTGAAGGATGCGGGGCTTCCCGACCGGGTCGCGTGGCTGCGTGCGGCGGCCGCCAAGCACCCGCAGATGGATCTGGCGCGCGTGGGCATCTACGGCGGCAGCGCGGGCGGGCAGAACGCGATGCGCGCGCTGCTTGACCACCCCGAGATGTACCGCGTGGCTGTCGCCGATTGCGGCTGTCACGACAATCGCATGGACAAGATCTGGTGGAACGAGCTGTGGATGGGCTGGCCCGTCGATGAGAGCTATGCGCGCAGCAGCAACGTCGCGGACGCCGCCAAGCTGCAGGGCAAGCTGATGCTGGTGGTGGGGGAGCTGGACGAGAACGTGGATCCCGCCAGCACGATGCAGGTGGCTGCGGCGCTGGTGCGCGCCAAGAAGGACTTTGAGCTGGTGGTGGTGCCGGGACAGGGACACGGCGCCGCCGAGACGGAGTTCGGGGCGGCGAAGCGGCGCGAGTTTCTGGTCCGCCACCTGCATCCATAGACCCATACACTTGCGGAGCGATGGCGCAATTCGACCTGTTCCAGGTGGCGATCCTTGGCGCGGTGCTGCTCGTCGTGGGCGTGCTGCTGGTGCGACATGCCCTTCGCGGCCGCCTGGATCCAGCGCGCGAATGCCTGCGCTGCGCCTACCCGCGCGGCGCTTCGCCGCAGGCGCGTTGCACCGAGTGCGGCGCGCTGGCCTCCGAGGCGCCGCGCTGGGGTTGGATGTGCCCGACGCGCCGGTGGCTCGCGCTCTTCTTCGCGGCCGGCTGCATCGCGGCCGATGCGGTGGTTTGCGTTGAAGCGGCAGGGCGGTGGCAGCTGTATCCCAGCGAATACATCCGGCGGACCGTCCTGGGCTACCACTTCAAGATTGAGGAGAGCGACCCGGGTGTCCGGCTTCGCGCCGAGCTCGTCACCACCGGCTCGGTACCGGCCTTCCACTTCCTTCTCGACGCGAAGGCCCGCCCGGCGGATCCCGAGATGGTCGTTCGGTCGCTGACTTTCTCCGTGACGGGTCTCGGCATGTCCCTCCCGAACCTCGTCGCCCTTCACCGAAGTCAGCGTGACGAGCAGTGGATCGACCTGACCTCCAGGTTGCCGGCCCGCGCCGCCGATGTCCAGCAGACGCTGGCCATGTATGGCGCGTGCCCCGCGGCGACCGGCGACTGCGAGCAGTTCATCCGCGAGATGCTCGGTTCCGAGTGGCTCGCGCCAAGCAATGTCGAGGCGATCGCGGGGGGCGGACCCGCAGTGCTCCCCGGAGCGCCAACCGGCGCGACCGGCGCCGTGGGCTACCAGGGCTGCAGCGGCAGCATGCAGATCGGAATCCTCTCGCCGGACTGGAGTGCGGTGTGCCGCGGCATCCAGCTCTTCATCGCAATCCTTGGCCTCGGATCCGGTGCCTTCCTGATCGTGCTCGCCTTACGCTCTTGCCGCATCCTCCGCGATGCGCGGTCGTGAGCTACCCTCATTCCCAGGTGATCCCATGGAGACCGCGACCAACACCATCGTCCGCCCTGCCCGCCTGGAAGATGTCGACTGGATCCGTGCCTGCCTGGTCGAGTTCCGCGGCGAGCACGTGAAGCAGGACGCCGATCGCTTCGAGACCGAAGCGGACCCGCAGCAGGCGTACACCCAGTGGATCCCGGAACTGATCGCGGGCAAGGGCGGTGTGGTGCTGGTGGTCGAGCGCGCGGGCGCGCGCGTCGGTTACCTGGTGGCCGAGGTCTACGAGGAGTGCCCGCGCACCTGGAGCGCCCGCCACGCGCATGTCCACGACATCTTCCTGGACGCCGCCGCGAGGGGTTCGGGGGCGGGCACTGCGCTGCTGGAGGCCGTCAAGAGCTGGGCGCGGAAGAACGACATCTGGCAGCTGCGCGCCACCACCGGGATCTGGAACGAGGGGTCGCGCGCCTTCTTCCTGAAGCGCTCCTTCCGCCCCTCCTGCGTCGAGTTGCTCTGCCAGCTAGACGCGTGAGGCAGGCGAGGAGCCCAGGCGCTCGATCGGAAGCGGCTGCTCCACCACCGCGCCATTCACCGCGTCCACCCGGAACGCGTTCGCCTTCGGGCGCGAGGCGACCGCGCGCAGCACTCGGCCATCGCGGAAATGCACGGCGGCGCCGTCGTCCATGGCATAGCCCGGCTCCAGCGCGCCGCGCAGCAGCATGTCGTGCACCGCGGGCCGCCGCTCAGGCTCACCGTCGTAGTGCGGGCAGGCGCTCCCCGGCAGCATGCCCAGGCAGTCGATGAGGGCAAGCCTTCCTTCCCACGAATCGGTGACGCCCTGCTGGAACCAGCAGATCGCCCCCGCACTGACGCCGGCCAGGACGACGCCGGCGTCGTACGCCTGGCGCAGGATTTCGGGAATGCCCCATTCGCGCCAGACCGCCAGCATGCTCTTGGTGTTGCCGCCGCCGACATAGATGACGTCCTGCTGAAGCAGCAGCGCGCCCAGGTCCGGGGTGCGCCCGAAGAGCTTCAGGTGCGTCGGCCTGCACTCGTAGCGCGAGAAGGCGGCGTAGAAGTTGAAGAGGTTTCGGTCGGCGTCGCCACTTGCGGTGGGCACAAAGCAGACCTTCGGATGCGCGGCGCCTGCCTGCGCCAGCACATAGCGGTCCAGGGCGGGATTCTCGGGCTCCATCAAGAACCCGCCGCCGCCCAAGGCAATGATCTGTCGTGTGCGCGTCGCCATCGGCTGCGGATGCTAATGCGCCGCAGGCGGCGTGGCCTTGCTCGCACCGGTCATCGATTCCCCCGCGGGCTTCACGCGGCGCACCAGTCGAAGGCAGCCCATCACCGCGCCCAGCACGGCGGCGCCGATCGCCACCCCGAGCAGCCCGTTCACCAGCGCCGGTGCGCAGTACTCCAGCACCGCGCCGATGCCCGGGACCTGGCCCGCATGCTCCGCGAGCGCGTGCACTTGTGCGTCCATCCAGGGAACGCCATGGGAGAGGATGCCGCCGCCGACCAGGAACATCGCGGCGGTGCCCACGACGGAGAGTCCCTTCATCAGGTAGGGGGCGCCCCGCAGGATGGTGCGCCCCGCGAAGCGCAGTGCCTTGTGCGACCCGCGCGTGCCCGGGCGCACGCTGAGCCACAGCCCCGCGTCGTCCAGCTTCACGATGCCCGCCACCGTGCCATAGACGCCCACCGTCATGATCAGCGCCACGGCCACAAGGACGGCCACCTGCGTCAGGAAGGTCGATGTGGCCACGGTGCCGAGCGTGATGACGATGATCTCGGCGCTCAGGATGAAGTCGGTGCGAATGGCCCCACGGATCTTGGACTTCTCCAGCGCCACGATGTCGATGCGCTCGTCGGCCAGCGCCGCCAGCCGCGCGGCGTGCGCGGCAGGATCCTCGGGATGGCGGCGCGCGTGCATGGCGTGCAGCAGCTTCTCGCATCCCTCGTAGCAGAGGTAGGCGCCACCGATCATCAGGAGCGGGATGACCGCCCACGGCGCCAGCCAGCTGATCACCAGCGCCGATGGCACCAGGAGCGCTTTGTTCAGCAGCGATCCCTTGGTGACCGCCCATACCACCGGCAGCTCGCGGTCCGCCTTGACGCCCGTCACCTGCTGCGCGTTCAGCGCCAGGTCATCGCCCAGGACGCCCGCCGTCTTCTTGGCGGCCACCTTTGTCATCAGCGCCACGTCATCAAGGACGCTGGCGATGTCGTCAAGCAGGGTGAGCAGTGTCGCGGCGGGCATGGGTGCAGGGATCGCGCAGGCGCAGGCACCGGCACGGGCCGTGCACGCTACTGCACCGCTGCGCGGTCCGGCCGTGCTCAGCCCCAGTTGCCCAGCAATGCGCCCAGGTCCGCGCCGTTCACCACGCCATCGCCGGTCAGGTCGCCGGGGCAGCATGCGCTGCACGGCCCCCAGGATCCCAGCAACAGTCCCAGGTCGGCGCCGTTCACGTGGCCATCGCCGTTCAGGTCTCCCACCACGCCGCTCACGGTCGTGAAGGTGAGTCGCGCCTGCGTGGGCGTGTAGCTCATCAGCACGCCATCGCAGCTCTCGACGCTGGTGAAGGTGCCGGTGCGGCTGGCGGCGTTCAGCACGGCGTGCGCCGTGGCATTCGAAGGCTGGTAGCCACCGACCCGCGCGGCGGTGATCGCACCCGCCAGGAAGGCATCGCCTCCGACTGCCAGGCTTGAGAACTGGCTCGCGCTCGGACCTGCGAACTCGCACGCAAAGGTGCCGGTCGGAAGCTGCTCATACGTGCCACTGATCGCCAAGCTGCTGGGGAACCCTGGTTCCAGTCGCCCCGCGTTCAGCAGGTTCCCGCTGAACGCGCGCGGCCCGCCGGTGCCCTGGCCGACGCGCACGATGCCGCCCACCGCGTTGGTGAGCGTGCCGGCGCTTGCCGCCTGGCCCACCACCGCCAGGTTGCTCTCCCAGCTGCTGCCCGTGCTCTCCAGGCGGATCACGCCATGGTTGGCAAGCCCGTCCTGGATGGTGAGCAGGCCGCCGAAGAAGGTCCCCCCCTTCACCCACAGCGTGACGTCGGCAAGATTGTCGGTGACCAGCGTGTTCGCGGTGCCCGCAAGCACGATCTCGATCGGAGCCGCGGGCGACTGCGTCACCGAGAGCACCGCCGAGGAGACGATCATGTCGCCGCTGTTCGTGCCACCCGCCTCGTCGAATCCCGTGCTCACGGAAAAGGTGGTGCCGGGCTCCACGGTGATGGTGCCAGCGTTCACCAGCGTGCCACCGGAGCAGAAGCGCGGCCCGAAGGTGCCCACGCGCACGGAGAGCAGCCCATTGTTCAGGAAGCTGCCGCCACCGATGCTGATGTTGGAGGCCCAGCTGCTGGCCAGGCTCTCCAGCGCAAGCGTGCCTGCGTTGAACGCGTCCTGCTGCGTGACCAGGATTCCGTCGCCGCTGGCACCGCCGGTCACGCGCAGCGCGGTGGCCGCCGACGCGTTCTTCACCAGCTGCACCGTGCCCTCGGAACGCACCTGCGAAGGCGCCGCGACGCTTGCCTCGATGTCCAGCGTCCCGTTGCGGCTGGAGAGCAGTCCCAGCGACTGCCCGCCGGTCATGTGCAGCGTGCCCCCCAGGACGATCATCGGTCCGTTGGCGTTGATCGTGCCGCCCGCCTGCTCCACCACGTGATCAACGCCGGTGCACACCAGTGCACTGCCCGCGTCCACGTTGATCGTGCCCAGGTTGGTCAGGTTGCCGGTGAAGGTGCGCGGACCAAAGCTGCCGAGACGGACGTCGATGACGCCGTCCGCGCCGTTCGTAAATGTGCCCTTCGGCGCGTTGATCGCGGAGACCCAGGAGCTGAAGGCGGACTCGATCCGCAGCACGCCGCGGTTTGATCGCCCGTCCTGCACTTCGAGCATGCCATCGCCGAAGAGGCCACCCTTCACCCAGAGCGTGACGTTGGGCAGGTTGTCCGTTGCCAGCAGGTTGGCGCTGCCGGCGAGTTCCACCTCGGTGGGCACGGCAGGCGAGGCGGTCACCGAGACCACCGCCGCCGAGACGCGCATGTCGCCGGTGTTCACGCCACCCTCGACCGTGAAGCCATCACGGACGATGAGCGTGGTGCCGGGCTCCACCCAGATGCTGCCCGCGTTCACCAGCGTGCCGCCGTCGCACTCGCGGGGGCCGAAGCTGCCCACGCCGACCGCCAGCAGGCCCTCGTTCCGGAAGGAGCCGCCCTGGATCCGGATGCTGGAGATCCAGCTGCTGCCGACGGACTGCAGGAGGATGGTGCCTGCGTTGCTGGCGCCGGGCAGGGTGTTCAGGCGCGCGTCGCCGTTTATGCCGCCCGCCACCCGCACCGTCGTCGCCGCCGAGGCGTTCTTCACCAACGCGGTCGAAGTCGTCTCGCACTGCACCGTCGATGGCAGCGTGACGGTGGCCTCGACGTCGATCGCGCCGCCGCTGCACGAGACGTTGCCAAGCGTCTGCCCGCCGGTCAGGTGAATCGCGCCGTCCTGCACGCGCAGCCGGCCCGGGGCATTGATCGTCCCCGCCTCCTGCTCCAGCACCGGTGCGGCGCCGGTCATCGTGGCCAGCACGCCAGCCTCGACGGAGATCTGTCCCAGGTTGCGGATGCTGGTGGCCAGCGTGCGCGGCCCGAAGCTGCCCTGGTTCACCGCGATGATGCCGGTGGCGGAATTCGTCAGCGTGCCGCCGGACATCGCGATGTCGGAGTTCCAGGAGCTGGAGACGCTCTCGATGCGCAGAGTGCCGTTGTTCACCATGTTCGTCGGCAGCAGCAACAGCGCGTGGCCCGCCTCGCCGCCCTTCACCCAGATGCTCTGCCCGGCCTGCAGGTCTCCCTGCAGCGTGCTGGTGCCGCCGATGACGAAGGATGCCACCGCGGAGGCGGAGGCGCCGATCTCAAGCGTCGAGCCGAGGATCGTGGGGGTGCCCGTGATCGTGCCGCCCGAATAGCTGAGCGTTCCGCCGCCGGTGATGGTGAACGCGCCGGTCACGGCGAAGCCGCCCCCCTGGATGGCCAATGTGCGGTCGCAAGCCACGCTCTTCACCGTGCTGTTTCCGCCAGGGAAGAGCACGATCAGCTTGGCGGGGCCGGTGATCGTGACATCATCTTCCGTGCCAGGGACGCCATTGGGGTTCCAGTTGTTGCCATCCTGCCATGAATTGGTCCCCGCCCCTCCGTCCCAGGTCTTGTCCGTGGCCTGCACCGGGGTACAGGGGACAAGCGTGGCGGCCAGGAATGCGAGCAAGCCAATCGAGCGGGATTCGGTGCGCATCCGCGCATCATCGCAGAGGGGTGCCGAGCCTGAAAGACGCAACGTCAAAAACAGAGCGGCCCCGCCTGTGACCATACGGGGCCGCTCGAATCCGGCAATGTTGTCCGGCACTCAGGCGCGACGGCGACGTGCGCCGATGATTCCTGCGGCGCCAATCAACGCCAGCGCACCCGGGGCGGGGACGTTCGTGACGCTCAGCAGCAGCTTGGGATCCTGCGCCAGCGACGCGCCCGACCCATCCCAGCGAACCTTGTTGGCCGCGCCGATGTGGGCCGTACCCTGCGACGCGGTGACGCTGATCGGCGATCCATCGGGCTTCAGCCCGTCGATCTCCAGCGCGTGCAGCGTGAAGTTGCCCGGCAGGTAGTGCGAGAAGTCAAAGGAGAAGTTGACCGTCGATCCCGCGTTGGTGATCCACGAAGTGACGCTGACGAAGTTGTTGGGGTTGGTGGTGTCCAGGTAGATCTGGTTGCTGGTGCCCAGCGAGTGGGGCACGTTCGCGGTGTTCCATCCCCAATAGGTGTAGCCACCCTCGGGGCCGGCGACACCTTGGATGAGGACCGTGTCGCCGACGGCGAACTCGGCGTTGGCAGCGGCGGCCAAGGCAGCGGCGGCAAGGATTGACGCGAAGGCGATGCGGTTCTTCATGGTGGGTCTCCGAGTGGCGAAGCGGACGGGGTACGAACGCAGTGACCGCGCGCGCACACGGCGCACGCGACAGGATCCGATGCTCCCTTTCCGCTCCCCGGGGGCGCACGCGGCGTGCGGCCCAGCTCCACGATGGCCGCGCGGGGCGGTCCACGAAGGTGATCATCCTCCGCGCCCGGGGGGCATGTCAACCCGGGACTGGCAGCCCGACGCCGAAAGAGGCTCAGGAACGCGTGAAGGGGGTGCCATCCCGCCAGTGACCCGCAGCTGCGCCCGGCTCCGCTAGGGGCAGGGCCCCCACGCGCCAAGCAGCATGCCCAGGTCGGCGCCGTCGATCTGCCCATCGCCATTCAGGTCCGCGCACGGAACATAGCCGCCCCAGGCGCCGAGCAGGACGCCAAGGTCCGCGCCGTCGATCACGCCATCCTGGTTGCAGTCGCCCGCGCAACGCCGCGGATGCTCGGCTGCGCCCCGGTCGCAGATGGCGATGCCGTCTGCGTTGCCATCCTGCGGGCGCAGATCCTGGCGCGCGTCGATCAGCAGCACCCCGCCGCCGACATCCACGCAGTCGCCGGCGAAGACGCTGTCGATTGCCGGGCCATAGGCATCGGGGTACGCCACCCGGATCACCGGCCCGGGGGTGGAAACCAGCGGACCGACGCCGGCCGAGCCGAGCCAGTCGCTGGGAGCAGTCAGCGCCGCGCTCCCATCGGAGTCAAGGTTTGATCCATGCGAGGCGATCATGGACAAGGGCTGCCCGAAGGCCGCGTTGCTGGGCAGGTTGCCGTCCAGGATGGATGAGCCGATCGAGCATCCGCCAGGACCGAACTGGTTCCCGACGAAGATCGCGCCCCCCATGGCGGCGTCGTTGCGCGCAAAAGTGCCGTGCGCCAGGTCGGCCTGCCCGTTCGCCCCGACGCGCATCCCGCCGCCTTCGCCCAGCTGGCCGTGGTTCTCGATGAAGAGCACATTGGTGCCGCGGACGGAGCTCAGCACTTCCAGGCCGCCGCCTCCCGTCGTGCCGACGTTGCCGTGGAAGAGGACGCGGTCCAGTGAGACACCCGAGACCCCCGTGATCAAGCCGCCGCCTCCGGGGCCACCAGCCAGGTTGTTCGTCACTTCGACATCGCGCAGCAACCCGCCGCCCGCCAAGCTGAAGCCGCCACCGCCGCCGCCGAAGCCGCAGTAATTCAGGTCGATCCTTCCGGCGGTGAACGTGACTGCGCCATTCGCCCAGATGCCGCCCCCTTCGTTGGCGTTGTTGTTGAAAACAAGGCATTCCGTCGCGGTCCATGCAGCGGTACCCGCGACGATCACCCCTCCGCCATTGTCGGTGGCGCTGTTGCGGTCGAAGGTGCAGCGCTTGGTGATGGCGGTGGCGCCGGTGGTCAGGTACATGCCCCCGCCGCCGGTCTTGGCGGTGTTGGTCACCAGGTTGCAGTCCGTCAGGTCGGCGGTGCCATTCACCCACAGCCCGCCGCCGCGCGAGACCGCCGCCCCCGCGAAGAGCGCCTGGTTGGAGACGAGCTGGACCCGCTCCATGCTGATCGATCCTGCCCCGCTGAATCCACCCACGCGGATCGCTCCGCCGTTGGCGCTGGGGGCCCCAGGGGGCGAGCCCGCACCGGGATCGCCGCCTGTGATCACCATGTCCGTCAGGCGCAGCATCGATCCGCCCGAGACATCGAAGATCCGGTCGATGCCGAAGCCGTCGATCTTGGTTCCCGCGCCCCCGCCGATGATCGTCAGCGATGGGCAGAGCACGTCCAGGTCTCCCATCGCGCAGGCGTTCTCGCCACCACCGGAGACGCCCAGCTGGTAGATGCCCGGTGGGAGCAGGATCACCGTGAGGGCCGCGCATGCATTCGCCTCCATGATTGCGGCGCGCAACGTGCACTGGTTCCCCGGCTGCGCCAGGTCGGCGTCGCAGTTGCAGTCGCCGGGGATCGCATCGGGGGCGTCGGCCAGCGAATTGACCACCAGCTGCGCGGAGGCGCGCGGCGCGCACAGGGCCAGCGCGGCCACGCAGAGCAGGAAGGAAAGTGCGCGTCCGGCATTGCCGCGCCGCATCGTGCCCGTGTCGTTCGTCGTCCCCGGTGTATCTGAGATCAGTTGCATGGCGCCGTCTCCTGGTTCAGGTTCCGATCGACTTGCGGATGCAAATCGCGCCCACGGTAGCAGCGCACGCACGAATCACCCCCTCTGCAATTCGCGTGCCAAACCGCACCTGCCTCAGGGCTGCGCCACGGCGGGCCAGCGCGTCGTCCGGGCCAGGATTCCCGCCGCAAGCGGATCCGTTGGCGCCGCCGCGGCCAAGTCCGCCTGCGCGGCGTAGCTCCACTCCCAGCTGACTCGCGGCTTGCGCACCACTTCCCAGGTTCCCGCTCCGTGCACGACCGCCACGAAGCCCGGCACCAGCCCGAAGACGATGCTGAGCGCGATCCCCGCCACTGGCAGCACCCAGAGCACGCTCCGCGGCACGCGCGCGCGGTCCGCGGCGTTGCCCGCGTGCTTCTTCACCGCCACGATCCACGCCTCGGCGATGGCGAACTCCAGGCTCAGGAAGCCGAGCCCCAGCAGGATCACCACGATGCCCGGTCCGGGAAGCACCAGCATCGCGATCCCCGCCAGCACCACGCAGCCGCCGACCACGCCCACGACTGCGCGGCGCACCGTGGGGTTGGTGTTGGCGCGGATCCAGTCGAGGAACGCTCGCATCGGAGGCAAGAATAGCCTGCGATCCGGGCTACCATGTTCCTCCCGCACGGCGCGGCAGGAACCACCCATGGCAGCACCCACGAAATCCGGCCCCAAGAACGAGACGCAGGTCATCTACTCGATGATGGGCGTGACCAAGGAGATCGACCGCAAGCCGATCCTGAAGGACATCTCCCTGTCCTACTACTACGGCGCCAAGATCGGCGTGCTGGGGCTGAACGGCAGCGGCAAGAGCACGCTGCTGCGCATCATCGCGGGCGTCGACAAGAACTACGAGGGCAAGATCGTCGCCGCGGGCGGCTACTCGATCGGCTTCCTGGAGCAGGAGCCGCTCATCGACGACACGCGCACCGTCATCGAGGTGGTGCGCGACGGCGCCAAGCGGATCTTCGACCTGCTGAAGCAGTACGACGAGATCAACGCGAAGTTCGGCGAGCAGATGCCCGCCGCGCAGATGGACAAGCTGATGGCCAAGCAGGCCGAGGTGCAGGACCAGCTGGACCGCCTGGACGCGTGGACCATCGACAGCCAGCTGGAGATGGCGATGGAGGCGCTGCGCTGCCCGCCCCCGGATCAGGCCGTGAACACCCTCTCCGGCGGTGAGCGCCGGCGCGTCGCCCTCTGCCGCCTGCTGCTGACCAAGCCCGACATCCTGCTGCTTGACGAGCCCACCAACCACCTGGACGCCGAGAGCGTCGCCTGGCTCGAGCAGCACCTGCAGCGCTTCGAGGGAACGATCATCGCGGTCACCCACGACCGCTACTTCCTGGACAACGTCGCCACCTGGATCCTTGAGCTGGACCGCGGCATCGGCCATGCCTACAAGGGCAACTACACGGGCTGGCTGACGCAGAAGAAGGCGCGCATGGAGATCGAGGAGAAGCACGCCAGCACCCGGCAGAAGGCGCTGGCGCACGAGCTGGAGTGGATCTCGCGCAACCCGCAGGGGCGCATGGCCAAGAACAAGGCACGCGTCGAGCGCTACGAGCAGCTGGCCAGCCAGAACCAGAAGGAGAAGGCGGCCGAGGTCGAGATCTACATCCCGCCGGGGCCGCGGCTGGGCACGCTGGTCATCGAGGCGCGCGGCGTCAGCAAGGCATTCGGCGAGAAGCTGCTGCTGGACGACGTCAACTTCACGATCCCCGCGGGCGCGATCGTGGGGATCATCGGCCCCAACGGGGCGGGCAAGACCACCCTCTTCAACATGATCATCGGCAACGAGAAGCCGGACAAGGGCGAGATGCGCGTGGGCGAGTCGGTGAAGCTGGGCTATGTCGAGCAGAGCCGCGCCACGCTCCCCAACGACAAGAACCTGTGGGAGGCGATCTCCGGCGGCGACGAGAAGCTGATCCTGGGCGGCGTCGAGGTGAACAGCCGCGCCTATGTCGCGCGCTTCGGCTTCACCGGCACCGACCAGTCCAAGATCGTGGGCAACCTGTCCGGGGGAGAGCGCAACCGCGTGCACCTGGCGCGCATGCTGAAGGAGGGGGCCAACGTCCTGCTGCTGGACGAGCCCACCAACGACCTGGACGTCAACACGATGCGCGCCCTGGAAGAGGGCATGGAGAACTTCGTGGGCTGCGCGGTGGTGATCAGCCACGATCGCTGGTTCCTGGACCGCGTCGCCACGCACATCCTGGCCTTCGAGGGGGACAGCAAGGTGTACTTCTTCAACGGCAACTATTCGGCGTACGAAGAGGACCGGCACCGCCGCCTGGGGCTGCCCGACGACGCGCCGCCGCGCAAGCTGCAGTACCGCGCGCTGACGCGCTGACGCGCGCCTCCACCGGGTGCGGTACTTTGTGCCCATGTCCACCGCCCGCCTCTTCGCCGGCATTCCCAGCATCAACAAGGCGCTCTTCCACGCCGTGCGCTTCTCGGTGGGGGACCCGGCGGCGTGCATCGACTTCCAGCGGCCGGGGGCGCCCGGGCACCGCGTCTTCATCCTGCGTGACATCGAGCTGGCGCGCGCGCGCACGCACGCGCGCGCCGATGCCTGCGCCGTCCCTGCGGACTTCACCCCGCACGGCGGCCTCTCCGGTGACCGAGAGACGGCCACCGCGCAGGCGGTCGCCGAGTGCCTGCGGCTGCAGAAGGTGACCAAGGTCGTCTCGGACCGCACGCTGCCCCTGATCTTCGCCGACCACATCCGCCAGGCGGGGATCGCGCTGGAATACGACGAGCAGATGGGCGTCCTGTCGCGCCGCGCCAAGGACGCGCAGGAGGTGGAGTGGCTGCGCGCCGCGCAGCGCGTCACCGAGGGGGCCATGCGCATGGCGTGCGAGACGATCGCGCGTGCCGCGCCGGACCGCAACGGCGTCCTCTTCTTCGAGGGGGAGCGCCTGACCGCCGAGCGCGTGCGCTTCCTGATCGATGTGCACCTGCTGCAGGCGGGCTTCAGCAACGTCCCCGCCATCGTCGCCTGCGGCCCGCTGGGGGCCGACTGCCACGACCATGGCCACGGCGACCTGCGCACCGGCCAGCCCGTGATCGTGGACATCTTCCCGCGGTGCCAGAAGACCCTCTACAACGGCGACTGCACGCGCACGGTGGTGCATGGCAGCGCGCACCCCGAGGTGGTGCGCATGCACGCCACGGTGCTGGAGGCCAAGCGCGCCGCGATCGCCGCCACGCGCACGGGCGCCACGGGCGAGTCCGTGCACCGCGCCACGCTGGGGGTCATCCACGCGGCTGGCTACGCCAGCGGGCTGCCCGCGGCGGATGTCCCCGACAGCTGGTGCGGCATGACGCACGGCACCGGCCACGGCATCGGCCTGGACGTGCACGAGCCGCCGCTCCTGGATTTCAAGGGGCCGCCGCTGGTGACCGGAGATGCGCTGACGATCGAGCCGGGGCTCTACGGCCGCGCGCACGGCGGCGTGCGCGTCGAGGACATGGTGATCGTCGAGCCGGAGGGGTGCACCAACCTCAACACGCTCTTCGAGGGGCTGGACTGGAAGTAGCCCGGGACCCGGCCGAGCGAGGCAGGGAACTCAGTCCTCGTCTTCCTCGGCGGCGACCTTCTTGCGGCGCCCCTCGCCCAGCTCTGCATCCAGCTCCTCCGGGTCGATCTGCGCCAGCTCGACATCCAGCGGGTCGGCGACATCGCTGCGCACAAAGCCCTTGGTGGCCTCCTGGCACTTCGCCGCCAGCACCTGGTGAAGCTTCTCGTGGTCGGGCACCGCATCCAGCGCGCCCAGCAGGAAGTCGATCTGCCGGTCCAGCTCCATGCCGGTGTCGAGCATGTCGATCGCGGAGTCGCCCAGCGCCTCCATGGCGTGCACGAACCAGGCGTGGTCGGGCTTCTCCCAGTTGGCGGGGGGGCGGATGCGCGCGCGAACGGTGAACTGCCCGATCGCCACCACCGGGCAGAGGCCGGTGCGCGTCTTGGGCTCGCGGCAGATGACCGCAACGGCGATCTCGCGGCGCAGCGCGGCCAGGCGCAGGCGCCGTGCGTCCGCGCCCACCGACGGCGGCTGCACCAGGTAGCAGCCCGTGGTCATGGGCATCTCCTCTGAGATGTCCGTCTCCAGAAGGCGCAGCTTCTTGTTGCCCAGGGCCTGCTGGATGCGCTGCCGGCGCGCCTCCTGCAAAGGAAGCGCGATGCGCGCCAGCGTGCCGAAGTCCTCTTCGCGGCGGGCCAGCTCCAGCGCCTTCTGCGCGATCCGCTCCGCCTCAAACCATTGTGAACGACGGAGCGCCGCTTCGGCGCGTTCCATCATCTCGTCGACCTTCTCCTGGCGCGGCGAGGTATTCATGATCGCTCCATGGTACGGATTCGGGGGGCCCGGGAAGGGGGCCGGGGAAGGGGGGGCGTGGCGGGATTGCCCATTACTCGCGCCGCCCGCTGGCGCGGCGGTCGTCCAGGCGCTGCCCCTCCAGCGACCGCCCGTGGACGCCCCGCGCCTGCGCATTGACGGCGTTCACCAGGATCTCGACCGACCGCAGCCCGGGGTACTTGGCCAGCAGGCCGCTGATCTTCTCGCCCAGGCTGCCGCCGCGGTCGCGGAAGAGGCGCTTGTACGCCTCCTTCATCGCCTCGATGTCCGCCTCGGTGAACCCCCGGCGCGCCAGTGCGATGTGGTTGTGGCCGCGCACCTCGGCGGGATTCCCCTCCACGATCATGAAGGGGGGCACGTCCATCGAGACGCGCGCCATCGCCCCCACGAAGGCGCAGGTGCCCACGACGACGAAGTGGTGGATCCCCGCGCCGCCGCCGATGTTGGCGTTGTCCTGCACCACCGAGTGCCCGGCCAGCATGACGTTGTTGGCCAGGATGCAGCCATTGCCGATGATGCAGTCGTGCGCCACGTGCACGGTGCCCATGAACAGGTTGTCGTTGCCCACGCGGGTGTGGCCGCCGCCATTCTCGGTGCCGCGGTGGATCGCGACGTGCTCGCGGATCTGGTTGCGGTCGCCGATCTCGCAAAAGGTCTTCTCTCCGTGGAACTTGCGGTCCTGCGGCGTGCCGCCGATGTAGGCGAAGGGGGAGACGCGGTTCTGCCGGCCGATGCGCGTGTGGCTCTCGACCACCACGTGGCTCTGCAGCACCGTGCCGTCGCCGATGGTGACCTCGGGGCCAACGACGCACCACGGGCCGATCTCGGCGGTGGGCGCGACGCGGGCGGAGGGGTCGATGATGGCGGTTGGGTGGATCGGCATGAGTGTCAGTGTCGGGCCGCCGCGTGGAGCGGCGCTTTCATTCGAAGTCCTGGTCGACCATCATGAAGCGGATCTCGGCTTCGGCGGCCAGCTTGTCGCCCACGAGCGCGCGGGCGCGCACCGCGGCGCTGCGCGAAGTGGCGCGCATCGTCTCCACCTCCAGCACCAGCTGGTCGCCAGGGGTCACCGCGCGGCGCAGCTTCACCTTGTCCAGCGAGAGCAGCACGGCCACCTTGCCGGTGTGTTCCAGCGTCTGGCTCAGCAGCAGCCCGCCCATCTGCGCCAGCGCCTCGACGATGAGCACGCCGGGCATGATCGGGGTGCCTGGGTAGTGCCCCTGGAAGAAGGGCTCGTTGATCGTCACGTTCTTGACGCCCACCGCGCGGCGGCCGGGCACCATCTCCAGCACGCGGTCCACCAGCAGCATCGGGAAGCGGTGGGGCATCAGGCGGCCGATGGCGCGCGCGTCCATCTCGCGCCCCTCCACGAGCAGGCGCGACTGGCGGTCGCGCTGCACCAGGCGCAGGAGCTTCATCCCCAGCTGGCGATTGAGCGCGTGCCCCGAGCGGTTCGCCACCACCTGGCACTCGATGATGCGCCCCACCAGCGACAGGTCGCCCACGACGTCCAGGATCTTGTGCCGCACGGGTTCGTCGGCGAAGCGGTATGCGTTCTGGATCGGGCCGTCGTCGCCGATGACCAGCACGTCGCGCGCGGTCAGGTGGCGGCAGAGCCCCGCCTGCCAGAGGGACTCCGCCTCCTCCTTCAGGCTGAAGGTGCGCGCGGGGGCGATCTCGGAGACGTAGTCGTCGCGCGCGGGGTCGAAGCTCCATGCCTGGTGCGGGATGCGCTGCGAATAGCGCCCGTAGTCCAGGTCGTAGAGCACCTTCATGCCACCGGGGCTCTCCGCCGGGAGCGCCGCGATGCTTGCGTCACCCTCCTCCACCACCACTGGCTCGCGCAGGCGGTAGGTGCGGCGCGGCGCATCCTGCTCCGCGATTCCGGCGGCGCGCACGGGCTCGACGAAGGGCATCGCGCTCCCGTCGCCGCAGGGCAGCTCGGGGCCGTGCAGGCGCAGCAGCGCGTTGTCGATCCCCAGGCCGCGCAGCGCGCTCAGGCAGTGCTCCACGGTCTCGATGGTGACCGGGCCCGCCTTCAACGTGGTCCGTCGGGCGTTGGGCAGCACGTTGGTGACGATCGCGGGGATCACCACCGGCTGCTCCAGGTCGGTGCGCTCGAAGACGATGCCGCGGTCCGGCGGCGCGGGCAGGATGGTGAGCGTGGCCTCGCGGCCCAGCATCAACCCCTTGCCCGAGACGACCGCCTGCCCGGCGATGGTGCGCTGCCTGGGCGCGCCCGTCGGCGGCGGCGTCTCGGTGGTGCGCGGGTGGTCGAGGGGTGCTGCAGCGGTCAAGGCGCGTCCGGGGCGGGAATGCGGCGCGCTGGCGCACGGCCCGCGGGACCAGGACTCACGGGTCCTTGACCAGCTTGAGCAGCGGCTTCGCCGAAGCGGAAAGTTTACGGAGGGCCGCCTCCTCCCGCAATGCGTCGCGAATTTCCTGCGCGGGGTACCCCCCCCAGGTCTCACCAGCGGGAATGTCCTTCATGACGGCCGCGCGCGCGGCGATCCGGACGCGGTCGCCGATGCGCAGATGCGGCGCGATCCCGACGCCCCCGCCCAGCATGACGCCGTCGCCCAGCTGCGCGCTTCCCGCGATGCCCGTCTGCCCCGAGATCATGCAGAGGCGGCCGATGATGACATTGTGCCCCACCTGGCAGAGGTTGTCGATCTTGCTCCCGGCGCCGATGCGCGTGGCGCCGAACTTGCCCCGGTCGACCATCGTGCCCGAGCCGATCTCCACCTCGTCCTCCAGGACCACGTTGCCCAGGTGCGGCACGCGCAGCACGCGGCGGCCATCCGCGCTGGCGCGGTAGCCGAAGCCATCGCCGCCGATGACGCAATTTGCGCCCAGGATGCAGCGCGCGCCGATGACGCAGCGCTCGCGCACCACGGCGCCCGCGTGCACCAGGGTGCCGGCGCCCACCACGACATCGGCGTAGAGCGCAGCGTTGGCGTGGAGCGATGCGCCGTCGCCGACGCTGCAGCGCGCGCCGATGCTGACGCCGGCGCCGATGCGGACGCCCGCACCGATGGTGGCGGTGGGATCGATGCGCGCGGTGGAATCGATGCCTGCCGCGGGCAGGTCGTCCCCCTGCCAGAAGAGCTCCAGGATGGCGATCATCGCCAGGTCCGCGTTGTCCACCTCGATCAGCGCACGGCTGGCGCGATCGTGGCCCGGCACGCCGACGCCCTTGGTGACCACCGCGACCCCTGCCACGGAAGCGGCCCAGCGGTTCGCGTTGACGGGATCGACGATGAAAGTGAGCTGGTCGGGCGTGGCGTCCGCCAGGCTGTTCAGGCCACGCACGGGCAGCCCCGCGGGGCCGTCCAGGCGCCCGCCGACCAGCGCGGCGATCGTGGCGGAGGTGTGCGCGGGCGCCGTCACTGCGTCTTTGCCGGCTTCGTGCCGCCAGCGGGGGGAGTGGTTGCGGCAGGGGCGGCCGCCGGCGCCGGCGCAACGCCGCCGCGGGCCTTGAAGTCGGCGTTGGCGCGCGCGATGACCTCGGCGGTGATGTCCATCGCTGCGTCGGCGTAGAGGAAGCGGCGCAGCGCCAGCTGCTGGCGAGTGCCCGCGAAGTTGGCGGGCTCGACGGTGGCCAGCGAGTCGTTCACCAGCACGTAGTCGATCTTCTGGTCCTTGGCCAGCGCGGCGGCGGCGTCCTTCACGCGCGCATACAGGTCGCGCATGCTGGAGGCCTTCTCCGCCTCCACCTTCAGCTGGCCGAACTGGTCCTGCGCGCTCATCGCGCCCACCGCGGCCTCCACCTTCTTCAGGGCCTCGTTGTAGGGGGGCGTGCCGGGCTTGTAGCTCTCCAGCTCGGCGCTCAGGTCCTGCAGCTCGCGACCCAAGCGGTCCTTCTCGGCGGCCATGTTGTCGCTGACCTGCTTGACGCGCTGTTCGAAGAACTTCTGCTCGTCCAGCCCGCTGAAGACCTTCTCGATGTCGACGCTGGCGACGGTGGCGGGGCGCTGCGGGAACGCCATGGCGGCGCCCAGCATCAGCACTGCGGCGCCCAGGAATGCGGTGGTCTTCTTCATGGCTTGGTCTCGCTGTTCTGCGGTGCGCCCGCGGGTGCGGCGACCTTGGACGCCGCGCTGCGCGCGTTGTTCATGCGGAGGATGAGCTTGTCGGTGACATCGATGTTCTTGGCCGAGTAGAGGACGCGGCGGCGCACGATCTGCTCCTGCGCCTGCTGCTCCTGCGAGACCTTGCTGTCGCGCTGGATCTGCAGGTCGTTGACGCCGTCGTTCACCAGCACCAGGTCGTACCCCTCGGCCTCCGCCAGCTTGGCGCTTTCGGCGCGGACGTTGCGGTACATGCTCTGCCACATCAGCGCCCGCTCGCGGTCCAGCTCGATCTGCTTGATCTTGGCCCACTGCTCCATGCGCAGCTGCTCCAGCGCCAGGCGGTCGCGGATGGCCGAGCGCTCGGCCTCGGCGGCGCCCTCCATCTTCTTGGCGTCGTCCTCGACGGTCTTGCGCTTGGCGGTGAGCTCGTCCTGGATGCGCTTCTGCAGCGCGGTGATCTGCACCTCCCAGTCGCTGCGCTCCGTGAGCTTGTCGATGACGCGGACAAGGTCCACCGTGGCGATGGCCGCCGGCGGGGGCGCCATGCGCGGCACCGCAACGGCGTTGTAGGCGAAGGACGCCGCCAGCGCGGCGACCGCGGCAGCCAGGGCGGGGGCGAGTCTGCGGAGGGTGATCATTTCCGGATTGTAAGCAAGCGCGGGCGGGTCAGAAGGGCAGGTCGATCGTGAAGCTGAAGACCTGCGTCCCGTCCAGCTCCTGCTTCAGGATCGGATATGCGAAGTCCAGCGCGATGGGCGCCTGGCCGAACTGCGGGATGAAGAGGCGCAGCCCCGCGCCGACGCCCACGCGGTACTGCCCCAGCCATTCGTCGTTGTTGACGGTGCCGCTGTCGACGAAGAAGACGACCGAGAGGAACTCGCCCATGATGGGCACCTCGTACTGCGCCCCCGCGAAGAAGAGGAACTGGCCGCCGATGGGGTTGGTGGTCTGCTTCGTCGGGTCGTCGATGGTTCCGAAGGCCTTGGGGCTGACGGTGCGGAAGTCGAAGCCGCGCAGGGTCCGGCCGCCCAGGTAGAAGCGCTCGAAGACCGGCGCCGACTCCGAGAAGATGTACCCCGTCTCGCCGCGCAGGCGCAGCACCTGCTTTCGGCCCAGGAAGTCCTCGTAGGTGGTGAAGAACTGGGTGATTCCGAACTTCACCTGCGGGTACGAGTAGTCGCCGCCGAAGATGCCGTGGTACCCCGCCTGGAACTCGACCTGCGAGCCGCGCCCCGGGTGCGCGTAGTTGTCCACCTCGGTGCGCGTCAGCTCTCCGAAGATCGCGCTGATGTAGCTGGGGCCGCGCTGGTCGTAGATCTCCAGCGGCGTGTTGCCGCTGAAGTCGTAGAGCTTCACCTGCTCGACGCGCGGGTTGACGTTGAAGGTCCAGAAGTCGCCGATGCGCGTGCCGACGCCGAAGAGGTTGCTGATGCGCTGCTCGGCGTAGTCGTCGTAGAAGCGGGTGCGGAAGTTGATGCCCGCGCTGCCGCTGATGTCGGAGTCCGCCAGGTGCGGGTCGCTGATCGAGACGTTGTAGTTGCTGACCTCCAGGCCGGGCTGCAGCGTCAGGTTGAAGGTCTGGCCGGCGCCGCGGAAGGAGCGCCCGCCGATGAACTCGTCCACGCTCTGCGGCCAGTCGAAGAGGTCGAAGTTCTGCTGCTTCACCGAGATCTCGCCGAAGAGGCCCGAGTCGGTTCCCGCGCCGACGCCGAAGTTCACCGAGCCCGTCTGCTTCTCCTTCACCTCGACCAGGATGTCGCGCGTGGTGGGGTCCTGCGCATCGGCGGGCTGCGGCGTCACGCGCGGCTCGCGGAAGAGCTGCGTGCCCTCCAGGCGCTTCTTGGTGTTCTCCACCTCGCGCCCGTCGATGGGGCGCCCGGGCTGCATGCGCACCAGCCGGCGGATGACCTTGTCGCGCGTCACGAAGTTGCCCTGGATGCCAACCAGCCCGGTCACGTAGCTGCTGCCCTCGCGCACCGAGAGGAGCAGGTCCACCTCGGGCTGCTCGCCCACGCGCACGTAGTTGTCGGTGACGCGCGCGTCGATGAAGCCCATCACCTGGTACGCCTGCTCGATGGCCTTGTTGGTCTTGTCGATGAGGTTGCGCTGGAAGGGGTCGCCGCGCTGGATCACCGCCAGGTTGGCCAGCTGCTCGCGCGTCATCACCTCGGGGGCGCCGCCGCCCATGCGCTCGACCACGATGTCGCGCAGCCTGTACTGGCGCCCCTCGCTGATCACGAAGACCACCTTGGCCTCGCGCTGCTCCTGCGCCAGCTCGACGCGCTTGTCCACGCGGACGTCGACGTAGCCGCGGTCCTTGTAGAAGCGGTCCAGGGTCGAGACGTCCTCGACCAGCAGGTCGTCGTCCAGCTCGCCCTTGCGGAAGAGGAAGATCCACGGCTTGGTCTTGATCTGCGCCCCCAGCTGGTCCGCGTCGTAGGCCTGGTTGCCCACGAACTCGATCTCGCGGATGCGCACGCGCGGCCCCTCCACGATGCGGAAGATCAGGATGCCATCCTCGCCCAGCTTGCTCTCGTCGACGTTCACCTCGACCAGGAAGTTTCCGCGGCTGCGGTACAGCTCCTTGATGCGGAAGACGGACTGCTCCAGCAGGAAGTCGTCGCGCGGCGCGCCCACCGTCAGCGGCACCGCCTTGCGCAGCTCCTGGTCGCTTGCGATCTTGTTGCCCACGAACTGGATGTCGCGGACGATGTCCTGCTCGCTGAGGGTGTAGGTGACCTCGACGGAGCCGTCGGCCAGCAGCGTCGCATCGGCGGTGACCACCTCGAAGCGGCCCAGCCGGTACAGCGTCGAGACGTCGGACTTGACCACCTTGGCATCGAAGGGCTGGCCCGCGCTGATGCGAAGGTTGTTGCGGATCTCCTGCGTCTCGACCAGCTTCAGCCCCTTGATCTGCACCGACGAGACGGGGCGGTCCGCCAGCGACTCGTCCTCGATGTCGATGGCCCACGCGCGCGCCGGCGCCAGCAGCAGGAGCAGCGCCAGCAGCGATGCCATGGCGACGCGCACCGCTGAGCGCCGACCCTTGCGCGGGGCGGTGCCCCCGAACGGGGTCGTGTCTGGCGGGCGGTCCTTCAAGTCCGACGAGAATAGCCGCGCAGCCTTCGCTTCGGATAGCCTTCGCGGCTCCCCGCGCGTCCGGAGGCACCGGTGCCTTGGCGCCGCGGGGCCCCGACCCGCCGACGAAGGACGCGAAACATGTCCCACGGACCGCTCAACCGTACGCCCTTCCATCCGTGGAGCGCCGACCGCGGCGCGCGCTTCGTCGACTTTGCGGGCTGGGAGATGCCCATGTCCTACGGCTCGATCATCGACGAGCACCACGCGTGCCGGACGGCGGCGGCCTTCTTCGACGTGAGCCACATGGGGCGCCTGCGCTTCACCGGACGGCATGCGCGCCGCTTCCTGGACCATGTCTGCACCCGGCAGGTCATGGGCATGCAGCGCGGCATGGTGCGCTATTCGCTGGTCTGCAACGAGCGCGGCGGCGTGCGCGACGACGTGCTGGTCTACTGCTACGAGGAAGACGACTACCTGATGGTGGTCAACGCTTCGAACCGCCTGAAGATCCTGGACTGGTTCCGCGGCGTCAAGGAGCGCGAGAAGATGACCTTTGCCATGGAGGACGTGACCATGGAGACGGCGATGGCCGCGATCCAGGGCCCCAAGGTCATCGAGATCGTGGGCACCATGAGCCGCGAGATTCCCGGGCTGAAGCGCTACCGCTTCGCCGAGAAGAGCCTGATGATCGCCAAGCTGACCGTGAGCCGAACTGGCTACACCGGCGAGGATGGCGTCGAGCTGATCATGGGCAGCACCGTGGCCAAGTTCGTGCTGCCGATGCTGCTGCGCGAGAAGGAAGGGGTGGCCGCGTCGGTGCGCCCCGCCGGGCTGGGCTGCCGCGACACGCTTCGCACCGAGGCGAGCATGCCGCTGTACGGCCACGAGATCACCGAGGAGCTGGACCCCATCAGCGCCGG
Source organism: Phycisphaerales bacterium (assembly GCA_044230125.1). Classification (GTDB taxonomy): domain Bacteria; phylum Planctomycetota; class Phycisphaerae; order Phycisphaerales; family SM1A02; genus UBA966. The sequence goes on from JBGARR010000010.1 coordinate 90,109, forward strand.
GCTGGGCTTTGCGGTCAAGCTGGACAAGGGGGAGGCGGACGAGCGCGAGGGGCGCTTCATCGGCCAGGACGCGCTGCAGAAGATCCACAAGGAAGGCCCGCGCCACAAGCTGGTCGGCTTCGAGGTGGAGGGGCGGCGCGCGGCGCGGCAGGGGATGGGCATCCATCGCGGCGGCGAGCACGTCGGCCATGTCACCAGCGGCTGCCTGAGCCCGACCCTGGACAAAGTGATCGCGATGGGATACGTGCCCACCGAACTCAGCGCCGAGGGGACAGAGTTCGAGATCGACCTGGGCAAGGCACGGACCGCGGCCAAGGTCGTCAAGATGCCCTTCTACAACCCGGTGCGCGCAAAGTAGGTTCGCCGGCCCGGCGCGCGCAAAGCAGTGCCGCTGGCCCGGTGTGCTCAACGCAGCGTTGCCGCCGCGCGGCAGGCTGAATTTAAGGCTGCGCCTTGCGCTTGCGGCCGGGGCGGCGGCGCTCGGCCTCCACCGGGAACTGGTTCTCGCGGAAGAACCGGCTGGGGCGATCGTCGCTCAGCTGCTGCTGCAGCTTGCGCAGGGCCTCGACCTCGATCTGTCGGACGCGCTCGCGCGTCAGCCCGACCTCGACGCCGATCTGCTTCAGCGTCAGCGGCTCCTTGCCCTCCAGGCCGAAGCGCAGGCGGAGGACGCGCGCATCGCGCTCGTCGATGGAGTCCAGCAGCTTCAGGATCACCGCGAAGTCCTCGCGGCGCTCGACATCGTGCTCGGGGGTGGCGCTGCGCGTGTCCTCGAAGATGTCGGCGAAGTCGACCCCCTCGCCATCGTCCTTCGAAGGAGCCTGGCTGGGGGCGTGGTACGCCTTCACCGCGCGCTTGACGATCAGCAGCTTCTTGACGGGGAGCTTCATCTCCTTCGCCAGTTCCTGCATCGTGGGCTGGCGGCTGAGGCGTTCCTCCAGCTGGCGCGTCGTCTGCTTCCAGCGTGCGATCAGCTCCACCATGTACGCCGGGATGTGGATGGGCTGGACCGCGTTGATCAGGGTCCGCTTGATGGCCTGCTTGATCCACCAGCTTGCGTAGGTGCTGAAGCGGGCCCCCTGGGCGGGATCGAACCCCTCGACGGCCTTGATCAGGCCGACATTGCCCTCTTCGATCAGGTCGGAGAGGGGCAGGCCCCGGTGCGCGTAGTTCTTTGAGATCGAGATGACCAGGCGCAGGTTCGCCTTGATCATGCGCTCCTTGGCCTCGGGGCACTCATCGTTGATGACACGCCATCCCAGCTCCTTCTCCTCCGCAGGAGTAAGTAGCCGCTCTTCGTTGATCTCACGAAGATAGAGCTGAAGCTCGCTCTGGACGCCGGGTTTCGCCATGCCACCTCGCGATCTTGCGATCGAAGGCCGTCGGTGCCACGCGCACATAACGGGCTCGTCATCGTACGCATGCTTTCGGCAAACGCAACCCCTGGCTTTGCTGCCGAGCCGGACAGATACGATGATTTTGCGAGGAGCCACCGATGCCCGAACCCGAGCAGCCCCTGCCACCGGAAGAACCGGATCGCCCCGAGCGCCGCGATGGGGGGGATTCCCCGCCAGAGGAGGGCGAGATTGGGGAATCGGCGCCCGGCGATCCCCATTCTGACGCTGCTGGCGGGGGGGGCGGGACGGCCGGTGGGGCGCTGACACCCGGGGCGGTCGCGGACGACTTGGGGGCGATTCTGGGGCGATGGCCTTTCGAGCCGGGACGGACCAACGTCCGTCTGGTCCGGATGGCCTCCGGGGAACCTGCGATCCAGGTTCGGCTGGAGCTGGGCATCCTGCAGCTGGCCTGCACGGGCCGTCCTGACGGGCGGCGCCCGCACGGGGCAAACTCGCTCCTGGAATGGCACCTGGCGCGGCTGGAGGCGCACCGCCAGCGCAGCGGCACCGACGACGGCTTCAAGCTGTCGGCACAAGAGTGCGATGCGCTGCGCGACGAGGGCACCCAGGTCTATCACCGCTACGTGGCGCTCTTCGCGCTGGACGAGTACGAGGGCGTGGTCCGCGACACGCGGCGCAACCTGCGGATGTTCGATCTCTGCCGTGATCATGGCACCAATCAAGGGGACCGCACGGTGCTGGAGCAGTACCGGCCTTTCGTGGTGATGATGCGCGCGCGCGCAGAGGCGGCCATCGCGCTGAAGGGCGGACGGCCGAAGCTGGCGCTGATGGCGGTGGACAGCGCGCTGGAGGAGCTGCGCTCGCACTTCGAGGAGATCGGGTCGATGGGCGCGTACGAGCGCTCGAACGAAGTGACGCTGCTGCGCGGCATGCGCGATGCGCTGGTGCCGCGGCTTCCCCCCAGCCAGCGTTCGGAGCTGGAGGAGCGCCTGCGTCGCGCGATCGAGGCGGAGAACTACAAGCTGGCGGCGATCCTGCGCGATGAACTGAGGCAATTGCCGGAGTGAGGCGAGCTGGCCAGCGGATTGGGGCGCCGGGCGCGCGGCGGCGGCGCGGCAGGGCGACACGTGCCGCGCCGCCAGCTCCAAGAACGTGGAGGCCAGGGCGCGGCCGCCGAGCGCGGGGTCCATCGAACGCAGGCGCAGCACCTTGGTGGGAATCACCTCGGTGGAGCGGTTCACCCGGTCCAGGATCTGGAGGCGGCGCAGCTCGGCCAGCCACCAGGCGGGGGACTGCGGCACCGCACCCTGTGCGATGCGGCTGTACAGCGGCATGGCTTCCGCCAGCCCCGCCTCGGAGCCGACTCCCCAGAGCGATTCCGCCACCGCCAGCAGCGCGTCGATGCGATCGCCGTGCGCGGCCGCAACGCGCCGCGCGACGGGCAGCGCCGCGTCGTACAGTTCGGCCACCAGGAGCGCGCGGACGACGATCTCGTCTCGGTCTGCCTCGGGGGGCGCGGTGCGCGCGACGAAGTCGGCCAGCCGCATGGCGCGATCGCGCGTGCGTGCGTCCGGCGGCGTCGCCGCCAGCGTGCCCAGATCGGCGGGAATGATCCTGCGCAGCATGCGCGCACCCGCATCGGCGGCGATGGCCGCGTTGGCGCCGATCGCGGCGCGGATGATGCGGTCCCCTTCGATCGAGCGCCCGATGTTCGAGAGCGCGGCGATGCGCTCCTCCAGCAGGCGCTCGCGCAGCCCTGCGGGGACGGAAGGATCGCCGTAGGCGCGCTCGACGCGCTGCAGCACCGCCAGGGCGTCTTCGGGGCGGAGCATCTCGTTGCCCGCCTCGGCGGCGGCGATCGCCAGGTCCGCGCGCATTGCCTGGTCGACGACGGCGGCGCGGTCCGCGCGGTCCAGCGCCTCGATCGCGCGCGCCCAGCGGCGCGCGGCGGACTCGCGCCCGACGTTGGGGTCATCGGGCGAGAGGCTGAGAGCGGACTGCTCGACGCGCCACGCCCCGTGGTCGGGGTGATCGGGGAAGCGCGCGGTGGCGGTGGCCAGCACGCGCGCCAGCAGCGCGGCGTCGCCGGTGCCGCGCGCGGCGGCGACGGCGGCATCGATGGCATGGCGCGAGACGGGTTCGGCGGGATTCGCCTGCGCGAACTCCAGGAGCGCCAGCGAGCCTTCGACGGGTCGACCAAGCAGCAGCTCGGTGCGCCCCAGCTCAAGCATCGCCACGGTGCGCACCTGTGCGTCCAGGCCGGGTGACGCAAGGGCGGCGCGCAGGGCATCGGCCGCGTGTGCGCGCGTGCCGGCGGTGCGTGCCTCCACCAGCGCGCGTGCCACGCGCACGACGGCGTCGTCCATTCCTTCGGCGTTGCGGGCGATGCGGTCGAGCGCTTCCTGGCGGGTGCCCGCGCGCCGTGCGGCGGGGACGCTGGCCACCGCGTCCAGCCAACCGCGATAGGGCGGTGGCTCATTGCCGGCGGGGCTGGCCGCGTCGGCCATCGCGGCGCGGGCGTAGCAGAAGTCGGCGTCGCCCAGCAGGAAGAGCGCGGACTCGCCCAGCTCGCTGCCGTAGCGCTGGCGCAGCGCGGTCAGGGCGCGGCGGCGGCCCGCGGCATCGGGCGCGGCGCTCTCGGCCAGCCCGATCATCGCCAGGGTGCGCGATCCTTCAGGCGCGTCGCGTGCAGCCGCGATCGGGGCGAGCACCGCCTCTGCCTCGGCGCGCCGTCCGAGCCGGGCGCTTGCGAGCCCGAGCGAGAGGTCTGCGAGCGAGACCGAACCGCCCGAGAGGTACTTGCGCAACGTGCCCAGGCGCAGCGAGGCGGACTCCAGGATCGCGGTTGCATCCGCATCCGGCAGCGCACCCGCCCAAGCCGCCATCACCGCGGAGGAGGCGCGCAGGAGCGGGATGCGCCGCGCCAGTTCGGTGGCGTCCAGGCGCGCAAGCAGTTCGGGGGTGGTCTGCCCGCTGGCGATCGTCTCGCGCGCGGCGCGCTCGGCCTGCTGCGTCCAGGCGAGCGCGCTACGGAGGATCGCAATGGCGGCCTCGCGTTGGTCCGGAGTCGGGGTGCCCGCCACGCAAGCCAGCCCTGAGCCATCGGCGGCGAGCCCCAGGAGCAGTGCATCCTCGGCGGCATCGGCCAGCCAGATCGCCGCACGGGGATCTTCGGCGGTGAGCAACGGGGTGCGGATGCGCTGCAGGCGCGCGTACGCGGCAATGGCGGCGGATTCAGTGGCGAACTCGCGCTTTGCATCGGCGCGTGCGCGGTCGACTTCTGCCGTGAGCGTCTCGCGCTCGCTGACGGTGGCGGCGCGTGCGGTGGGAGCGGCGGCGGGCGGCGCGCTGGGGGTCGCCTGCGGGGGAACCTGGATGGGCGCAAGAGCGTGCGCATGCAGCGTCGACAGCAATGCACCGGCCGCGACTGGCGCGGCGATCCACCTCAAGAGAGGCGCGCGGCGATGGGTGGGCATGACGCGCTGAGGATCGGGGATACAGGGGGATCCGGGGGAAACGGGCGAACTGGGGGATCGGGCCGCTCCCGCCCGGAACGGGCCAGCGCCGTGGCGTGCATGGTGCGTCATCGCAACGCCCCGCTCGCGGCGCCCGTGCGCTGCTCGAAGCCGACGTTTCGAAATCCCGCCGCCACCGCGGCATTCAGCGCCTCCACGGCGTCCTGCCAGGAAGTGCCGGTCGAGGGAGCGATCACGATCGGGAAGGCGGGCTCGAACATCCCCTTTGGATGCTCAGGTCCGCGGCACTCCACGGTGAGCGCCAGTCGCAGTTCCTCCGGCGTCATGATGCGTCCCAGCGGTGCACCGGCACGGATGCGCCCATCGGGCTGCACCTCCAGCGTCAGCGCGTCTTCCTTGTAGTCGAAGGGATCGGGCACGGCTGCGGTCGCGGAGCCCACCGCCGGTGCCGCTGCCACCGCACGGCGCGCCAGGTCCATCTGCAGGACGTTCTCGCCTGTGGCGAAGCGCGTCGTGGCGATGAAGAAGACCAGCAGCTGGAAGACCACGTCGATCATCGGCGTCATGTTGACGCGCAGCGGCGTGCTGCTGGCGCGGTCGCGACGTTCGCGGCGCGCGCTGGCGGCGCGAACATGCGCGCGCCGCACGCGTGCGCTCACGCGGCCGTCGGGCAGCTCGCGTGCAAGCGATGCCAGCGCGGCCGCTGCCGCTTGCGTGGAGCCGGGTGCCGCCTCAACCATCGGACTGGCCCCCCAGCACCACCAGCTTCACGCGGGTGCGATCGCGCTTCAGGCCGCTCTCGGCCAGCGCATCGGCCACGGCGTCCATCGCGGGGCGCACCCAGCTGTATGCGGTGGCGCGGTCCGCGCGGATGTTGATCTCGATGCCCGGCTGCCCCTTCATCGCGCCCGCCAGCGCAGCGACCAGCGAGCGCAGCCCCGCCGCATCGGGGGCGAATTCACGCTTTCCCAGCCGGTAGCCCGCCGCACCGCCGTCCGCCGCCGGAACCACGTTCACGACGATGCGCGGATCGCTCCCCGGCGCGCGCGCAGCGCTGGCGGAGGGCTCGGGAAGATCCAACTCGACATTCTCGGCGCTGGTGATCTGGCTGACCAGCACGAAGAAGACGATGAGCAGGAAGGCCATGTCGATGAGCGGCGTCATGTTCATCTCGAACGTGGCAGGCCCGCGGTGATGGATGCGGCTGGCGCGCATCAGGCGTTGCCCCCGCCGGAGGGACCCGCGCCCGCCGCACTGCCCGCGCCGGGCGCCGCCTCGCCGCGCAGCGCGGCCACGGTGGTCTGGCCGGATGCCGGGCGGAAGCGCGCCAGTATCTGCTCGGTCTCGCGCGCGGCCTCGGCGCCCGCGGCATCGATCCGGTTGCGGACCACTGCAAATGCACTGAGCGCCGGAATGGCGATGAGCAGGCCCCAGAAGGTGGTGACGAGGGCGGTGCCGATGCCCCCCGCCAGCGCCACGGGGTCGGCGGTGCCGCCCATCTGCGCGATCGTCATGAAGGCCACGATCATGCCGTAGACGGTGCCGAAGAGGCCGATCATCGGCGCCACCTGTCCGAAGACGTTCAGCACCTCGATGCGGCGCAGTCGGCGGATGACCAGTTCGTCGGACATCTGCTCCGCGGCGTGGAGCATCGCTTCGTAGCCGCCAGGGGCGGCGGCCAGCGCGGAGTGCAGCACCCGGCCGAAGTCGCCGCCACTGCGCCGCGAAGTTTCCAGCGCCTCGGCGAAGCGCCCCTCGCTGACCAGGCGACGCGCCTCCTCGACGGCGCCCGGGGGGAGGATGTCACGCACCCGATTGCCCGTCAGCAGGATGGCAATCAGCGTGACGCTGGAGATGGACATCGCGATGAGCACCCAGATCATCGAGCTGCCGATCCAGTCGACGCGCATGGTGCCGTCCGGAAGCGTGTCCAGCGAGATGAAGAAAACGGTGGCGAAGGAGGGGCCCGCGCTGGCGGGCGCGGCCAGCGCGGCGGCGCCCAGCGTGGCGACGAACGCCTGCATGCGGTGCGGGAGGCGCGGGATGAGGTGGAGCATGGTGTTCCGTGGGTTCATGGCGTCGTGCGAGGCTTGGAGGTGTCGGAGGGGCGATTCGTGACGGGTGCAGCGGCGGCGGGCGCAGCGGCGGCTGGTGCCGAAGATGCGGGGGCAGGAGTGACGGTTGCGGACGCCGCGGGGCCGGTGCGCGCGGCGGGCGCGGCGGGCGCGGCACCGACGCCTGCGCGATCCATCAGCAAGTAGCCCTGTGGGCCGCCGTGGCGCGCGCCCACCGCGCGCAGCACGCCATCGGTGCCGGCCTCGCCCAGCTCGATGCAGAGGAACGCAGCGGCGCGCTTGTTCGAGGCGTCGGCGGGATTCAGGCGATCGGCGGCGGCGGCAAGCCCGGCGGTGCTGCTGCGTGCGGCGCTGCGGCGCACCGTCGTCACGCCGCGCGCCAGGATGCAGACGGCATCGGGCTTCATCTCGGTCCAGGCACGTTGGAGTCCCGCGCCCAGGTCGGCGGTGCCGCCGGGGGCCGCGTGATCGGTGAACCAGCGCAGCGCCGCCGCGGTCGCATCGTGCGTCGCGCGCGTGGGCGTGCCGGGCGCCACTTCGATGCCGCTACCCCGCGCAACGACGAGCATGAACTCCTGCTGCGGAGTCAGCGCGCCCAGGCGCTGCGCCAGAACGGCGCGTGCCGCAGGCAGTGCGCTGAGCAGGCGACCGCTCGCATCGATCACGAACGCAGTGCGAGCGGCTTCCTGCGCAAAGCTCTCTGCGCGCCATGCGGCGGGGACGGCGGCGTCAAATCCAAGCGCACCCGCCATGCGCGGCGCGGGTGCACGCAGGGGGGCCGTTGCGGTGGGCACCAGGCGCGCCATGCGTTCGGCACCCAGCGCGGCGGCAGTGGCATCATCGGTGCGGCCGCGGGTGGCGGGGCCCGCATGCACCGGTGCACCGCCGGGAATCGGCAGCTCGGGCGGAGCGGGAGCGGTCCCCGCAGGCGGCGGCGGCGTCCACTCGGCCACCAGGATGGGGGCTGGATCGTGGCGGATCGCGCGCGCGGCGCTGACGCCCATCGTGATCATGGCGGCGGCGATCGCGGCGTGCACGATGGCGGAGGCAAGGACTGCCGCCAGCGCACGCGGGGGCGTTGCGACGACGGTGGGATCCGGCGCGTCAGCCAGGACGTCGGTGACGACGGGATGGCGTTGATCGGTCTGCCTCATGCGGACCTCACGCGGGCGTGGCGCTGTGGCGTCACGCGTACTTCTGTCCGGAGGCGCCACGACGGCGCTTGCGGAAGATGGCGCGGTCCAGGCTCATCGCGCCCGGCCCCACCAGAAAGACGCTCAGCGCCAGGACGAAGAGCCCCAGCTGTGCAAAGATCATGTTCGTCTGGTCGGCGCTCAGCCGGAAGAAGCCGGGGTCCTTGATCGCGTGCAGACTGGTGGTGACAAAGATCGCGGCGACGATCATGGCCATCAGCGCGCCCCAGACCCGGCTGAAGAGGCCCAGCAACACGCATGCGCCGCCGACCAATTGGACCCCGCTGACTCCCCAGGCCACCTCGATGGGGAAGGGGATGCCCGCACGCTCGGCCAGCAGCGCCAGCCAGTAGAGGCTGCGCTGCGTGAGCGGCGCAAGCGGGCTGAGCTTTTCTGCCCCAGACAGGCGTTCGCCAGGTGCGTTCGCGCTGCGCCCATGCGCGCCGACGGCTGAAGGGCGCTCCGTTGGCTTGCCGGCGTCTGTCGCGGGCGCTGCGCCCGGGCCGCCGCCCGCGCTGCTGCCCGTGCCGCTGCCCGAACCGCTGCCCGTACCCGGGTTTCCTTGAACCCCCGCACCGCCAGCGGATCCGCCGCCCGAGGGCGCACCCGCGCCTGCGGCGCCGGCCGTGCCGGGGCCGCCGTTCGGCGCGTCGCCCCCAGCGCCCGGAGTGGTTCCCGCGGGAGTGGTCCCTGATGGTGTCGCACCTCCCGGAGCCGCGTTCGCGGGCGGTTTGGACGGCGGGGTCTGGGATCCGGGTGGTGCGGGCACCTGTGCCAGCACCTGTGGAAGGAGCTGGCTCCAGTACGCCTCGCCGCGCATCGCGCCAAGCGCAACATCGGCCTTCGAAGGATCGGGATCGGTGATGCCCTGCACGCCCAGCTCGCGCAGCCTGCGCGCATCGTTGCCGGTGAATTCCTCGTCGCGCATCAGGTTGTTCCAGCCCGCGGGCAGGAAAGCCAGGCAGAGGATCAACCGCGCCAGGAGCGGCATGATGTTCGTGGCGGCGAACTGGCTGGGGTTCATCGGCTGCGAAGTCTAGAATGCCCGGGCTTCGCGCGGGCGTGGCGGAACTGGCAGACGCGATGGATTTAGGTTCCATTGGGGTAATTCCCGTGCAGGTTCGATTCCTGTCGCCCGCACTCTGAAAGCAGCACTTCACGCATGAACCAACCCTCGCCGAACCGTGTCTATGCCACCGAGGGGTGGACCCCGACATCCTGGCAGCGCTTCGCCACCTTGCAGCAGCCCACCTGGCCGGAGGCGGGCACGCTGCAGCGCTGCTTGGCAGAGCTTGGGCGCCTGCCGCCACTGGTGACCAGCTTCGAGATCGACCAGCTCCGGAAGCAATTGGCCGAGGCCGCCGCGGGGCAGCGCTTCATCCTGCAAGGGGGCGACTGCGCCGAGACCTTCGAAGGCTGCGAGCCTGCGGCGATCGCCAGCCGCCTGAAGATCCTGCTACAGATGAGCCTGGTGCTGATCGCGGGCGGCAAGCGCAAGGTGACGCGCATCGGGCGCTTTGCGGGCCAGTACGCCAAGCCGCGCTCCGTCGACACCGAGACGCGCGATGGAGTGACGCTGCCCGCGTACCGCGGCGACCTGGTGAATGCCGCGCCCTTCACGCTGGAGTCACGCACGCCGGACCCGCACCGCCTGCTGCGCGCCTACGAGCGCGCGGCGCTGACGCTGAACTTCATTCGCTCGCTGGTGGATGGCGGCTTCGCGGACCTGCATCACCCCGAGTACTGGGATCTTGACTTCGTGAAGCACTCGCCGCTGGCGGCGGAGTACCAGGCGATGGTCGACCAGATCGGCGACAGCCTGCGCTTCATGGAAACGCTGGTGGGGCTGGACATCGCGCAGGTCCACCAGGTGGACTTCTTCACCAGCCACGAGGGGCTGGTGCTGCACTATGAGCAGGCGCAGACGCGGCAGGTGCCGCACCGCGCGGGATGGTGGGACCTGAGCACGCACTTCCCGTGGATCGGCGTGCGGACGGCGCAGCCCGCCGGCGGCCACGTCGAGTTCTTTCGCGGCATCGAGAACCCGGTGGGCGTGAAGGTGGGGCTGGCGACGGACCCGCGCGCGCTCCTGCAGGTGATCGAGCGCATCGACCCCTACGGCACCCCGGGTCGCGTGGTGCTGATCACCCGCTTCGGCGCGCACCACATCGCGAAGGAGCTGCCGCCGCTGCTTGACGCGGTCAAGGCCAGTGGCCGGCCCGTGGTCTGGATCTGCGACCCGATGCACGGCAACACCGAAACGGTGGTGCCACAGGGGGGCGCGGGCAAGGGCGTGCCGGTGAAGACGCGCAAGTTCGCGCACATCCTGGCCGAGGTTGAGCAGGCCTTCGAGATCCATCGTGTGGCGGGGACCTGGCTCGGCGGGATCCACGTCGAGCTGACTGGCGAGGACGTCACCGAGTGCACGGGCGGCGCGCGGGGCCTGAACGATGACATGCTGGCGCGCGCGTACCTCTCGCCAGTGGACCCGCGGCTGAACTACGAGCAGGCGCTGGAGCTGGCAATGCTGATCGCCCGCCGCATGCGCGCGTGAGTTGCGCCGGGCGGTTGGGTATCGACCGCGCCCTCCGTTGCGCGCGGGGCCCTCGCTCCACGGACGGCCTCGCTCCACCCGGCTCCGCTCGGCCTCGGCCATCCGGGCTCGGCGGGGATGCACCCGGGACCATTCGGTACCGCCGCTGCCCGCCTTCGCCCTCCTGGACGCCG
>JBGARR010000011.1:0-97271 GCA_044230125.1 Phycisphaerales bacterium
CATCGCCCTGGCCGACGAAGACGTTTGGAAGGGAAGTCAGCGAACCCTGGCGCACGGCTGAAAAATTGGCCCAGAGCGAAATCGTGAAGGGCGCATCGCCGAAGAACCACGCCGGGCTGTCGGGCGCGGTGACGAACTGGTTCACCCCGTTGCACGCGAAGGCCTGACCGACCACGCCTGCGCCGAAACCCGCGCCGTTGACCATCGCGCCATGATGCCCGCCTGCGGAGTCAAGGGCATTGCCCTCGCCGCGGTAGTGCGCGATCACACCTGAGCCTGCGAATGCGTGCGGTGCGAAGGCGCCGGCAAGGCTGGCGCAGAAGGTCACGATTCCAAGCTGAATTGATCGCGTCATGGGACAGCTCCGCGGAAAAGGAGGCATGGTCGAGCCCAACCGGAGGACGCTGACAACACTACCAGTCAAGTGCAAATGCACCAAAGCCATTGTGCGGATGCTTCCTGAGAGCAGTCTGACGGTTCCAGGAACGGCCCTGGCATGGCCCAGCGCCCGCCGCGCGCTCAGCGCAGCCGTGCCCGGTGGACATGCACCGTATCCTCGGCTCCAGCCATGAGACACCATCACACCACTGTCGCGCTCATCGCATCGCTCTCCTTCGCCGCGGTCGCGACCGCGGAGACCACCTTCGTGGGGCCCTCGCCGTACCTGTGCATCCAGGACAGCCCGTTCGACACTTCGGGATTGGGGGTCAACTTCTTCCTGGAGAACGCGGAAGATGGGCTGATCAATACACCAGGGCTCACAGTGAATGGATCGGTGACGGGTCCCGGCGGCATCACTGATTCAGTGGACTGCGACGATGGCGCAACCGACGGTTCGGGAGTGAGCGGTCGGTCGATCTTCGGCCCCGGCAATCCGGGCCTCACGATCAACTTCAACGGCACGGTGCTCGGTGGCTTCCCCACCGCGGCGGGCGTGGTCTGGACGGACGGCTCGACCTTCAACAATGTCACCTTCGAGGCGTTCGACGCCAACGGCGTCTCGGTCGGCACGCTGGTCGGACTGAACCTGGGCGATGGCTCTTTCAACAGCGGTACCGCGGAGGATCGCTTCTTCGGCGTGTATCACTCGGGCGGAATCTCGAAGATGACCATCAAGTGCCAGGCGCTGGGTGCGGGGAGCGGGATCGAGATCGACCACATCCAGTACGGCGCGGCCACGCTTGCTCCCCCCTGCGCAGCCGACCTGAACGGCGACGGGATCGTGAATGGCGCCGACTTGGGCATGCTGCTGGCAGGCTGGGGCGCTGCGGGAGCGGCAGACCTGAACGCAAGCGGCAGCGTGGATGGAGCGGATCTCGGCCTGCTGCTGGCGGCGTGGGGGCCGTGCTGAGGACGGGCGCGTTGAACACTCGAAGGAAGAAGTTGCACATGAATCGCTGGTTGACCCTGATTTCCGTCTCCGCGCTGGCGCTGTTCGCACGCAGTGGCTTCGCGATGCATCCCGAGGGCGCGATCGAGCCGGTGACCACGGTCATCACGCACGGCTTCCAGCTCTCAACCACCAGCAAGCCTGATTGGATGCTGGCGATGGGGCAGCAGGTGCTGGTGGCGGCGGGCGGCCAGGGGTCGATCCTTCGCTACTTGCCAGCCAGCGGCCAGTGGCAGCTTGCGGGGGGCGCGGCACCGTCGGCGGGCGCGCCGCTGGTGTTGCTCTTCAACTGGGCGGACGAGTCGGACGGGGCTTCGATCCCCGGCGCGAACCTGGGCTACTCGCAGGCCGCGGCCGACGCGCTGTATGCGGCGATGCGTGCGCCGTCGGGGGCGCTTGGCTTCAGTCCGGTGACGGGACGGTTGCTGCACTTCATCGGCCACAGCCGTGGTTGCTGCGTGAACAGCGAGGTGGCGCTTCGGCTGGCGAACGCGGGGATCCCCGTCGATCAAGTGACCACGCTGGACCCGCACCCCGTGGCGCCGCCGATGTCGGAGAGCTGCGGTCTGGGTGGCAACGTGAACTGGGGCGACACCGTGCCGGTGCGATGGGCGAACGTGAGCTGGGCGGACAACTACTGGCGCGCGGACAGCGGTCTCGCAGGGGCGTGCCACGATTGCGACTTCGACGGCATGGCGCTGCCCACCGCGCAGGTCTCCAACACCAGCCTCTTCGGGCCGCTGGGCGAGCAGGCCGGGGACCTGGACGACTGCCTCTTCGGGTGCCGGCTGGAGCACAGCAAGACGCACACCTGGTACCACGGCACGATCGCGGGCGCGACGACCGACCCTGATTGCGGGGTGAACGCGACGGGGACCTGGTACCTGAGCGCCGAGGCGGGCTGCAACAGCTGGAGCTGCGCCGGATACGCGCACTCTGCCGCGGCGGGCGGGGCGCGCGCGGTGCTGGGCCCGGGCGTTGAACCGATCCCCACCGACTTGCTCTGCAACGGAGGATTCGAACTGGGCTACTCCGCTGGAGCTTCCACGGCGGTGGTGGGCTGGCGACGGTGGCGCTGGAGACAGGGACGTCCAACCACTACCTGCGCCTGGAACCAACGAAGCCATCGCGCAAGCACAATCGCCTCTACCTGCCGCGGAATGCGAGCGAACTGCAGCTGGACCTGCGGGTCTTCACCGCGTCCGCCGACGACCTGCTGCGCGTGCGGCTGGTGGACGATGCGGGCGTGGTGCATCCGGTGGCATCGATCGCGCTGGCGACGCCCACCACCGCCTGGGTCGCGGGGCCTGCGATTCCCTTTGGTCCCGAGATCGCCCGCGGGGTCGCGTACCGGATTGAATTCGCCGTGGAGAGTCAGGCGGGCTCATTGACCGCGATTGCGGGAGTCGACGATGCAAAGCTGCTGACCGCCGGCCCCGCTGGTCCGTTGGGTGACCTGAACGGCGATGACCTGGTGAACGGCGCCGATCTGGGCATCCTGCTTGGAAGCTGGGGCGCGTGCGGTGGCGCCAGCTGCGCCGCCGACCTGGATGGCGACGGCAGCGTGGGTGGCGCGGACCTGGGGCTGCTGCTGGGCGGCTGGACGGGGTGAAGGGGGTTGGATGGCGCTCAATCCGGTTCGCGTGACGCGTGTCACCTCTCAACCGAATACTCAAGCGAGACCACCGCGCGCACGGTCTTCGCAATCGTGCCGGTGTCGGACTCATTGAAGTCACTGCTGGCGGGGCTGCCGCGCGCAACGACCTGGATGACGCCCTGCGCGGCGCTCTGCAGCGCACCCACGCGCGATCCGCTGCCCTGCGCGAGCGTCTGAGCTCGGCTCATGGCGTTGCGCGTGGCATCGTCCAGGAGCTTCAGCTTGAGCGCCTCGACGCTGGACATGGTGTAGAGAGGCGTGCCGGAACTGACCTCGATGCCCTGGCGGATGAGCTCGGTGACCCCGTTCGCCGCCTCCTGCACGCGTTGCACCTTGCTGGACTGCACGGTGATGGACTGATGCAGTGCGTAGAAGGCGATGCGATTGCTCTCTGAACCGTTGACCTCTTTCGCATAGGCGATCACGGTGCTGACTGCGTTGACCGTGCACTCGGATGGCTCGAATCCGGACTCCCGGAGGAACGCCTTCAGCGCTGCGGTGTGCTTGCTCAAGGTCTCGTAGGCCAACTGCAATGAAGAGTCTTTCGCTGTGACCGTGGCGTGCCAGCGCGCCTGGTCGCTGTCGACATCCACCTGCGCGGTGCCCTTCACCTTGATGCTGCTGCTCGCGCGGCTGAGGAGGACCGCCCGGGCGAGCGTCTGCGCTGCCACCACCGCTCTCAGGGCGAGCGCGACCCCCAACACGAACATCCCAAATCCATTCGAGGCGAACCACTTCCCGCGGCCAGCATGCTGCGCGTCCATGCGAACCTCCTCTTCTTGTCCCGACGATTCCTCGGTCCCGCACGTGCGAGAGTCCCCGGGGAGCCGCGGGTCGACATCCTGTCGTCAGGTTTGTATCGGCACGGGCGACGGAGCCGTCGCACAATCGGCGGCAGGGCGTCGCAGGCGGCGAACCGGGTGATGCTCTGACGCGCGGTGACCTGCTGAGTTATTCGTTCCAGCCTCAGTGCGGCATCGGATACCGCGTGCAGAAGGCGCGGATCTCCTCGCGCACTTGCGTCGTCTCGGCAGGTGCGCCCTTGGCGCCCATGACGCGGTCGAGCCAGTCGGCGACGTGGCGCATCTCGGCCTCCTTCAGGCCGCGCGAGGTGAGCGCCGGCGTGCCCAGGCGCAGTCCGCTGGTGACCATCGGCGGGCGCGGGTCGTTGGGAATGCCGTTCTTGTTCACGATGAGGCCCGCGGCCTCCAGCCACTTCTCGGCGTCGGCGCCGGTCAGGTCGGCATCGCGCGTGCGCAGGTCGACCAGCATCAGGTGGTTGTCGGTGCCGCCGGTGCAGAGGCGGTACTTGCGCGCGACCAGCGCCTCCGCCAGCGCCTTGGCGTTCTTCACCACTTGCTGCGAATAGGCCTTGAACTCGGGCTGGAGCGCTTCGCCGAAGGCCACGGCCTTGGCCGCGATGACGTGCATCAGCGGGCCGCCCTGGCTGCCGGGGAAGACCTTGCGATCGATCTTGGTGGCCATCTCGGCGTCGTCGGTGAGCACCATGCCGCCGCGCGGGCCGCGCAGCGTCTTGTGGGTGGTGGTGGTGACGACATGCGCGTGCGGGAATGGGCTGGGATGCACCCCGGCCGCGACCAGCCCCGCGATGTGCGCGATGTCCGCCATCAGGTACGCGCCCACCTTGTCGGCGATGGCGCGGAAGCGCGCAAAGTCGATGACGCGCGAGTAGGCGCTGTAACCGCAGATGATCAGCTTGGGTTTGGTGGCGAGCGCGATCTGCTCGATCGCGTCGTAGTCCAGCAGCTCGGTCTGCGGGTCCAGGCCGTACTCCTCGATCTTGTAGAAGGTGCCGCTGAAATTCGGCTTCAGGCCGTGGCTCAGGTGGCCACCGGACTTGATGGGCAGGCTGAGCACCGTCTCGCCGGGGTTCAGGCAGGCCATGAACGCCGCGATATTCGCGTTGGCGCCGCAGTGCGGCTGGACGTTGGCAAAGGCACAGCCGAAGAGCTTCTTGGCGCGCTCGCGGGCCAGGTCCTCGACCTGGTCGTGCCAGAAGCAGCCACCGTAGTAGCGCTTGCCCGGGTACCCCTCGGCGTACTTGTTGGTCATCCAGCTGCCGGCGGCGTGCATCACCGCCGTGCTCACGTGATTCTCGCTGGCGATGAGCTCAAGCGTGCTCGCCTGGCGATCCGCCTCGCCCGCCAGGATGCGGGCCACATCGGGGTCCTGCTCGCCCAGCATCCGGAGCAGCTGCTTCGACATCGGGTCCAGGGACTCGGGGATCGCGGGCGCGGAGTGGGCACGGGCGGCGGAAGTGGACATGGGAGGCGAATCGTACCTCTCAGGCCGGGGGGTAGACTTTGCGCATGACCACCATGGAATGCTGCATCGAGGCGCGGACCGCCGCCGGACCGATGACACTGACGCTGCCCGGCCCCGAATGGTGCGACCCGGTGCGCCTGCGCGTCGACGCGTTCCTGCGCGGCGAGCGCCCCTCCTTCGACGACATCCCCACCCCGGAGGGCACCCCCTTCCAGCGCGCCTGCTGGGACGCGTGCCGGCGCATCCCCTACGGGCAGACGCGCAGCTACGCGTGGCTGGCAGCGCAGGCAGGCAGCCCGAAGGCCGTGCGCGCGGCGGGGCAGGCAATGCGGCGCAACCCGATGCCGATCGTGGTCCCCTGCCATCGCGTGGTGGGCTCCAGCGGATGGATCGGCGGATTCGCCGGCGACGCCTGCGAGACGGGCGCGACCGTGGGCATGAAGCGCGCGCTGCTGGCGCTGGAGAGCGGCGACCCTCGCTAGCATTCCGGGCCGCTTTCACCAAGGAACACGCGCATGAAGCTCACGATGGTCGGCACGGGATATGTGGGTCTTGTCACCGGTGCATGCTTTGCCGAGACGGGCAACCAGGTCACCTGCCTGGACGTGGACCCGCGCAAGATCGAGATGCTGCGCCGCGGCGAGAGCCCCATCTACGAGCCCGGTCTGGGCGAGATGCTGGAGCAGAACATCCGCGCCGGACGCATCGAGTTCACCCTGGACAAGGACGCGGCGTACCGCGACGCCGACGCGATCTTCATCTGCGTGGGCACCCCCAGCGACGAAGATGGGAGCGCGGACCTGCAGTACGTGCTGGCGGTGGCGCGCGACATCGCGGCGGCGCTGGAGCGCGCCGGCAGCGGCGGGCCGACCAAGACCGTGGTGGTGAAGAGCACCGTGCCGGTGGGCACCAGCCACCAGGTGCGCGACCTGATCCGCAGCCTGACCAAGGTGCCCTTCCACATCGCCGACAACCCCGAGTTCCTGAAGGAGGGGGATGCGATCAACGACTTCATGAAGCCGGATCGCATCGTCTGCGGAGTGGAGAGCCCGGAGGCGGCGGAGATGATGCGCATGATCTACGACCCCTTCGTGCGCAACGGCAACCCCATCTACATCATGGACGTGCGCAGCGCCGAGATGGTGAAGTACGCCTCGAACGCGATGCTGGCGGCCAAGATCAGCTTCATCAACGAGATGGCGAACCTGTGCGAGTTCATGGGTGCGGACGTGGCCGCGGTGCGCGACGGGATGTGCGCGGACAAGCGCATCGGCAACCAGTTCTTCTATCCCGGGCTGGGGTACGGCGGCAGCTGCTTCCCCAAGGACACGCAGGCGGTGGTGGGCATGGGGCGCGGCGCGGGCTTCGAGTGCAAGCTGAACGCGGCGGTGCACCAGGTGAACCAGGACCAGCGCGCGCACTTCTGGCGCAAGATCGAGCAGCGTTTCGGTGCAGGTGGGCTGAAGGGCAGGACGCTCGCCTTCTGGGGCGTCGCCTTCAAGCCGCGCACCGACGACATCCGCGAGGCGCCAAGCGTCGCGCTGATGGAGCGCGCGCTCGCGGCGGGCGCAAAGGTGGTGGCGTACGACCCGGTGGCGCTGGAGAACCTGGCGCGCGAGATGCCCGGCATCCCGCACGCCAAGGACATGTACAGCGCGCTGGACGGCGCCGATGCGCTGGTGATCTGCACCGAGTGGAACGAGTTCCGCGCGCCGGAGTTTGCGCAGATGCGCGCGCGGCTGAAGGCGCCGGTGATCTTCGACGGGCGCAACCTCTATCGCATCCAGCAGATGGTGCACGAGGGGTTCGAGTACCACTCGGTGGGGCGCGCGACGGTGAAGGCGGCGGCGCGCTGAGCCGAGCATGCGCGGGGGCAGCGCCGCCGCGCGCGCGGCGCGACCGGTGCCGGGGGTGACAGAATCCACGACCGCGATGCCTGGGTCCGCGGCGCATGCAGCCGGTGCACGCCGCTTCCCCCCAATGGGCCAAGGGCGATTTTGCCCTTGAAAATCGATCCTCTCGGCGCATCAGAGGGGCGGACGGGGCGCGGACCCGGGGGTAACACCCATGATTTGCGCTGAAATGGCCAAAAAACCTGACAAAATCACTGGGTTACGCGAGT
Organism: Phycisphaerales bacterium; assembly: GCA_044230125.1. Lineage (GTDB taxonomy): Bacteria > Planctomycetota > Phycisphaerae > Phycisphaerales > SM1A02 > UBA966. The sequence goes on from JBGARR010000011.1 coordinate 7,456, forward strand.
TACGCCTTGCGTCCGGCGCAAAAACTCCTATCTTTCACGCCGTCCTGGGCAATGGACCCAGTTTCGCAAGCAAACGGAGGTGCAGATCGCACCGCCGAACCCCTGGTGCCCGAACGGCACTCGGAAGAAAGGAAGTCAGGATGGCTACCACCAGCGCAAAGCCCCGCAGCAAGGGCGAGACCCTCAAGATGATCGCGGAGAAGACCAAGCTGCCCCGCAAGCAGGTCGCCGCGGTGTTCGAGGAACTCGGCACCATCATGAAGAAGGACCTGAGCAAGAAGGGTCCCGGCGTCTTCGTCGTGCACGGCATGATGAAGGTCCTCGTCATCAACAAGCCTTCGACCAAGGCCTACGAGAAGCCGAATCCCTTCAAGCCCGGCGAGATGATGACGGTCAAGGCGAAGCCCGCCAGCCGCAAGATCAAGATCCGCCCGATGAAGTCCCTCAAGTCGATGGTCGGCTGACCCTCGTCCGGAGAGAAAACACCGAAGGGCCCTGCTCACGCGGGGCCCTTCGCGCTTTTCTCGTGCGGTCGGGCAAGCGTGGCGCCCTGCGACCCTCGCATGCAAGGCGGCCTCCATCCGCCTGCGATGCCGCTGCTCGCCCACGCAAGTCCCCTTGCAAAGCGCCGAGAACCTGCGATCTTCACGCTGCGGGCCGGGCAAAAGCCGAGATGTCCGGGTGCGCAAGTTGCCCTGAGCCCCCGCGGGGTTATCTTCGCGATGAACATGCACCGCCACCCCACCTCCCCCGCCGCGCTGCTGACGCTCGGCCTGGGCATCGCCGTCGGATCCTTCCACGCCTCCGCGAACGCCACCGGCACCTGGCAGGCGATCGCCGCCAACGCGCCAGCGCCCAATGCGGGCGTGATGCTGCTTCTGACGGACGGCACCATCCTCTGCAAGACTTCGGCCGGACCCACCTATGGGAACGTCTGGAACAAGCTGACCCCGGACATCCACGGCAGCTACGCCCTGGGCACCTGGAGCACGGTCGCCGCCATGAACGACACGCGCTACTACTTCTCGTCGCAGGTGCTGCGCGACGGGCGCGTCTATGTGGGCGGCGGCGAGTACGGCACCGGGAAGTCCACCGCCGAGGTGTACAACCCGCTGACCAACGCCTGGACGATGACCACTGCCCCTGGCGCCAGCCTCTCCGACGCCAATTCCGAGCTGCTGGCGAACGGCAAGGTGCTGCAGGCGCTGGTGGCGGGCGACCTGCGCGGCTGCAAGATCTTCGATCCGTCGACCAACACCTACTCGAACACGATCTCGTGCGTGGGAATCCACAATGAATCGGCGTGGGTGAAGCTGTCCGATGGCAGCGTGCTCATGGTGGACCGGCACTCCACTGCATCGGAGAGATACCACCAGGCGCTGAACAGCTGGATCGTGGACGCCACGGTGCCGGTGGCGCTTTACGACGACTATGGCTTCGAGACGGGGGGCGCCGTGCTGCTGCCCGATGGCCGCGCCTTCTTCATCGGGGCGACGGGTCACACTGCCTTCTACACGCTGCCCGTCTCGGGGACCACCGGCACCTGGGTCGCCGGACCTGACGTCCCGAACGCGCAGGGCACGCCGGACGCACCCATCGCGATGATGGTGAACGGCAAGTCCCTCTGCGCCGTCTCGCCGATCCCCGTCCCCGGCAACGTCTTCCAGACTCCCACCTCCTTCTACGAGTTCGACGCGGTGACCAACGCCTTCACGCGCATCAATGCGCCGACGGGCGGGCTGACCACCAACGACGTGAGCTACGCCTTCACCTTCCTGCAGCTGCCCAACGGCCAGGTGATGTGCTCGCGCGCGGACTCGCAGCAGTACTACCTGTACACCCCGGATGGATCGCCGCTGGCGGCAGGCAAGCCCGCGGTGGTCGGCGTCACCAACAACGGCGCGGGCACCTTCATGCTCTCGGGCACGCTTTTCAACGGCATCAGCCAGGGCTCCAGCTACGGCGACGACTGGCAGATGAACACCAACTACCCGGTGGTGCGGCTGGTCTCGGTGGCCAACGGGAACACCTACTACGCGCGCACCTTCAACTGGACCAGCACCGGCGTGCAGACCGGCGGGCTGGTGACCACGGTGCAGATGACGCTGCCCGCCGCTGCGCCCGCGGGCAGCTACCAGCTCTTCGTGACTGCCAACGGCATCGCTTCGAACGCGCGGGCCTTCTGGAAGCCCAGTGCGAACTGCCCCAGCGACCTGAACCTGGATGGACGCGTCGATGGCGCCGACCTTGCCCTGCTTCTGGCGGCGTGGGGCCTGCAGGGTGGCACGAACGGCTCGGGCGACCTGAACGGCGATGGCATCGTGGACGGCGCTGACCTGGGGCTGCTGCTTTCGGACTGGGGACTCTGCACGCCCTGATCCTGCGGTTCGAGAGGATTGAGGAATGCTGGCCCCAGAGCGCGCGTAGCTCCGTGCAGCCGCGAGATCAAGCTCCGTCAAGCAGCGGACGCAGCCGTCCCTCGGCGCTGGCCAGGCGCGCCTCGGCGCCCGCGCGGTCCAGGCGCAGCGCGCGCATCGCAATGGCGGTCTTCACGCGGCGGCCCGCGGATTCCAGCAGGGCAAAGGCCTCTTCGCGAGTCAGCGTGGCGTCGAACTGGCGCAGCGTGCGGATCGCGCGGTCGACCAACTTGTCGTTCGTCGCCGCCAGGTCCACCATCAGGTTTCCGTGCACCTTGCCCAGCCGCGTGAAGAGGGCCGTGGTGATGCAGTTGAGCGCAAGCTTCGTGGCGCTGCCCGCCTTCAGGCGCGTGCTGCCCGTGAGGATCTCGGGACCCGTGTCCAGGATCACCAGGTGATCGCACGCCTCGGGGCGCGCGATGGGCGTGCACGCCAGGAAGGCCGTGGTGGCGCCGCGTGAGCGGCCAAGGCGCAGCGCGCCAAGCGCGAACGGCGTCGTCCCCCCCGCCGCGATGCCCATCACCGTGTCCAGCGCGCCCACCGCCAGGCGCTCGAAGTCCGGGGCGATCCCCTCGGGTTCATCTTCGCGCCCTTCGCTGCTGCGGCGCAGCGCCCCGTCGCCGCCCGCGATGAGCCCCACGACCTGCGCGGGGTCCGACTGAAACGTCGGCGGGCACTCGCTGGCGTCCAGGACGCCCAGCCTGCCGCTGGTCCCGGCGCCGACGTAGAGCAGGCGCCCGCCCTTGCGGAACTTGGGCACCATCTCCTCGACCAACGCACCGATTGCCGGGCCCGCTTCTCGCACCGCGCGCGCGACGGCGGCGTGATCGTCCACCATGAGCGCCACGATCTGGGCCGCATCCAACGTGTCCATCCGCCCCGATTGCGGATGGCGATGCTCGGTGCGGACGTGGCTGCGATCGGGGGGAAGGCGCATGGCGTGCGTGGGTCCTGGCAAGGCTGTGGGGTCAGCGGTCCTTCATCGGCTCGGAAGCGGCGGGCGCCTCACCCCCAAGCGGCTTGGGCGTCCACAGGCCGAAGTTGCGCAGGATGAAGCTCCACTTGGCGCTCTCGTGCGCGGGGCTGAAGATGCCATGGTCAGAGGTCGGGAAGACCATCATCTCGAAGGGGATGTTGGCGCGCTGCCAGGCATCCGCCAGGGCCATGCTGTTGGCGGCGTGCACGTTGTCGTCGACCATGCCGTGCAGCAGGAGCACCCGGCCGCGCAGGTTGGAGGCCAGCTTCACCGCGCTGCCCGCGTCGTACCCTGCCTCGTTCTCCGCAGGTGTGCGCATGGATCGCTCGGTGTAGATGGTGTCGTACTGGCGCCAGTCCGTCGGCGGCGCGCCCGCCACGCCCACCTGGAAGAGGTCGGGATAGCGCAGCATGGCCAGCAGCGTCATGTAGCCGCCGTAGCTGTGGCCGGTGACCGCCACGCGCTTGGCATCCACGTAGGGGCGCTTGATCAGCTCCTTCACCATCTGCGCCTGGTCGTCCACGTCGGGACCACCCAACTTCATGTAGGTGGCGTCCTCGAAGGCCTTGCCGCGGCCGGGGGTGCCGCGGTTGTCCAGTCGGGCCACCAGCACGCCGAAGGCCGTCTCACCCTCCACCGGCTGGAAGCGCGTGTTGATCGTGGCGATCAGCGGCCCGCCATAGGGCTCGACGACCAGCGGATAGGCGTGCGTCGGGTCGAAGGCGGGCGGCTTGTAGAGGATTCCGTAGACGGTGGTCTTGCCATCGGCGGCGGTGATGCGCAGGAACTCGGGCTTTTCCAGCCCAAGCTTGGCGCACGGGTCGGCGGCGGGCTTGGTCAGCGCCGCGACCAGGGAACCATCGGCGGCGTAGAGACCCGCGGAGGGGGGCGTGTCGACGAACTCCTTCGTCGCCACGAAGTGCTTGCCATCGGGCGCGATGTGGAAGTTGGACCAGTGCATGTCCTCGCGCGTCATGCGCTGGCTGCCGCTGCCATCCAGGTGCGCGCGATGAAGCTGCGGGTTCAGCTGCGTCTCGCTGCTGCGCGCGGTGTAGTAGAGCCAGCCACCCGGCTCGTCCACCTGCACGATCGACTCCGCCGGGAACGCGTCCTTGGTCAGGTCCGCGATCTTCCCCTTCTCCAGGTCCCACAGCTGCCAGTTCGCCCAGCCCGTGGCCTCCGATTCCCAGATGAAGCGATGGCCATCCTGCAGGAAGCGCAGCGTGGGCGAGTTCTTCTGCCAGGTGGCCTGCTTCTCGGTGAGCACCACGCGCGACGCACCGGTCGCTGGATCGGTGCGCATCAACTCCAGCGTGTCTTGCCGACGATTGGTGCGGAACCAGAGCAGCGCATCGCCCTTGGGCGCCCAGCGCACGCCATAGACGTACTGCTGCGTGTCCGGCCCGACATCGATGGGCAGGCGCTTGCGCGTGGCGGTGTCGAAGATCTCCAGCCGGGCGATGGAATTTGGCTCGCCGGGCTTGGGGTAGCCGCTGATGATCGGCTTGGTCCGCGTGGTGGTCAGGCCGCCAAGCAGGAAGTAGTCCTTGACGGGACGCTCGTCGAAGGCGTAGTAGGCCAGCTTGCCGGAATCGGGGGACCACCACATGGCAGTGTTCTGGTCCAGCTCCTCCCCGTAGACCCAGTCGGCGGAGCCGAACTTCAGCTTGCCCTCGCCGTCGGTGGTGACGGGCAGCGCCTCGCCCCCTTCCTTGGCGGGCTCCAGCGTGATGTTCGCGTCCTTGTAGACGGCGGTCCAGGCGCCATCCGGCGAGGGGACGCGCGCCGCCTGCTTGGCGCGGCCGCCACGGGGTTCGCGCGGCGCACGCTTGCTCTCGGGCGCGGCTGGCGGCTCGCCCCCCTCCGCGGGCGTGCCACCCGCCACCGGAACGCTGCGCCAGCTGCCCGCGTAGCGGAACCAGAGCAGCCCCTTCTCCTGGTCCCAACGCACTTCGCTCAGCCGGCCCGCGCTGCCGCTGCGGGCGGCCTGCTCGATCTCGCGCACGCGTGCGGCGTTGGGCAGCTGTTCATAGGGCACCCACTGCGCACGTGCGGCCGAGGCGAGGGAAAGCAGGGCCGCCGCGGCGAGCGTGGCGAACGGCGAAGGGCATCGGATGGTCATCGTGGCTCCTGGTTGCGCGACGCATGCGGGCGCGCGGCGCCGTGCATGCACGCACGCGCGTGCGGGCGTCGATCAGTCGAAAGCAGTCATCGAACGGAAGGCGCGGTAGCGATCCTGGATCTGGCCCATGTCCAGCCGTTCCAGGCGGTCCAGGCCAAAGGCCTCGATGGTGAAGCTGGCCAGCACGGTGCCCCAGGCCATCGCGTGGCGCAGCGTGTCGAAGTCGGTGCCGCCGCTGCGCGCCACATGCGCCATGAAACCGCCCGCGAAGGTGTCCCCTGCGCCGGTGGGATCGATCACCTGCTCCTTGTCGGCGGGAAATGCCGGGACGCTGGCCACGCCGTCGCGGTGGATCAGGATCGCGCCATGCTCCCCCTTCTTGACGACGACGAAGTGCTTCGGGCCGTTGCGGAGCACTTCGCGCCCCGCGGTGACCACGTTGCGGCAATCGGTCAGCTGCATCGCCTCTTCGTCGTTCATGATGACGCCATCGACCTGGCTGAAGAGCTGCGTCAGTTCCGGGCGCGCGATGTTGATCCAGAGGTCCATCGTGTCGCAGACGGCAAGCTTGCGCTGCGGGAACTGGCGCAGCAGGTCCAGCTGCACTGCGGGATGGGTGTTGGCCAGGAAGACGAAGCGGCTGTCGCGGTACTGGGCGGGCACCTGCGGCGGCGCTTCCTCCAGCACCCCCAGCCGCGTGAAGAGCGTCTCGCGGCGGTTCATGTTGTCGAAGTAGCGCCCGCCCCATGCGAAGGTCTCGCTGTCGGGGCGCCTCTCCAGCCCGTCCAGGCAGACATTCTTGAAGGCGCGCAGCTGGCGCTCGTGCTCGACGGGCCAGTCGCCACCGACCGCGCCGACAAGCCGCACCGGCGACAGGAAGCTGGCGGCCGCTGCGAAGTAACTGCAGCTGCCCCCCAGGACGCGCGACGCCTCCCCGGTGGGAGCGTGCAGGGTGTCGATTCCAATGGTTCCCGTGACGATGAGCGGCATTCCGCGAGTGTAACGCGGGCTATTCGTCGTCGGTCGTGCTGCGCGTCCAGCCAAGCCCGATCGGGATGCCGATGAGCGCGCCCGCCACCACGTCCAGCGGCATCGCCATCGACCAGCCCGGGAGCGAGCGGCCCACCACCGCCTGCACCAGCGGCGCGCGCAGGGTCAGCGCGGTGACCAGCTGCGCCAGCCCGATCGCCAGCACCGGTGCCGCAAAGAGCAGAATCGGCTGCGAGGCGCCCTGCAGCCGCCGGCCGGCGAACGCCACCGCCACGCCGGCGCAAATCGCCGCGCCCACCGCCTGGCCCTTCATCTCCGTGCGCGCGATCAGCCACATCGCCACCAGCGCTGCGACCCCGGAGAGGAGCCCGCGCGCGGCGTCGGCGTTGAAGATCTCGTGCAGGAAACTGCCCTTGGGTTCCTTGGGCGGGAAGTCGACGAGCGGGCCCGAGACACGGAAGACCAGCGCCGCCATCGCCACCATGGCCACGCCCCAGCCCAGTGTCTCCAGCGCGATCGGCAGCAGCGTGTCGCCGTCGAAGGCGGCGTCCAAGATAGTGCCGCTGCGCATCGAGACGACGGCGACGCCGAAGCCGAGCACGCAGAGGCCCACCGCTGCGTTGATCAGCCTTCCCACCACGCACGCCACCGCGCAGCAGAGCGCGATGCCCACCGCCAGCGCGACCGCCGCGGTCAGGGGATGCACCGCGTCGGTCATCGTCGGCCCCGCGACGCCGCGCGTGCTGGTCAGGAAGGGGATCACCGGCACCATGGCCAGGATCGCCACGATCGTGCCGCCGCCAAGAACCGAGTAGCGCAGCGCGGAGCTCTTCATCCCTGTGTGCTACCCGCGCAGCGCATCGGGCGCAACCGTTGCCGTATCGTGCGCGCCCGATGCCACGCAGCCAGCCGAGCTCCCCGTCCCCCGCCGCAGTCACGCCCGCCGCCCAAGCGGTGATTCTGGATGGCGCGCCCCTCTCGCTGGCGCAGGTGGCGGCCGTGGCGCGCCACGGCGCCAAGGTGGGAGTCGCTGCAGCATCGCGGACGCAGATGGCGCAGTCGCGCGCCGCGCTGGAGCGCAGGCTGGCCGGCGGCGAGGCGCTCTACGGCATCAACACGGGCTTCGGGTCGCTCTCGCGGGTGCGCGTGGCGGACCAGGCGCTGGAGGCGCTGCAGGCCAACCTGGTGCGCAGCCATTCGGCGGGCGTGGGCGAACCCGCGGCCACCGAGGTGGTGCGCGGCATGCTGTTGATCCTGGCGGCGAGCCTGGCGCGCGGGCGCAGCGCGGTGCGGCCGGAGCTGGTCGAGCTGGTCGTGGGAATGCTGAACACCGGGGTGGTGCCGGTGGTGCCCTCGCGCGGTTCCGTGGGGGCCTCGGGCGACCTGGCGCCGCTGGCGCACGCGGCGCTGGTTTTCATCGGCGAGGGCGAGGCCACGGTGGGCGGGCAGCGGATGGCCGGGGCCGAGGCGCTGGCATGCGTGGGCCTGCGGCCCATCGCGCTTAGCGCCAAGGAAGGCCTGGCGCTCATCAACGGCACGCACTACATGTGCGCCAACGCAGCGCTGGCGCTGTGGGATGCGCAGGCGGTGGTGGCGGCCGCCGTGCGCGGGACGGCGCTCTCGATCGATGCGTGCCGCGCGACCGATTCCTTCCTGGACGCGCGCATCCACACGGCGCGCAACCAGCCGGGGCAGATCGCGGTGGCCGCGGCGGTGCGCGCGCAACTGGCGGGAAGCCAGGTGCTGTTGGCGCACAAGGAGAATGACCCGCGCGTGCAGGATCCCTACAGCTTCCGCTGCAGCCCGCAGGTGCTGGGCGCGGCGGTGGATGCGCTGGCCTTCGCGCGCGCCACCGTCGAGCGCGAGCTGGGCGGCGTCACCGACAACCCGCTGGTCTTTGCCGATGGCGGCGCGGCGGACATCGTGAGCGGCGGCAACTTCCACGGCATGCCGTTGGCGATCGCGATGGACGCCGCCAAGATCGCGCTGGTCCACGTGGCGGGCATCAGCGAGCGGCGCGTCTTCTGGATCCTGGCCGCGCAGGACCCGCAGAACCCGGTGCAGCCCTACCTGAGCACGCAGCCGGGGCTGAATTCGGGGTACATGATCGCGCAGTACGCCGCCGCCGCCTGCTGCAACGAGCTGCAGACGCTGGCGCATCCGGCCAGCGCGCACAACGTCACCACCAGCGCGGGCATCGAGGACTACAACTCGATGGGCGCCACCAGCGCCAACCACCTGCGCGCCGCGGTGCAGCTGTGCGCGGACGTGATCGCGATCGAGCTGCTGGTGATGTGCGAAGGACTGGAGTACCAGCGACCCCTGAAGAGCGGCGCCGGCGTCGAGGCGGTGCACGCCCTGGTGCGCGCGCGCGTGCCGCGGCTGCAGGGGGACCGCCCGCCCGCGCCGGACATCGCGGCGGTCTCGGCGCTGCTCCTGGAGCGCGCCTTCATGGATGGCGCCATGACGGATGGGCCCCGCGCGTAGCGGAACGGTGCGCGGCGCGCCTACACTTTGCGCCATGCCGACCATGGCCAATCGCGTCATCCGCGCCCCGCGCGGCACCACCATGACCTGCCGCAGCTGGGGCGCCGAGGCGGCGATGCGCATGCTGATGAACAACCTGGATCCCGAGGTGGCCGAGCGCCCCGAGGCGCTTGTGGTCTACGGCGGCCGCGGCCAGGCGGCGCGCAACTGGGAGTGCTACGACGCGATCATCGCCAGCCTGAAGTCGCTGGCCCCCGACGAGACGCTGCTGGTGCAGAGCGGCAAGCCCGTGGGCATCGTGCGCACGCACGCGGATGCGCCGCGGGTGATGATCGCCAATTCCAACCTGGTGCCGCACTGGGCCACGCAGCGGCACTTCGACGAGCTGTGCGAGCGCGGCCTGATGATGTTCGGTCAGATGACCGCGGGCAGCTGGATCTACATCGGCACGCAGGGGATCCTGCAGGGCACCTACGAGACGTACGCCGAATGCGCGCGGCAGCACTTTGGCGGCACCCTGAAGGGCACGCTGAACGTCACCGCGGGCTGCGGCGGGATGGGCGGCGCGCAGCCGCTGGCGATCACCATGAACGAGGGAACAGCGCTGATCGCGGACACGTGCATCGAGCGGCTGCAGAAGCGCGTCAAGGACCGTTACCTGGACGAGATCCACCAGGACCTGGACCAGGCGATCGACCGCGCGGTGGCGCTTGCGGGCCGCGGCGAGGCGCTGAGCGTGGGCGTGCTGGCCAACGCCGTGGACCTGCTGCGGCGCCTGCAGGAGCGCGGCGTGGTCCCGCAGACGCTGACCGACCAGACCAGCGCGCATGACCCGCTGGAGGGGTACTACCCCGACGGCATGACGCGCGAGCAGGCGGACGAGCTGCGCGCGCTTGACCCCGAGCGGTACACGCAGCTCTCCACCGCCAGCATGGAGCGCCATGTGCGGCTCATGGTGGACTTCATGCGCGCCGGATCCAAGGTCTTCGACTACGGCAACAACATCCGCCAGCGCGCCTACGACCACGGCTACAAGGACGCCTTCGACTTCCCCGGATTCGTGCCGGCGTACATCCGTCCGCAGTTCTGCACCGGACGCGGCCCCTTCCGGTGGGTGGCGCTCTCGGGCGACCCCGCGGACATCCGCGTCACCGACGAGGCGGTGCTGGAACTCTTCCCGAAGGACGAGGGGCTGCACCGCTGGATCCGCATGGCGCAGAAGCGCGTCGCGTTCCAGGGGCTGCCCGCGCGCATCTGCTGGCTGGGGCTGGGAGAGCGGCACCGCGCGGGGCTGCGCTTCAACGAATTGGTGGCCAGCGGTGCGGTGAAGGCGCCGATCGTCATCGGCCGCGACCACCTGGACTGCGGCAGCGTGGCCAGCCCCAACCGCGAGACGGAGGCGATGAAGGATGGCAGCGACGCCGTCAGCGACTGGGCGATCCTGAACTTCGCCGTCAACATCGCCAGCGGCGCCAGCTGGACCAGCTTCCACCACGGCGGAGGTGTCGGCATCGGCTTCAGCCAGCATGCGGGGCAGGTAATCGTGGCGGACGGAACCGCCGACGCCGCGCGGCGCCTGGAGCGGGTGCTGACCAACGACCCGATGATGGGCGTCTTCCGCCACGCCGACGCGGGATATGAACTGGCGCGTGATTGCGCGACGCGTCTGGGCGTGAAGATCCCGATGATGTGAGCGGCGCTGATGCGCGCTACCGCGCCGCTGCGCCGCCGCACCGCTGCGCCACTGCACCACCTCACCAGCGCACCGCCGCCTACCGCGCCGTCGCGCGCACCAGCCGGTCCACGATGGCGCGCCACACACCGTCGGCGGCAGGCGGGTGCTCGATGACGATGGTGGCGCAGCCCATCGCATCTGCGGTGCGCAGCGCGTCATAGAGCGCACTTCCGTACACCTGCACCTCGCGCGGCATCACCACTGCAGTGTGCGGCGAGGGGGCATCGGCGGCATCGAAACAGAGCACCGCGCAGGGCAGGCGCTCCTGGAAGAGCGCGGCGCGGACGCCACCGGTGGGGACGAGCACTGCAGGGGTGCGGGGCGCATAGTGGCGCGCAGCGGTCCCGGGGCTCTCGCGCTGACGCGTGATGTGCGGCGCATCCACGTCGCCCAGGATCGCACGCAGCGCCTCCAGTGTCACGGTGCCGGGGCGCAGGATCGTCGGGCGCGCCGAGGTCAGGTCCAGCACGGTGCTTTCCAGGCCAAGTTCGCAGGGGCCACCATCCAGGATGATCAGGTCTGGTTCCTCGGCGAACTCCTCGGCGACATGCTGCGCGCTGGTGGCGCTGATGCGGCCCCAGCGATTGGCGCTGGGTGCGCTGATCGCGGCGCCATCGACGGCATGCAGCAGCTGCCGCGCCACCGGGTGGCGGGGCGAGCGCACCGCGATCGTCGGCCGCCCCCCCGCTGCGGCGGCGGGGACAGCGGGCCGGCGCGGCAGCACCAGGGTCAGCGGCCCGGGCCAGAGCCGCGCGGCCAGCTCGTCGCAGCGCGCGTCCCACCCCTCGGCGATGGCGCGCGCGCCGGGGGCGTCCAGCACATGCGCGATGAGCGGGTTGTCCGCCGGGCGCCCCTTCAGGCGATAGACCTCGTCGATGCCGCGGATGTTCAGCGTGAGCGCGCCCAGGCCGTAAACCGTCTCGGTGGGGAACGCCACGGCATCCCCGGCGCGCAGCGCATCCGCGGCGAGCTCGATGGACAGGTCGGTGGCGGGGAAGATCGTGGGCATCGGTCCGGGGAGGGGTCCGGGAATAGATCCGGGGATGGTTCCGGGCGTCGTGGTGAGCAGCAGCTCGGGCATCGGTGCGGCGCATCACGCGCGCACTGCACCGTCAGTGCGAGGGCATCGCGTCCACCAGCTTCAGCTCGATCCGGTTGCGCTCCAGTGCACTGCCCATCGCCGCATAGAGGTTGGCGATCGCGGCGTTGTAATCGGCCAGCGCCGCCGCCTCGGCCACCTGCGTCAGGGCCAGGCCATCCTGGCGGAAGAACTTCAGCGCCAGGAACTCGGGAGTCAGCTGCGCGATGTTCTCCTCGTCGATCGAGAGGGCGCGCATGTTCTCCGCCGCCGCCAGCCGCTGCGCGCGCGTCTGCTCGATCAGGCGATAGGAGGCCGCGGCATCCTGCAGCGCGTTGCGCACCTCCAGCACTGCGCCCTGCACCGCGGTCTTGTAGACGATGACCGCGCGCGAACGGGCCAGGCGCGCGCGACGGTAGTCCGCCTCGCCCGCGCGGTTGCCGATGGGCTGGCGGAAGGTGGCGCCCACCGCCCATTCGATCCAGTTGTTGTCGCCCAGCGACTGCCACGCATCGCCGAAGCCCGAGGCAAGCCCGTACAGCGCGCCGCTGGCTTCCAGGTCCAGCTGCGGCAGCCGGCCGTTGTCCGCGACATCGACGCCGATCGAAGCATCGTCGATCGAGAGCAAAGCCGCGGAAACCAGCGGACTCTGCGCCAGCGCAGTGGCCAGCGCGTCGGGCACGCTGTACTTCAGCGGCTGGTCCACGGGCTGGTCCACGGGCACGATCGTCTCGTTGCTGCCTGGTGCCAGGCGCGGGTCGTTCATGACGCGCTTCAGGTCGTTCACGGTGCGCTGCAGTTCGCGCTCGGCACGGATGATCGAGGCGCGACGGTCCTCCACCTTGGATACGGCGTCGGCGTACTGCGAAAGCGACGCGTCGTACTCGCGGCGGCGCGAGAGCAGGTCGCGCGTCTCCTCGCCCACCTTCAGGAGCCAGCGCGCGCTGACCAGGCGTTGGCGGTTCACGTACACCTGCCAGTACAGGTTTTCGGTGCGCGCCACCGTCTCCATCAGCGACTGGCGCAGCACCTGCAGCGCGCGGCGGTCCTGGTTGCGCGCGACGCGCAGCGACGCCAGGTTGACGTCGGTGCCGAAGTTGCGCAGCAGCGGCTGGCTCAGCGTCAGGTTCACCGAGCTGGTGTACGAAGGGTTGGGGCTGATGGAGTCGTTGGGGTCGTTGAAGGACTGCCGCCCCATCTTGGTGCTGACGGACATGTTGGTGCCCGTGGCGAAGCGCTGCTCAAAACCGCTCTCCAGGTTCCAGTTGCGCTGGTCTGCGGTCGGGTTCAGCAGGAAGCTGCCCCCACCGCCGCCGATGTTGATCACCGGTTGTGGCTGGAAGGATCGCTCGTACCCGCTCTTGGCGAAGAGGACGGTGTCGAAGACCGCCTCGGCCCGGACGATGTCCGCCTGGCTGATCGCCTCCTCCAGCCGGGCCTGCTGCACCCCCAGGTTGTTCTCGACCGCCGAGGCGATGGCCTGCTGGAGGGTCAGGACAACCTCCCGGGGCGCCCGTCCGTCCAGGTCGGGGCCCACATCCAGGCCGATGCCGCCGTCGGTGCGCTGGGGTCCCATGGCGTCCAGCTGCCCGCGGCGGCTGCGCAGGTTCTCGAAGACCGAGCTTTCAGGGGCGCGGACGGCGGTCGGGGGCGCCCGCAAGGTCTGCGCGCTGGCCTCTCGCGCCAGGGTGGCGTCCAGGGAGCGCTGGAGATCGGCGTCTTCCTGCTGGCGCAATGGGTTGTCGCAGCCGGCGACCGCCAGGATCAGGCTCGCGCCCAGGATCAGGCTCGCGGAGTCCGCCCGCCCCACCCGGCGGCCGGAGCCGCCGACCTCGGCGGAGGCCAGCCGAGCAGCGCAGAATTTCAAGGTGGAACGCGGGCCGGGCATCTCGCGAAGTGTAGCCCTCATCGCTAGACTGCGGCCATGCTGCATGGATGCACTCCCGCACGGATGCGGGCCGCCGGAAGCATGACGCTCGCCTCGGCGGTCCTGCTCACCCTCACGCCTTCTTTGCTCGCGGCGGCGCAATCTGCGCCCGCACCGCGAGACGCTTCGCCTGCGTCGGCGATGTCGCCTGGAGGGGTGGTCGTCACCGCGATTGCGGTGAACGTCCGCTCGGGCCCCAGCGCACAGAGTTCATACGCCTTCGGCAAGCTGAAGCAGGGAGACGTGATCCGCCTGCTCCAGAATGAGTACGGCTGGGCGCGCGTGCAGGCCACCGGCGGCGCCTTCAGCGAGATGTACGCCTACGTGCCCGCGGACCGCCGCGTCGCGCTGGGCGCCGACCGCGCCACTGCCAAGGTGAACGCGCGCACCGAGCTGCGCGCACCGAACGCCGATGCGGGCGGTGCGCCCGACAAGAGCTGGAAGCAGATCGGGCACCTGGACGCCGGCACGACGCTCACCGTCCTTGGCATCGTCGATGGCGAGAAGGACTCCGTCTACAAGGTGCGGATGCCCGAGAGCGCCGAGGGATGGGTGAACATGCAGTTCCTGCGCAGCGCGACGGAGGCGGAAGTCGCCGCCGCCGCGAGGGCGCCCGCGACAGGGGCAACGGCCCCCGCTGCGACGCCTGCGGCACCCGACGCGGCGCCGGCCACCGTCGCAGCGCGCACCAACGAGCCCCTGACCGGAGAGCCCGTCGCACTCAGCGAGTCGGCGACCGCGAATGCCCCCACAGCGGGCGCGGAAGTCGCGGCCGCCGTGCAGGCCACCGGCACCGACGGCGCCACGGGATCCCCTGCAATTCCGCCACTCCTTGGGCAGCGCGGCACGGCCGAAACCGCGCCTGCCGCGGGCAATGGCACCACCACCGGCGAGATCATCGTCGAGCGCAACGGAGGCTCAACCCGCCTGACGCGCACCACGGTGACGCGGCGCACGACGCTCAACGACCTGGAAGATCAGTTCAAGGCCGTGCGTGCACAGCCCGAGGCAGGCGCGGAGTTCGCCGCGCTGCAGGCCAAGTACCTGGAACTGGCTGCCAACGGCGAACTGGGCGGCGGCACCAAGGCCGCCGCCAGCACGCGCGCGCAGCAGCTGGGGCTGATGATCGAGACCCAGACGCAGCTGCAGGAGATCACGCGCCTGAAGTCGCATGTCGAGAAGAACACCAGGGAGATCAGCGAGGCGATCCTGGACCTGCAGCGCCGCGCTGACTATGCGGCGGTGGGCGTGCTGAACGCCAGCGCCGTCTACGACGGGCAGCACCTTCCCGAGCTCTACCGCGTCTGCGACCCGATGACGGGCGCGACGATCGCGTACGTGCTGCCGAATCCCGAGATCGCGCTCTCCACCATGCTGGGCACGCTGGTGGGCGTGAAGGGCGGACAGGAGTACGACCCCGCGCTCCGGCTCAAGGTGATCTCGCCCGCGATGGTCACGCTGCTGACGGACCGCAACTCGCCGCAGGTGACCCGCGCCGAGATGACGCATCCTGCGGGTGCACTGGCCACGTCCGTTCCCGCGCCGGTGAAGGCGGCAGGTTCACCGGCAAAGGCGCCGGAGGCTGCGCCAAGTTCGTCGCCAGGCACGGCGCCCGCCCCCGACGCAGCGCCCTGCCCCGAGGGCTTCGAGCGCGAAGTTCCCCCGAGCACTAGTCCCTGAATCGCCGCCCCAATCCATGCAATGCACACAAGCGGAGCCGCCCGATCGGGCAGCTCCGCTTGGTTTTTGCCCCTGCGGTCGACACCGCCGCGTCTGCGTATACTTCCCCGCTTCGGGGCGCTAGCTCAATTGGAAGAGCACCGCCTTTGCAAGGCGGGGGTTACCGGTTCGAGCCCGGTGCGCTCCACTCTCAATCAGTCAGTCCCCGGCCCGGCGAAGGCCGGCCGATCAACGCACGCGCAGCGCGGCGCAGGCGGCCACTGCGGCGGTCTCGATGCGCAGGATCGTTGCTCCCAGCGAGACGGCGACCGCACCCGCGGCAGTGGCGGCGCGCACTTCGGCGTCGCTGAAGCCGCCTTCGGGACCGATGGCGATGGCCACCACCTCCGCGCCCGCCGCAGCAGCCTGCACCGAACCGCCGCCCGGATGGGCCAGCAGCACGGGCATCCCCACGGCGCGCTGCGCGGCCACGAACGCGGCCAGCTTCACACCGGCACCGATCTGGGGGATCCACGCATTGCGGCTCTGCTTGCACGCCTCCAGCAGCACGCGCTGCGCACGGGTGCGGTTCAAGTTGGCCGGGTCGATGACGCCATACGCCGTCTCCAGCGGGACGATCTGCGCCACGCCCAGCTGCGCCGTCATGTCCAGCAGGGTGGCCAGGCGATCGCCCTTGGGCAGCGCCGCGCCCAGGATGATCCGGGGCGCCAAGCGCTCCTGCACTTCGACCGCCGAGACGCGCGCCAGCACGTCGCCGCTGCGGTCGCGCTCGCCCGCAAGCACCGCGTGGGCGATGCCGCCGTGGCCGTCGAAGAGCATCACCGGGTCCCCGGGGCCCAGGCGGCGCGCGCCCACCGCGTGCTTGGCCTCGTCGCGATCCAGGTGCGCGCTGGCACCCACCGGGGGAAGCGGATCGAGATGGAACCAGGGTGCGCTCATGAGTGATGGCTCCCTGTCCGCCCCTCTGGCCCGCGTACGCCCGAAGGGTCGATCGGCTCGCGTGCATTGATCGCGCCGCGTGCGTCAACCACGGCGGCGCGCCCGCCCGCGTCACCATCCGCGTGCGCGGCGGGAACAAGGTAGAGGTCGAAGCGCGCGGTGCGCCCGGGGAAGACCGCGTCCGGCTCGGGCGTGGCGACGATCGGCGGCGCGTCGTCCGCGCGCTTCACCGCCACTCGCAACTGCGCCGCTGCGCGCGCGGCCGAGAAGAGCTCCGCCGCATCCAGGTCATCCCCCGCCGCGGCGCGCACCAGGCGGATCTCCTTGCGCGCCAGTGCGCTGCGTCGCTTCTCGCCGGGGAACATCGGGTCCAGCACCACGCAATCGGGACGGGCATCGCGCAGCAGCTGGCGCGCATCCCCCTCGACGAACCGCAGCCGCCCCAGCGCGGCTGCGTCCACCCGCGCATCCAGCGCTGCGCGCGCCAGGCCGTCGCGCACCAGCGCCGCCACCATGGGCGAGCGCTCCACCGCCGTCACTTCGTATCCCAGCAGCGCCAGCAGGAACGCATCGCCGCAGAGCCCCGCCGTCGCGTCGATCACGGTGCGCGTGCGCTTTCCCACCGCCTTGGCTAGCGGCAGCGAGCGCGCCCCGCGCGGGTCGATCGCGGAGAGATCCACGCTGGCGCCGCGCCCCGGTGCGTCGGCGGCGCCGCGCAGCTCGAGCCGTCCCTGGTGCATCGCAAGCACCAGATCGCGGGCGTCTTCAGGCGGGTCCCAGCGCATGACGGTGTTCTACCGCGTGCGCCGCGCGGCTGCCGTAGACTGCGATGCCAATGCCCTCCACCGCGCCCGTCTTCTCCAATGTCCTCGAGATGATCGGCAACACGCCGATGCTCGAGCTGAAGCAGCTGGACACCGGCCCCTGCCGACTCTTCGTCAAGATGGAGTCGCTCAACCCCGGCAACAGCATCAAGGACCGGATCGCGGTCAGCATGATCGCGGCCGCCGAGAAGGATGGCCGCCTGAAGCCGGGCGGGCACATCGTCGAGGCGACCGCGGGCAACACCGGCCTGGCGCTGGCGCTGGTGGCGGGCCAGAAGGGCTACACCCTGACCGTGGTGGTGCCCGACAAGATGAGCGACGAGAAGATCAGCCACCTGCGTGCGATGGGCGCCGAGGTGGTCATGACGCGCAGCGACGTGGCAAAGGGGCACCCCGAGTACTACCAGGACGTCGCGGCGCGGCTGGCCGCGGCGCGCCCCGGCACGCTCTACATCAACCAGTTCAGCAACCCCGCCAACGCGCAGGCTCACTACGACACCACCGGCCCCGAGATCTGGAAGCAGATGGATGGCGAGGTGGACGCCTTCGTGGCGGGGGTCGGCTCCGGCGGCACCATCAGCGGCGTCGGGCACTACCTGCGCGAGCGCAACCCTGCGTGCGAGATGATCCTGGCGGACCCGGCGGGCTCGATCCTGGCCCCGCTGGTGAACGAGGGCAAGACCGTCGAGGCGGGCAGCTGGCTGGTCGAGGGGATCGGCGAGGACTTCGTCCCCTCCATCTGCGACCTGAAGCTGGTGAACCGCGCCTACACCGTGACGGACGCCGAGGCGTTCATGACCGCGCGCGAGCTCCTGTGCAAGGAGGGGGTGCTGGCAGGCTCCAGCGTGGGCACGCTGCTCTGCGCCGCGCTGCGCTACTGCCGCGAGCAGAAGCAGCCCAAGCGGGTGGTGACGCTCATCTGCGACTCGGGGGCCAAGTACCTGAGCAAGATGTTCAACGACTTCTGGATGATCGACAACGGCTTCATCGACCGGCCCAAGACGGGCGACCTGCGCGACCTGATCGCGCGGCGCCACCTGGACCGCGAGGACTACACGCTGACCCCCGCGATCCCCATGCAGCAGGCCATCAAGCGGATGCGCCTCTACAACGTGAGCCAGATGGTGGTGATCGGGGAGGATGGCCGCGTGCAGGGCATCATCGACGAGAGCGACGTGCTGATGGCGCTGCTGGCCGACCATGGCGGCGCGCCCCACCGCCCCGTCAGCGAGTTCATGACCAGCCGCATCGAGACGGTGAACCCAGGCGCCAAGGTGGCGGACCTGGTGCCCATCTTCCGCGCCGACCGCGTGGCGATCGTGCAGGACAGCAAGGCCTTCTACGGCATCATCACGAAGATCGACCTCATCAACTACATGCGCAAGCAGCTGCTCTGAAGCGGCGCACCACCGGAACACCATGGCACACGGCAAGCTCCACCTCGATTCCCGCGTCATCCACGGCGGCCAGCGCCCCGAGCCCGGCACCGGCGCGGTGATGCCGCCCATCTTCACCAGCAGCACCTTCGTCCAGGAGAGCCCGGGCGTCCACAAGGGCTTCGAGTACAGCCGCAGCCACAACGCCACGCGCTACGCGGCAGAGCGGCTGATCGCCAACATCGAGGGTTCCACGCTGGCCGAGTCCGTCGATGTCACCAGCGGCGGGTACTGCTTTGCCAGCGGGCTCGCCTCCATCGCCACGGCGCTGGAGCTGCTGGACGCGGGCGACTGCATCGCGTGCATGGACGACGTCTACGGCGGCACCAACCGGCTGCTGAACCGCGTGCGCCAGCGCTCGCAGGGGCTGAAGGTCCTGCACGTGGACATGACCGACCTGAACAAGCTTGAGGAGTCCGTCAAGCGCGACCGCCCCAAGATGATCTGGGTCGAGACGCCGACGAATCCCACGCTGAAACTGGTCGACCTGGCGGGCGTCGCGCGCATCGGCAAGGCCGTGGGCGCCATCACCGTCTGCGACAACACCTTCGCCACGCCCCTGTTGCAGCGCCCCTTCGAGTTCGGCATCGACATGGTGATGCACTCCACCACCAAGTACCTGGGCGGCCACAGCGACACCGTCGGCGGTGCGCTGGTGGTGCAGGACCCTGAGCTGGCGCAGAAGCTGCGCTTCATGCAGAACGCCATCGGAAGCGTGATGGGCCCCTTCGATGCGTACCTGACGCTGCGCGGCATCAAGACGCTGGCGGTGCGCATGCGCCAGCATTGCCAGAGCGCCATGGCGATCGCCCAGCAGCTGGAGAAGCACCCCAAGGTGGCGCGCGTGGTCTATCCGGGGCTCGCCAGCCATCCACAGCATGCGTTGGCCGCGAAGCAGATGAAGCTGGACGGGCAGCCCGCCTTCGGCGGCATGATCACCATCTTCCTGAAGGGCGGCATCGCGGAGAGCCGCCGGTTCCTGGAGAGCGTGCAGATCTTCGCGCTCGCCGAGAGCCTTGGTGGCGTCGAGAGCCTGATCGAGCACCCGGCCATCATGACGCATGCCAGCGTGCCCGCGGCGCAGCGGCAGGAACTGGGCATCTCAGACAGCCTGGTGCGGCTCAGCGTGGGAATCGAGCACACTTCCGACCTGATGGCGGACCTGGAACAGGCCCTTTCCAAGGTCTGAAAAAGGGCATTTTCTGGATGCAATCCGCCACGGCGCGCGGGCGTTTGGCCGGCGTGACGCTCATCGTTCATTTGCTGGTCGCACTGATCCTTGCGTGGATGGCCCCCGCTCCGGTTGCGGCGCAGGCAGTGCGTGGCAACGGCGATGCAGCCACGGCAGGCGCGCTTTCGGGGAAGAAGGTGAAGAGTGCCACGCCAGCGCGGCGCACGATCGTGCTGCGCGGATTCGATGGTGAGTTGGTCGAACTGCAGGACAAAGCCAAGGTGGTGGCCGCCCTCCGGCTGGACCTGGATGCCAGCGAGCGCACGGCGCTCGAGGCTGTAGCGGCGCAGCGCAACAAGCTGCGCCCGCTGGTCATCGGAATGAAGCATGCGGCCGGTGCATCACCGCCCGCGCAGGCTCAGCCACGCGGCTGAGCGCGGGTCCAGCCGCCATCGCGCCAGAGGCATTCCGCGGGATCCACGCCAAAGAGCGAACGGGGATCGGCCAGGTTGATCTCGGGCAGCGGCGCCGCACCGCTCTGGACGATCGCCTCGCTCCAGGTGCGCGGGCGTCCCGCAATGACTCCGCCCGCCAGCGCGTGCAACGCCTCGGACTGCGCCGGGCCCAGCGCAGGCGCCATGCCACTGCGCATCGCGTCGCATTCGGTGCGGAAGCGCGCGGATCCACCTGCCAGGACTTCGGGATGCGCATCAAGCAGCGCGGCGGCGCCGTTGCGCGCAAGCGCTTCCTTGGCGCGGGCGCCGTCGCCCCGGCGGTAATAGGCAAAGGCCTGGACCAGCGCCGATGCCGCGTCGGCGCGGTGCGCCGCGGCGGCGGGCCGGTCATCGGAGGCGACGCCCAGGATGCCCGCGACGGACTGCATGCGGAGTCGTTCTGCATCCGAAGGCGCGGTGTCCGCCAGCAGGAGCGCGGCGCTGCGCCCCAGCTGCGCCAGGTCGATGGCACCGGCCAGCCCAGCCAGCCGGCGCGCGAGTGCGCGGTCGGCATCGCCAGCGGTTCCGGGTGTCGCGTGGTCCAGGACTTCCTCGGCCAGCACCAGGTAGTCGGCGGCGCGTTCGGGGGCGAGCGCGGCCAGGCGCGACTCCAGCGCTTCGCGCCACGGGGTGGAGGTGACGGTGGGTGCGACGGGCGCGGCCACCGCGGGAGGAACGGGCGCGGGTGGCGTCGTGCCGGGCGGCACGGCAGGCCGTGCGGCAGGCGGCGCCGGAGGCGGCGCAGCGGTCCGCTGCGCACTGGTCGCTCGCGCGCCAGCCAACGAATCGCTCGCCCCGAGCAGGAGCGCGGCGCCCAGCGGCAACAGGAACAGGCTGCGGGCCCGGCGCTTCATCGCGCGCTCCCCTCCGGCTCGACCGCCAGCCGTGCCAGTTCCAGCAGGCCGCGCGCATCCGCGTCGATCTGCGCATAGACATCGGGCGCGCGCGCGCGCGCGGCGGCGGCGCGCTGGACGCATGCGTCGATCTCGGTGCGCCGGCGCGGCGACCGCTCCGCCAGCAGCACCGCTTCCAGCTCGACCAACGACGATGCTTCGGCGACAAAGGCCTGCGGCCCCGCCTGCGCCAGCCGGCGCCGCGCGTTCGCGCGCCCGACCACCGCATCCAGCGTGGCGGCGGGCACCAGCGGCCGCGCATCGACCACGCGCGCCTCGAACCAGGCCGCGAAGGCCCGCTCCGGGGTCGACGCGGCGCCCGGCGCCGTGCCGCCGATCGCGCGCACCACCGCGTTGGCCGAGAGGGCGAACTCGCGCGAGACGGAATCGACACGATGGCGATCGGATGGCGACAGCGTGGCCAAGTGGTCCAGGAGCAGCAGCGCCGCGGCGGCGCGCAGGCGTTCGTCGGAACCGCGCGGCACCGGCTGCCCGCTGACCAGCGCCGCCAGTTGCGCCGCTTCGCCAGGCACCACCGCCGCGGGCATTTCGGCCACCAGCGCGCCCACGACCTCGGGCCCCAGGGCGTAGGCATCCACCACGACGCCTTGTGCCACCGATCGCAGTTCGGGGGTCGGCGAAGCCAGCGCCTCGCGCGCCAGCACGGCGGCATCCAGCGGCCCAAGGTCGCCTGCCACCCGCGTGCGCAGCATGCGCAGCGAAGCGACGCGATCGGCCAAGGCGCGCCGCGAACGCAGCTCGTCGGCCAACGACCCATCCGAAGATGCCGCACGGACGCTGGGGCGCTCGACCCGGTCGCGCCAGCGGTCCAGGTCGTCCGGAGCCAGGCCCGTGGGGTCCTCCAATTGCGCGATGCGCGCCTGCGCGTCGCTGGTGCGGCCGCGCTCCAGCAGCCGCATCGCCTCGACCAGCGCAATCAGCTCCGCCGCGTGCGCCAGACGGAAGGCCGGGTCGGGCGCCACCGCACGCGCCTGCACGGCCGTCGCCACGCGCGACCAGCGATCGACCAGCTCCGGCGAGACGCCCTTGATGCGCGCTGCGGCGGCGGGCGCCTCGCTGCTGGCGGCGGCAAGCGCCGTGACGAAGTGCTCCGACGTGCGCGCCCGCGATGCCATGTCCGCGCGCGCGTCCACCACCAGCCACGGTTCCCACCACGCCCCGGGGCGTCGCGCAGCCAGGACGCTGGTCAGTCCATGCAGCGCCAGCGGCGTGATGGACGGATCCTGCAGCCATGCGTGGAACGCCTCCGCCACGCGCGAGCGGCGCGCGGGCTCACCGGTCCACGGCAGCGCGTCCAGCAATGACCCGGCGGCATCGGCGGCGACGCCGGGGCGTTCCATGGACGCGTTGCGGCGCAGGAGCGTCTCGATGGCCACCAAGATCCGCGCATCGCGCTCCAGGCGCAACGATGAAATGGAAGTGGTGGCATCCACTGCGCAAACCCAGGCCTCCACCAAGTCGGCGGCACGCGCCGAGTCGCCTGCCAGCGCGCTGGCGGCGACATCGCTGGTGCGCGGCGCCAGCCAGGTGAGCGCCGCCTGACCGAAGGCCTGCGGCGCACCGCCCGCGGCGCTGAGTTCCAGCGCCGCCTGCAGTCCCGCGGAGCCGGCGCCGCGCACCGTCGACTCGGGGGCTGACTCCGTGGTGTCGACGGCGCGCACGAGCGGCTCGCGCAGGCCCTGTCGCGTCGTTTCATCCCCCAGGCGCGCAAAGCTCGCGGCCAGATGCACCAGCGCCTCGTCGCGCCTACGCGCGTCCAGGAGCGGCCATGCAATGGTGAGCGCCTCGGCGGCGCGTGACCAGAGCGCGCGGTCGGCGTCCGTGGCAGCGTCACCGCCGGAGAGGCGCGCGGCCAGCGCGTCCAGCGCCGACTCATCGCTGGCGATGGTCTCCAGCCCGCGCCGCGCCCACGCGGGCGCGGGATCTGCACGCAGCACCGGGGCTCGCGGATAGATGGCGGCAGCGGGAGGAATGTCGCGAGCGGCGGGCGTGCGCTTCGGCGACGATGCAGGGACCGCCGGATCCGGGGGCTGAAGGTCCGTCCCTGTTGCACCGCCGAAGGTTTCGGGGGCCGTGGGGATTGCCGAGCGCTTCGCAGCATCCGAGAGGGTGGGGCGCAATTCCGGTGCGTGGTCGACTGCGGCGCCGGATGCACCAGGAAGCACTGCTGAACCGGGAGGCGCCGTTGCGCCAGGAGACAGCGTTGCACCAGCGGGCGCCACTGCAGGCGCTGCGGCCTGCCGCAGTGCAAACCAGACGAGCACGCCGCTCAGCAACGCACCGATCACCACGAAGCCGACGCCAACGACCAGGCCAACGACGCTCGACGAGCCAGTGCGATTGAAGAAAATCGGCGTGGGCGCAAACGCGGTGGGTGCGCCCGCCGCCTGCGCCGCGGCATCGCCCGCAATGGCATCCCCGACGCCGACTGCGTTCCCCGCGGGCTCCGCCGGCATCGACCCCACCCGGCGCGCGCTGGCGATGACCGCGACAGGATCGATGCGCTTGGACTGCGCAAAGTGCGCCAGCCGCGCGCGCGCGTGCGCGTTCCAGCCGCCGCTGGCGCGGATGATCGCCAGCACATGCTGATCAAGAATGCGCTGCTTGTCGCTGAGGGGGCCGGGGTGGTTCAACGGACGCCCTCCCTGGCGGAGGGGGCCGCGCCCGACAGGCGCGCTTCCAGCGCGACCAGCCGCGCTGCCACCGGACCCGAGCCGTAGCCGCCGCCCAGTTGACGCACCTGCGCCAGCGCGGCGCGCGCCTGCGCGGAGTTGGCCTGCGCCAGCGCCTCAATCTGAATCGCCTTCGCCTCGAACCATGCGGGCGATGGAACTTCTGCCATCGCCAGCACGGCGCGCACACATTCGGCCGCGCCCGCGGCGTCCCCCGTGGCACCGCGCAGGTCGGCATCCGCCAGGAGCAGCGCGGGCGTCTGCGGCGCATCGCGCAGTGCAGCTGCCAGTGCGGCGGCGGCGCCGGGGCCATCCACCTGCGGCTGCTGCGCGCGCGCAAGCTCGGCATTGGCGCGCGCCCACATCACCGTCTCGGGCACGGGGGGCCGAGGCTGCGCGCGCACCACCGCACGCGCCACCGCGGCGCGCGCCGCGGGAGACGCCGCAGGGTCGCGCAGCACCGCCGCCAGCAATGACTGCCACGCCAGGCGGCCCCACGCGGTGGATGCATCCATCGCCTCGGCCGCGAGGCGCGCCTCGTCCAGCCGCCCGTCGAGCGATGCGACCTGCACGCGCCGCGCCGCAAGCTCAGGAGCAAGCTCGCGCGCCAGCGCGGGGTCGTTCTCGGTGCGCGCCTCGACCGCCGCCAGCGCGTCCAGCGCGCGCACGCGGTCGTCCAGCGCAAGTGCCAGCTCGATCCGCCGGCGCAGCTCAAGCGTGCCCTCGGCGCCGGCGCCCATCGGCTGGTCGTCGCCCGCCGCGAGCGCGCGGCGCGCGGCGGCGGACTTTTCGTCGCCAGTCAGCGTGCGATAGCGGCGGTAGAGACCCTCGAAGGCCGCGCGCCGGGCTGCGGGCGCCAGCTCGGGCGGCACGCGATCGCCAAGCAGCGCGTCGATGTCCTTGACCGAGGGTGTCGCGCTGCGCACGACGCGCCACGCGCGCGCACGCACCGCCCCCGCCGTCTCGGGCAGGCGCTCGATGATCTCCGCCGCGGTGTCATCGGCACGCTTCGCCATCGCATCGCCCACGCCGCTGCGCGAGGCTTCGTCGAAGGCAAGCACCGCCATCCACATCGCGTCGCCCGCGCGCTCACCGGTGGCCGCGCGCGCGGAGGCCAGGAAAGCCTCGCCCGCCTCTGAAGCACGGCCCGCACCGCGCAACGCCCACGCCTGCAAGGAACGCGCCCCCGATGCCACCGCCGCGGGCGCACCGGGCACCGCCGCTGCGGCGAGCGCCTCGGCCGCGCGCGTCCATGCTTCCTTGGCTCCCGCGGCATCGCCCGCCTGCTGCAGCCGCTGCGCCTGCGCCGCGGCGCGCACCCCCGCGAAGAGCAGCGCACCCGCGCCTTGCTCGGCAGTGGCGCCCGCACCGCCCGCGCCTGGTGCACCGCTTGGCGTGCCCGCTCCCGCCGATGCTGCATCGATCATTGCCAGATCGCGCAAGCGCCCGGCGGCCGCCAACTGTCCCACCGCTTCGGTCAGCAAGTCCGCGGCACCGGGTGCCTCCGGTGATCGCACCGCGCGCGCCGCGGCGATCAGGGCCATCGGGATGCCTTGCGCGCCATCGCCATCCTGCGCCAGCAGCGCCAGGCTCCCCTTGAAGTCACCGCGGTCCAGCAGGCTTGCCATGCGCCACGAGGGCAGCTTGGCCCGCACCGAGGCATGCGTCCCCGGGCTGTCCAGCAGCGCCAACCAGGCATCGGCGGTGGCACCTGTCTGGTAGAGGCTGGCGGTGAGCGCGGTGCCGAGGATGGCGCTGGCGAACCCCTCGTTGCTGCGCAGGTCCACCGAGACCTCGGAGGGATCCACCGCCACCTTGCCGGGCTCGATCAGCGCCGCGAACCACGTCATGGCCGTCTCCGCGCGCGCGCGCCAGCCCGCGTCGCCGAGATCGCGCCCCAGCCAGGCGCTGTAGTACTGCGCCCACGCGCGGAAGAACTGCGCGCTGCGGGCGATCTCCTCCTCGCGTGCGCTCTTGCCCGCAAGCTCCTCGGCGGTGACGCCCGTGCTGCGGCCCACTTCGCGGTCGGTGCGCTCGCGGGCCTTCGAGGTGCGGCCGCTCAACGCGGTGAAGTCCTTCACCAGGTGGTCGAACTGCTGCTGCGCCGCGCGTGCGGCGGCGTCATCGACGCGGCCCGCGCGGCGGTCCTCGGCGGCGCGCTGCGCGGCGCGATGCTGCGAACGCAGCACCACCAGCCGAAGCGGCTCGGACCCTTCGTCGAAGCGGCCAATCAGCTTCATGCTGCGCGCCAGCATCGCATCGCGATCGGCGGGATCGTCCTCGCGCTCCAGGCGCGCCGCCAGGATCGTGGCCAGCCGCGCCACCAAGATGGCGCGCGACTCCGGATCGACCTCCGCCTCCAGCTGCGCCTCCAGGTGCGTCAGCACCAGCCCCTCCAGGGCGTTGCGCTGCAGGAACTCGGCAGTGGCGTCGCAAAGCTCGCGCGGAACGGCCTCTTCGGTACGCGTCGGCGCGGCAAGCGCCACGGCAATGGGCGCGATCGTCGACTCGCCGGCGCTCGCGCCAGCACCGGCAAGCGGCGCCAGGCGCCGTGCCCCGGCAGGGTCCCCTGCCGCAGCCAGGATTCGCGCGGACTCGGCGCGGGCGCGCGCCGCCAGCCAGGGCTCATCACGCCCATTGCAGGCCGCCACGCTCAGCAGCATGACCAAGCCGCGGTCGCGCAACCCTTCGGCGGCTTCATTGGCCAGCGAGGCACCGATCGCGTAGCGCGCCCATGGCTCGAACCACGCGGGCATCGTCCGGCGCGCCTTGGCAAGCGCAGCGCGCCCGGCGGCGCGCGTCTTGGCATCGGTGCCGCGCGCATCGCGCAGCGCATCCAGCGCGGCCAGGGCTGGCCGGGTGGCAGCGTCCGAACGCGCCTCTGTGGCAGTCTCGCGGGGCGTGCCCTGCAGCGCGGCGGCGTAACTTTCGGCCACCGCACGCAATGCCGCGTCTGCCGACAGGTCCAGCGCGCGCAGGTCCTTGGCCGCTTGCACGCCTTCGGCTGGCGAGATCGCGGTGGGCGCGATGCCGGGAGGCAGCAGCAGCGCGGCATCCGCCACTCGCAGCGGAAGCGTCACGCCCTCGCGCGGCACGACGTTGGCGCGAAGCAGCCGCAAGGTCTCGAAGGCTGGGGCCACCGCTTCGGCGGTGCGTCCGACGCGCAGCAGCGCCTCGGCGCGGAAGGCGGCGGCGAGCAGGCCATCCGCACTGGGGGGCGCGCCGCGCCACGCATTAAATGCCTGCTCCAGGGGCGCGTCCGCCAGTGACCAGTCACCGCGCGCGATGCGCGTCCGCGCGCGCCAGAGTGCCTCCCCCGCCGCGAGCCAGCGCGCGCCATCGGCATCCAACGTGCCGCCCCGCACGGCGCGCACTTCACTCCAGGGCACCGTTTGCGTTCGCTCGACCCCGGCGCGCTTGAGCGCCACCACCAGTCCAGCCGCGCCTGCCCCCTGCACCTCACCCTCCAGTGGTTCCGCGCCGCCGCGCAGCTCGATCACGGAGCCCGCTGCCGGGCTCAAGGCCTTGACTGGCCCCGCGGCCAACCGCAACGCCAACGCCGGGTTCACCCGCGCCACGACTGGAGTCGCGCCATCCGGCGTCGCACCCGCGCCCGCGCCCGACACGGCGACAAACGCCGCGCCAATCAGCCCCCCCACGCCACGCCAGGTTTCAAACACACGCCCACGACGCTTCCATTGCGCACGCGCGCTCACGGACGCGCCCCCGGACCGACTCCGCGCGGCTTCACCTCGCGGAACTCGCCATCGGCCTCCTGAGCCACCTGACGCAGGCGCGCGCCACCCGCGTCGTCACCGAAGGCGATCGCATGGATCACCACCTTCTTGCCGCGTGAATTCAGGCGCCGGATCTCGGCGACGCTCTCCTCTGGGATCTCGCCGTCCGAGAGGAAAAAGATCACGTCAGGGCGCACATCCAGCGCGTAGACCATGCGGAACGCCGGTGTCGGCTGCGTGCCCCCCGATGGCCCCACATCGCGGAGCCAGCGCGTCATGCGCTGCAGCGTGCTGGAGCGCACGCGCTCCCACTTGTCGCTGAAGACCCACGGCGGCGCGCTGTCGAAGAAGACCACATAGACCGATGCGTAGTCGGGCAGCCCCGCGATGGCCTTGCGCAGCTCCTCTTTCGCCTCTTCCAGTCGGCCCCCGCCCATCGAGCCGCTCTTGTCCACGATGAACGCGAATCGCGTTCCGCTGCCACCGACGCCGAAGAAGCTGGTGCCCCCCGCGCCGCCGCCCAGTCCGCCACCGCCGCCGCCCTTCCCATTGCCGCCCGCGCCGCCTCCGCCGCCGCCACCTCCGCCAGCGGCGCCGAACATCCCGAAGCCATCGGCGCCGCCATCGGCCAGCCCGGTGCCGCTTCCTTCGCCACCATCCAGCGGATCGATCGTCGGTGCATCCGCGGCGGGCGCACCAGCGCTTGCCAGCGCAGGGCTGTCGCCGCCGCCTGCCGTTGGCGTACCCGTTGGGCTCGAAGGCAAATTCGAATCGGGCATGAACGCCATGTCCACCACCGACTCCACCGCTGTGGGCGCGCCGGGGCGATCCACGCGCACCGATGCCAGCCACACCACCACCGCGGCATGGATCGGCATGCTGAGCGCGAAGCCGATGAGCATCCAGCGCAGCGGGCCGCTCCACGCGCCGCGTTCGCGTGCGCGCGCGCGCCCCCCCCACGCCTGCACCGTCTCGGATGCGGCCGCGGGTCCACCCGCTCCCGCCGCGATCAGGGTGCTTGTCTGCGCGTCTGGCACGCCCCGAATGGTAGGTGGAGGCGTCAGTAATCACCCCGCCCGGGGTCCGGAAACGCCCCCTGAAGCAGCAATTGCACCTACCATGCCGACCCCGGTGCCACAGCGGCGCCCACTATGGAGGCTGCGTGGCGAAGCGATTTGAACGAGTGGTCCTGAAGGTGAGCGGCGAGAGCCTCTCGAAGCCGGGCGAACTGGGCATCGACCCCACCGAGCTGTCGCTGCTGGCCGAGGAGATCGCCGACGCCTACCGGCACGCGGCCCCCCTGCAGCTGGCCGTGGTGGTGGGCGGCGGCAACATCATCCGCGGCGCCCGGCTGGCGGAGACGGGGAAGATCGACCAGTCCACCGCCGACTACATGGGAATGCTGGGGACGGTCATCAACGGGCTGGCGCTGAAGGAGGCGCTGGGGCACTTCCAGATCGACGCCCGGGTGATGAGCGCCATCAACCTGACGGCCGTCGCCGAGCCCTTCATCCGCGCGCGCGCCGTCCGCCACCTGGAGAAGGGGCGCGTGGTCATCCTGGTGGCGGGCACCGGCAACCCCTTCTTCACCACAGACACCTGCGCCAGCCTGCGCGCCATCGAGCTGGGCGCCCAAGCGGTCCTGAAGGGAACGAAGGTGGACGGCATCTACACCGCCGACCCGAAGAAGGACCCCAAGGCCACCCGTTACGAGCACCTGACCTTCGCCGAGGCGATCGAGAAGCAGCTGGCGGTGATGGACCTCACCGCGCTGACGATGTGCATGGAGCATGAGCTCCCCGTCGTCGTCTTCGACTTCCGGCGCCGCGGGAACATCAAGCGCGTGCTGGACGGCGATTCCACCGTCGGCACCGTCGTCACCAACTGAAGCGCCGCAGGCGCGCAGAGGCAAGGACCAACCATGGACATCGAAACAGCGATTCTTGAGGCCGAAGACCGCATGAGCACGGGCGTCGAGTACTTCCAGCGCGAACTGCGCGGCGTGCGCACCGGCCGTGCCACCACGGCGCTGCTGGAGTACGTGAAGGTGGAGTACTACGGCAGCCACACCGACCTGCGCGAGCTGGCCGCAATCAACATCGCCGACGCCACCACCCTGATGGTGAAGCCCTTCGATCCCGGCTCCAAGGGCGAGATCGTCAAGGCGATCGAGAGCGCGGGGATCGGCGTGCGCGCCGTCGCCGAGGGGCCCGCGGTCCGCGTCAGCGTGCCCTCGCCCAGCGCCGACCGACGCAAGCAGCTGATCACTCAGGTGAAGAAGATGGCCGAGGAGTCCAAGATCGTCATGCGCAACGAGCGCCGCGACGCCAACAAGGCGATCGACGGGGCGCTGGCCGACAAGAAGGCGGGCGTCACCGAGGACCAGGCCGAAAGCGCCAAGGAACAGATGGACGAGCTGACCAAGAAGTTCACGGTGAAGATCGACGAGCTGCTGGCCAAGAAGATCGCCGAGATCGAGGAAGTCTGAACCCCGCCGCGCGCGGCGTCGTCTGTCGGTGGCCGCGCGCTCGACCGCACCGCACCACCCAAGACCACGCCATGCACACCACGCTGAATCGCTGCCTCCTGATTGCCGCCGCCGTCACCGCCACTGCCTGCGCGCATGCGGCCTCACAGGCCCCGCCCGCGGCCGGCGCTCCGGATTCGGCGCCGCCCGCTGCAGCGCCTGCGGCCGCGCCCGCGGCTGTCCCCTCCGCCATCCCCCCGGCCACCACCGCGCTCCCGATCGTCCTCGTCGACCACGACAACATCGAGATCCGCTCCTCCTGCCGCCTGCAGTTCCGCGGGCCCGTCGCCGACGCCGACGGAAACGGCGTGATCCATGTCCTGGCTCCCGGCGTCGTGGTGGACCTGGCGGGCGCCACGCTGAACGGCGCGCCGCTGGGCACTGCGCCCGACGCGCTCACCGGCACCGGCATCAGCGTTCAGGCGCCCCGCGTCATCGTGCGCAACGGCGGCGTCCGCGGCTTCAAGACGGGCATTCACGCGATCCGCTGCGACCAGGCACAGTTCCACGACCTGGACCTTTCGGGGAACTTCGCGCAGCGCCTGCGCAGCAGCCCGCGCGCCGAGGATCAGTCCGACTGGCTCTGGCCGCACTCCAACGACGCTGGCGAATGGCGCACCAACTATGGCGCGGCGCTTGCCATCGAGCAGGCGCGCGGCGTCTCGGTGCACTCGGTCAAGGCGTACGCCGGGCAGAACGGCATCATGCTGGATCGCGTCAGCGACAGCAGCATCTACGACAATGACTGCTCCTTCCTGAGCGGCTGGGGCATCGCGCTGTGGCGCTCCGAGCGCAACGTCGTCTGCCGCAACGCCTTCGACTTCTGCATCCGCGGCTACAGCCACGGCTTCTACAACCGCGGGCAGGACTCGGCGGGCATCCTGTGCTTCGAGCAGAGCTCCAAGAACATCTTTGCGCTGAACAGCGCCACCCACGGCGGCGACGGGTTCTTCGGTTTCGCAGGCAAGGAGGCGCTGGGCGAATCCCCCGCGCCGAAGCAGTTCGCCAACGACGCCGAGCGCAACGCCTGGTACAAGGACCGCGGCAGCAACGGGAACATCCTGCTGCGCAACGACTTCTCCGACGCCGCGGCGCACGGCATGGAGATGACCTTCAGCAGCGAGAACGAGTTTGTCGAGAACACCGTCGAGCGCGCGGCCATCTGCGGCCTCTGGGGGGGCTACGGGCGGCGCAGCCTGGTGCTGGGCAACATCTTCCGCGAGTGCGGCGGCACCGGCACCAAGGGCGAACGCGGCGGCATCAACATCGAGCATGGCAGCGACTGGCGCGTCGAGCGCAACCGATTCGAGGGCGGGGGCGTGGGCGCACGTTTCTGGTGGGACACGGACGCTGGTCTTGCCAAGACGCCCTGGTCCCTGGCCAGCGGCGTCGCCAGCACGCGCATCAGCATCGTGCGGAACACCTTCGGCTCGCTGGAGCTGGCCGTCGACCTGGTGAAGACCACCGACAGCCTGGTGGCCGACAACAAGTACACCGCCTGCAAGCAGGAGATCGTCGCCGACGCCGAGAGCAAGGAGTCGCTGCGGACGCAGGCAACGCAGGATCCTGCGCCGGACACGGCGAAGTACGACGCGATCATCGCCAAGCTGCCCGGCAAGGCCACGCCGGTCGGCGCGCGGCAGGCGCTGGCGGGGCGCGAGAAGATCCTGATGCTGACGCACGGCCCCTTCGACCACAGCGGACCGCACCTGGTGCTGCTGGCGCAGACCCCCGCGCGCGATTTCTGGCGCGTGGTCGGCACCGGCCGCCTGGATGCCGCGCGCGCCGAAGGGCTGGGGTACCTGGGCTGCGAGATCGATGTCGCCAACAACGGCATCACCGTCTACAACGAGGCGCCCGGCGACGCGCGCAGCTACAACCTGGTGGTGGCCGCACGCGACCCGGCGGGCGGACCCACGATCATCCTGCGCGACCAGGGATTCGTGGCCACCGGCGACTGGAAGATCCGCGCCTTCGCCACCACCGCCGACCCGCGCACCGACGAAGCCGCCTTCCGCGCCGCCGCCGAGAAGGGCGCCGAGGGGAAGGCCGAGGCGATCGACTTCCGCTTCGGCAGCGGCGGACCGAGCGACCTGATGAAGGGCACCAAGCCCGCGCTCGGCGAGGCGATCCGCGACGCCAAGCTTCCGGCGGACCACTTTGGGCTGGTGGCCAGCACGCCCATGCTGCTGCAGCCCGGCTGCTGGCAGCTGCGCACCGTCAGCGACGACGGCATCCGGCTGAAGCTGGATGGCAAGGTGGTCATCGACCGCTGGAACTGGCACGCGCCCACCCAGGACACCTACCAGTTCACGCTGGATGCCGAGAAGCAGGTGCAGGTCGAGCTGGAGTACTTCGAGCTGGATGGCCACGCCGAGGTCTCGGTCTGGTTCGAACCCTGCCAGCCCGCGGCGGCGCAGAAGTAGGATCCGCCCGTGCGCTGCCCCTACTGCGATCGCGACAAGGACAAGGTGATCGACAGTCGCCCCAGCGACTCGGGGGACGCCATCCGCCGCCGGCGCGAGTGCGAGGCGTGCCACAAGCGCTTCACCACCTACGAGCGCGTCGAGCGCACCGAGCGGCTGATGGTGGTGAAGAAGGATGGCACGCGCAGCGCCTTCAGCGCCGACAACATCCTGCGCGGCATCATGGCCGCCTGCGGCAAGCGCCCCGTCCCCACCGCCGAGAAGGAGCGCGTCGTGCGCGAGGTGGAGGAGGAGATGCACCGCGAGTACGAGCGGGAGGTCCCCAGCCGCGCCATCGGCAAGCGCGTGGCGGACAAGCTGCGCGCGGTGGACCACATTGCGTACATCCGCTTCGCCAGCGAGTACTACAAGTTCAGCAGCGTGGGCGAGCTGCAGCGCGAGATCGACGACCTGACCGAGCGCCCCACGCCCAACCCGGCGCACCCGGACCTCTTCGGCGCGGGCTGAGTGGCGGCCGGTCGGGCGGTTGCGGTAGCCTGCCCCGACTATGCCCCGGATCACCCTTCCCGACGGTTCCGTCAAGGAATACGCCGCTCCCGTCACCGCCGCTCAGGTGGCCGCCGACATCGGCGCCGGCCTGGCGAAGGCCGCGCTCGGCGCCAAGGTCGACGGCAAGCTCTGCGACCTCTCGACCCTCCTGGACCGGGACTGCAACCTTGCCATCGTCACCCCCAAGAAGCGCGAGGGCGGCGCCGACGCCGACGCGCTCTTCATGGTCCGCCACAGCACCGCGCACGTGATGGCCGAGGCGATCCAGCGCATCTTCCCGAAGGCACGGCTCGTCTACGGGCCCCCGGTCGACACCGGCTTCTACTACGACATCAGCTTCGAGGGCGAGCGCCCGATGAGCACCGAGGACTTCGCCGCCGTCGAGGCAGAGATGGCGAAGATCGTCGCCGAGAACCGCCCCTTCACCCGGTATGAGCTCCCCGCAGGTGCGGGGCTGGACAAGCTGGCGGCCGAGGGGAGCAAGTACAAGCTGGACAATGCGCAGCGCGCCACCGAGGCGGGCAGCGCCACCCTCAGCTGGTACGCCACCGGCGCGCCCGGGCAGGCGTGGGAAGACCTCTGCCGCGGCCCGCACGTGCCCACCACCGGCAAGATCGGCGCCTTCAAGGTGACCAGCCTGGCCAGCAGCTACTGGAAGGGCGACGAGAACAGCGACCGCCTGACCCGCGTCTATGGCACCGCCTTCGCCACCAAGGAGGAACTGGCCGCGCACCTGGCGCAGCTGGACGAGGCCAAGAAGCGCGATCACCGCGTGCTGGGCAAGCAGCTGCGCCTCTTCCACATCGACGAGATGGTGGGCCAGGGGCTGGTGCTGTGGACCCCCGCAGGCGCAGTGATCCGCCAGGAGCTGCAGAACTTCATCGGCGACGAGCTGCGCAAGCAGGGCTACCACCAGGTATTCACCCCGCAGATCGGCAAGCTGGAGCTGTATCGCACCAGCGGCCACTACCCCTACTACCGCGAGAGCCAGTACCCGCCGATCATCGAGCATGAGCAGCTGGCGCTTCTGGCCAAGGAAGGTTGCAGCTGCGGCGAACTGGCCAACCGAATGGAGAAGGGCGAGATCGACGGCTACATGCTGCGGCCGATGAACTGCCCGCACCACATCCGCATCTACGCCAGTTCGCCGCACAGCTACCGCGACATGCCGGTGCGCCTGGCCGAGTTCGGCACCGTCTACCGCTGGGAGCAGTCGGGAGAGATCGGCGGCATGACCCGCGTCCGCGGCTTCACCCAGGACGACGCGCACCTTTTCGTGCGGGAAGACCAGATCGCCGACGAGCTGATGGGCTGCCTGAGCCTGGTCAAGCTGATCTTCAACACCCTGGGCATGTCGGAGTACCGCGTGCGCCTGGGGCTGCGCGACCCCGACAGCGCCAAGTACGTCGGTGACCCCAAGAACTGGGACAAGGCCGAGGCCGCGTGCCGCGCGGCGGCGCAGACCCTGGGCGTCCCCTTCAGCGAAGAGGCGGGCGAGGCGGCCTTCTACGGCCCGAAGATCGACTTCGTGGTCAAGGACGTCATCGGCCGGAGCTGGCAGCTGGGCACCGTGCAGGTGGACTACAACCTGCCGATCCGCTTCGACCTCTCCTACACCGGCGCGGACAACACCCCGCACCGCCCGGTCATGATCCACCGCGCGCCCTTCGGCAGCTTCGAGCGCTTCGTCGGCTGCCTGATCGAGCACTTCGCGGGCGCGTTCCCGGTGTGGCTGGCCCCCGAGCAGGTGCGCGTGCTGCCCATCAGCGACAAGAGCGCGGCGTACGCGCAGGAGCTGGTCGACGCGCTGAAGGCGGCCGGGCTTCGCGCCACCATCGACGATTCCAACGAGCGCATCCAGGGCAAGGTGCGCGAGGCCAGCGAGATGAAGGTGCCGTACCTGGCTGTCGTCGGCCCGCGCGACGCCGAGGGGCGCAAGGTCAGCGTCCGCGCCTTCGGCACCGAGGCAAACCTGGGCGAGGTCGGCTTCGACGAATTCGTCCAGGCGATCGTCGACGAGTACCGCAGCCGCGGCAAGAACACGCTGCGCGCCCGGTTCGCAAAGTGAACGCAAGACCGATCACAGAGAATGACATGAAGCACGCATCACGCATCGCACTCCTCGCCATGGCAACCACCATCCCCCTCACCGGCTGCGCCTCCGAGCAGCCCAAGCGCATCGGCTTCGAAGAGGCACGCGCGATGTTCGCGGCGCGCGGCGTCCAGCCGGGGCAGCCGCTGCCCGCGCTGGCGCTGGTCAACCTGGAGGGGAGCCCCGCCTCGCTGCCGGCGCTGCAGGCAAAGCGCCCGCTGGTGCTGGTCACGGCTTCGCTCACCTGCAACGTCGCGCGGCGCCAACAGGCGCAGGTGGATGAGCTGCGCCAACGCTTCGGCAATGCGGTCGCGGTGGTCGTCGTCTACACCATCGACGCGCACCCAGCGGGCGACTCCTGCCCCTACACCGGCGAGGAGTGGGTCCCCGAGGACAACCGCAAGGACCAGGTGCTGATCCACCAGCCCAAGACCCTGGCCGAGCGCCTGGACGCGGCCCGCACCTTCCAGAAGCGCTTCTCCACCAACGCCACCGTGCTGGTGGACATGATGGACGACGCCGCCTGGAAGGCACTCGGATCCGCGCCGAACCTGGGCCTGTTGGTCGGTTCCGACGGCATCGTTCGCCTGCGCCAAGGCTGGTTCGACGCCGAGGCGATGACGAAGGAACTGATCTCGATCGGATTGACACCGGCGGCGAGATGAGCTCCGTCCGCGCCGCCCCGCCAGTGGATTCGACACCTCGGCAGCTTTCGCAGCCGATTGCGCCGACCGCGGTGATCGAGTTGCCGGCGCGTCGGGCATCCTCACCGCCTCCGCCGTCCGCCTCGCCCGAGTGAGCCAATGCCAAGCAGAGCGAGCGCGCCCGGCGCGGGGATCGGCGGCGCCCACTCCAGGTTCCAGAGGTAGCTGTTGAGCTCGCCGTTCGAGAGCTGGATGCGATTGAACGGAATTGTCGAGACAACACCGATGGGACCGTCGGTAATGATCCCCAGGTAGGTGGACCCGCTGTACAGGCGCAAGCCGCCAAAGGATGTCTGGACCTTCCAGTAAAGTGCCGTGATCGGCTGGTCGAAGGTCACCCAGAATGACGAGCCGACCGGGCACTTGATCGACATCCCGTAGCTTCCCCAACCTAGGCCAGTGAGCACTCCAGGACAGACGAGATGCACGCCTGCATCGGCCCATATCTCGGGGTCCACTGCTTGGCCTTGCTGCACCGCGGATTCATCTGCTCCACGAAATGTGGTCGGGCCCCCCACTGCGTTTCGCCAGTCGCTGCAGAACGAGTAGGCCGAGAATGATGCGTCGGCTCCTCCGCCGAGCGCAGCGACGGCGGTCACGGCGATGAGCGAACACCATCGCGAGCGGCATTGCTGGCGTGGAAGCTGACCGGCGGGCTTCATCACCGCCTTCGCCGTCCACCTCGCCCGAGTGCGCCGAAGCTAAACAGAGCGAGCGCGCCCGGCGCGGGGATCGGCGGCCCCCATTCAAGGTTCCAGACGTAGCCCGGGGTGCTTCCGGTGGAGATCCGGATGCGGTCGAAGGACTGCGTGGACACGACCCCGAGTTGGCCGTCTGCGACGCCGGCCAGCAAGGTCTGCCCGCTGTAGATCGCGACGGCGCCGCTTGAAGTCACCGCCTCCCAGTACAGCGCCGTGATCGGTTGGTCGAAGGTCACCCAGAAGGACGAGCCGACCGGACTCTTAATCGCCATGCCGGAGCTGCTTCCGAGGACCCCAACGAGCGTCCCCGGGCACACCAGATGCACGCCGGCGTCCGCCCAGATCTCCGGATCGACCGGCTGCCCGACCTGCACGCCCGAGCCGGCCGCGCTGCGATAGGTGGTCGGGCCGCCGACCGCCTGGCGCCAGTCGCTGCGGAACGAGTAGTACGAGAACGACGCATCGGCTCCTCCGCCGAGCGCTGCGACGGCGGTCACAGCGACGAGCGGGCACCATCGCGATCGGCATGGCAGGCCTGGAAACTGAACGGCGGGACTCATCACCGCCTCCGCCGACCACCGCGCCCGCGCGCGCCGAGTCCAAGCAATGCGAGCGCGCCGGGCGCGGGGATCGGCGGCCCCCATTCAAGGTTCCAGACGTAGCCCGGGGTGCTTCCGGTGGAGATCCGGATGCGGTCGAAGGACTGCGTGGACACGACCCCGAATTCGCCGTCCACGACGCCGGCAAGCAAGGTCTGACCGCTGTAGATCGCGACAGCGCCACTCGAAGTCAGCGCCTCCCAGTACAACGCCTTGATCGGCTGGTCGAAGGTCACCCAGAAGGACGAGCCGACGGGACTCTTCATTGACATGCCCGAATTGCTCCAGACCGCACCCGTCAGCGTTCCGCTGCACACAAGGTGCACGCCGGCGTCCGACCAGATTTCCGGATCGACCGGCTGCCCGACCTGCACGCCCGATCCCGCCGCGCTGCGATAGGTGGTCGGGTCGCCGACCGCTTGGCGCCAGTCGCTGCGGAACGAATAGTACGTGAACGACGCATCGGCTCCTCCGCCAAGCGCGACGGCGGCGGCCACGGCGATGAACGAGCACCATCGTGAGTGGCTAGGCAGGTGCGCGATGTGGTGTGCCGCAATTGCAATGCCGGTCGTCTTCATTGTCCGTTCTCCTGCTGCGAAAGGTTCTGAGCGATCAGGTGCGCCGCCTCGGCGAGGTACGAGGCCGTTGACGGGGGCAGCAATGAAAGCGAGTCGCCGAAGTCGTCGAGGCTGTCGAAGCCGAGGATGAATGCAGCGTGCTGGACCAGAGCGATCTCGCCCGCGCCCGCTTCGGCACTGCTGCAGTCCCAGACGATAGGATTGCCCCAGCGTGCGAGCAGGATGCCAAGGTCGGCGCCGTTGGTGGTTCCGCTCGCGTCCAGGTCCGAGTCGCCTGAAAGGCGCCACCCCGCAAGCAGCAGGCCGATGTCGGCACCATCTACCCGGCCATCCCCGGACAAGTCTGCTGATGCCCGAAGGCGGGCGACGACATAGGGTTGCGCCGGACTGAGCCATGCAATCACCACCGAACTGCCCAGCGCATCCACCTGGTGCGCCGAGAGCACTGCGGGAGCGAACTTTCCCTGCGGGTCGGATGGGCCGGAACCGAGACTGGCCCAAGGCTCGTCGGCGTAAGCCCCGGCCGGATTCCGGCGCCACCGCACGGAGAGGATCAGGTCCGCGACATCGCGACCGCACCAACTGCTGTCTGGGAGCGTCGAGCTGTCCGCCGCAAGAGACGGACTGTGTCCGAGCCAGAGCACACCCCGCGAAGTCGCGGGATTCAGGCTGGATCCGTTCGCCTCAAAGCGCGCTCCCGCCACCATCCGCCGAAACTCCGAGTCTCCGGCGTAGATCGCCGCCACCGAGCTCGCCGCGGAGAAATTGAACTCGCTGACCCCGCCCAGGGTGCCCGGCGTCCACAACGCCGCGTGGAGGTTCAGCGCTCGCAGGCAAGTCGCGTCCGTCTGCACGCGCTCGTGCGTGACCGACAGCGAGGGAGCCCAGAACGCGCCAGCTTCCTCGCGGTACTCGACGAGCGCCGCCTGGTGCTGGCAGAAGCATGCCGCGTGGTTCGGGTCGCCACTGGTGCAGCCGTCCACCAGCCATCCCGCCGCGCTGATGACCCGGCGCGCCGGAGACCCCGTCCCGACATGCGAGCGCCATGCATCGATGGCACTGAAGGTCTGGTAGACATTCACGCCGCCCTCGAACCAGCCGCGCGCCGATGGCGTGGCGCGCCATTCGCGGGTACCAAGCCAACTCTGGTCAGACGCCGCATATGGTGTCGGGACACCCGTCCAGCCCCACTGACGCGCAGACCAGGGGGTGTCACACCACACGTCCGGGTCACCGTGGTTGCTCGTGCTGCATGCGCTGTTCACCAGCGCGCAGTCGCCCACCAGCGCGAAAGCAGGATCGCCCGATGCAGACGAATCGCCGCGCATCCAGCCATGGGCATGGGAGACCTGCAGGAATGCCGGCGCGTCCGGATCGTTCGGATCCAGCGGCGTGCCGGTGGTGCACTGCTCCTGCCCGTTTGCCGCGATCCGGTCGACCATCCGAGTGTGGCCGGTGAGCGACGCAGGATCGAGCACGAAAGCCGCTGCGGCGGGCTGCGAGGCCCCACGCAAGTCGATGCTCGCCTGTGATCCGTTGCCGTTGCTGACGGCGCACCACATCCCCGCGCGGCCCGCGCCAAGGATTTGGACAGCACCGCCGGTGCCGGACGACACCGTCAGGTCCTCGATGACGCTCTCGTCCAGCAACGTGGCGTCACAGGCGCCTGCGGTCGGTCCGACGACGGTGATCGGGTAGACAGCGGCGACCGGAGCCTCGGCGCCTTCGCCCAAGCGCACGAGCCAGGCGCGTGCATGGGTGTTGTCGCAGCTCTGTGGATCCGAGGACGATCCGCTGCAGCGCACGACCTTGGCGCCGCCGACCACCACCCAAGTGTGCAGCGCGGGCGTCGCACCGCCGGGGCCAATCGACGCCTGGAAGGGCTCGGTGAGCGCGCAAGCGATCAGGTCATACCCCGGAGCGGCGGCGGCGGGTTCCAGGTCAAGCCGCGACCAGCCCGTGGGCGCCGCGGGATCGCGCACCCACACGACGGCGCGCAGGTGCGACTCGTCGGGGTTGCCCGTCAGCCCCACACGCATCGTGCCCGCAATCATGCCGACGGAATTCATGCGGAAGCGGTAATCAGTATTGGGCCACATGGCGAGGATTGCGTCACGGCCGAACTCCGCGGTCGGCACACCAACGGGCGCCGGCGCCGCCAGCCAGTCCACCATCTCAAGCCGGTATGGCTTCGCCGCAGCGCGCAGCGCAATTGCCGCATCTATCGTGCGCCAGCCCAGCGCGTGGACGCGCGGCTGGCATGCTGCGCTGCCACCCTGCTTCTGGAAGACCACGCGGCTGATCCCCTTGAATCGCAGCGTGTCGCCTGAGTACCCCGCCCCGATCAGCGCGTCAACATCCACTGCAACTCCGCCGCACGCGCTCGTGATGCGCAGCGAAGCGACCGTCTGGTAGGTGGTGCTGCCTGGCTCGGTGAGCCGCTGAAAGAGCACGCCGCAAGCCCCAGTGCAGCCGGGATCCGTGGGTGCAAGGGTTACCCATACCGCCGACATCGGCGTTGCAAGGTCAATCGTCGCGTCGCGCGAGCCAACCTGGCCCTCTGCCACGCCGATGCTCGGGCAGACCGTGCCGTCCGAGACCACGGGGCACTGGTACACCGCCAGCGCCGCGGACGCGCCCGAATTGCCGAAGTGAAACATTGGATGCGATGTGTCCAGCAGGTCCGCTGCCGCGCCAGTGGCGGTCCACGCCCGCCGCGGGGAGCCGGCGGCGTCCTCCCAGGCGGAACGGGTGATGTCACAGGTCAGCAGGCTGCATGAGGCATCAAAGACCCGGTACGCGGGCACCGCGCCCGCCAGCCCGACCCCGCCACCGCTGCAGGTGCAGCCGCAAGCATCACCTGTGCATTCCGTGATGTCTGCAGACGCTGAACTGGCGACGGTCATGAGGAGCAGTGCCGTTGCGAATGCGCGACGGCGCCACCGGTTACCGCGCGGCTGCGCGAAAACGGAGTCTTCCCCACCGGCGAGCTTTGAAGTCAGCTCTCGCAATTCC
The DNA here is from genome assembly GCA_044230125.1 of Phycisphaerales bacterium. Taxonomy (GTDB): domain Bacteria; phylum Planctomycetota; class Phycisphaerae; order Phycisphaerales; family SM1A02; genus UBA966. The sequence goes on from JBGARR010000011.1 coordinate 48,246, forward strand.
ACGATGCCGCCTCCCAACTCGCCCCGAATCGGTTCCCGGACACCGGGACCAGCTGGCGCGAAGCACTACCGAAACATACGCAGGTATCTGGATCGGTCAATTGTGCTAAACCAGAAACATCCCTGAATACCCACCTCGCCACCCGGGGGAGACTCCCCCTGGGACCGGGCCCCGATCTCCCGCTGGCCGGCGCGATCGGTCAAGAACGCGTGCATGGCCCGAGAAAGCGCGGTGGCATTGCGCACTTCCGAGGGGTGCGGGTACAGTACGGGCGTTGCGGCAAGCAGGCCGCGGCCCCTGGTCACGGCGGCGCGCTCGCAGGGGTTTTCCAACAGGGTCCGCGCCGCCGATTCGATCCAAGGACACTTCCATTTCCAGCTTCCCGCCTCGTCGCCCCCCCTTCACCTCCGGTGGCCCCTCCTCAGGCGGCCCCAGCCGCGGACCGATGGGGGACCGCCCGCGCCGCGACGGCCCTTCGATGGGCCCGCGCCTGAATGACCGAATCCGAATCACCCCGGTGCGTCTGATCGACGACAAGGGGGAGATGGTGGGCATCGTCGAGACCGACGAGGCGCGCCGCCGCGCCAATGAACTTGGAATGGACCTGGTCGAGATCTCGCCGGACGCGCGCCCGCCCGTCTGCAAGATCATGGACTACGGCAAGTTCAAGTACGAAGAGAGCAAGCGGCAGAAGGCCGGCAAGAGCAAGGCCAGCGAACTGAAGGAAGTGCGCCTGGGGCGCTCGATGAAGATCGATCCGCACGATGTGGGCATCCGCGTGCAGCAGGCGCGCCGCTTCCTGCTCGAGGGACACAAGGTGCAGCTGGTGGCCCGCTACCAGGGGCGCGAGATGGCGCACCGCGACATCGGCGAGCGCCTGGTCGGCGACGTCATCCAGCGCCTGCTGGACCTGGGCAAGCTCGAGGTCGCGCCGCGCCTGAACGGCAAGCGGATCAACGCGATCATCGCCCCCGATCGCCACAAGTGCGAGCAGTGGAAGCGCAAGGAACAGGCCGCCGGGCGCAAGGGCGAGATCGAGGCCGTGGAAGTGAAGGACGAGCCCGAAGAGGGCGATGACGAGTGAGCGCGGCCGCTGACGGCGCGCTCCACGGGATTCCAGGCCGGCCGGACGAAGCGCATGGCGAGCTGCTGTTGCGCACCTTCGCCTTTCCCAAGGACGCCAACCCCTCCGGAGACATCTTCGGCGGCTGGCTCCTGGGCCAGATGGACATCTCCGGCGGCAGCCTGGCCGCGCGGCGCGCGCACGGGCGCGTGGCCACGGTGGCGATCGCGCAGATGACCTTCAAGCTGCCCGTCTTCGTGGGCGACGAGGTCTCCTGCTACGGCGCGATCACCCGCACCGGCACCACCAGCATCACCGTGCAGGTGGAGGCGTGGTCGCGGCGCCACGACGGAAGCGGCACCGTCAAGGTGACCGAAGGCACCTTCACCTACGTCGCGATCGGCTCGGACCGGCGCGCGCGCAAGATTCCGCCGCAGTAGCTGGCCAGCGGACAGTTCGTCCCGCGGAACCGCTCCCTGGGGCGCGGTGGCGGCGCTCCACGCCTGCCGCGAGGCCGCTTGGACCACGGCATCCCCGCCGCCGCAGAAGCAGCCGCCGCCGCCGCGAGCGTTCAGGGTGAAATCCCCGCGAATCCCCCTTGCATATTCATGCACGATTGCGTATATTCATGCAGACATGCCCTCCGCCCCCGCCAGTCCCATCCAGCGCCGCGCGCGCCTTGCCGCGCTCATCACCGGCCAGCAGGTCGCCAGCCAGCAGGAACTGGCCGCCCTGCTGAAGCGCCGCGAGGGGATCGCGGTGACGCAGGCGACGCTCTCGCGCGATCTGGCCGAGCTCGGAGTGGTCAAGGGGCCCGGCGGCTACATGCTTCCCGGCGCCACCCCCGCGCACACCGCCCACGCACGCGAGGCGGCGCTGGCCAATTCGCTGCGCCAGCACCTGGTCTCGGTCACCCGCGGCGGCACCCTGGTGGTGGTCCGGACACCCAGCGGCCATGCCAATTCACTGGCGGTCGAGCTGGACCGCGCCGGGCTGACGGGCGTCCTTGGCACCATCGCCGGGGACGACACCATCTTCGTGGCGACGCAGGATTCCGAGGCCGCCATCCGGACCGCTCGCACCCTCGAGCGCATGGCGCGCTCGGCCGCCGCCTGACCGCCGGGGAGGCACCACACCCATGAACAACGCACTTCGCATCGTCATTGTCGGCGCGCCCGGATACACCGGCGCCGAGCTCTCCGCGCTCCTGGCCGCGCACCCCGGCGCCGAGATCGTGGGCCTCTTCGGCAGCGAGCGGCGCGCGGGCGTGGCGGGTTCGGGCGCCGCCGAACTGATGAGCGAGATCTTCCCGCGCCTGCGTGGCATCGTCGACCTGCCGGTGCACGCGGCAAGCCTCGAAGCCATCCTGGCGCTGGAGCCCGATGCCGTCTTCCTGGCCACCCCGCACGAGGCGAGCGAGGCACTGGCGCCCCAGCTGCTGGCCGCGGGCATCGTCGTCTTCGACCTCTCCGCCGCCTTCCGCCTGCGCGACCCCGCGCTCTATGCGCGCCATTACGGCTTCACGCACACCCACGCGCCGCTCCTGGCACGCGCCGCCTACGGCCTGCCCGAACTGCATCGCGATGCCATCACCGCCTCGCAGCTCATCGCCTGCCCGGGTTGCTATCCCACCTCGGTGATCCTGCCCGTCCGTCCGCTGGTCGATGCGGGCATCATCGACACCGCGCGGCCGATCATCGTCGACAGCGCCAGCGGCGTCAGCGGCGCCGGACGCAGCGGAGCGGTCAAGAGCCTTTTCTGCGAGGTCAGCCTGCAGCCCTACGGCGTGCTGGCGCACCGGCACCAGCCCGAGATGGCGCAGGAGACGCGCGCGCGCATCCTCTTCACGCCGCACCTGGTGGCGCTGGAGCGCGGCATCCTCTCCACCATCCACGCCGACCTGGCCCCGGGCAAGTCCGTCGAGGACGCACGCGCCGTGCTGGAGCGCACCTACGCCGAGGCGCCCTTCGTCCGCCTGCTTCCCGGCGGCCACTGGCCGAGCATCGCCGCGGTCGAGCGCACCAACTGCTGCGACATCGGCCTGGGCACCGACGAGACGGGCACGCACCTGGTCATCTGCAGCGCCATCGACAACCTGCTCAAGGGCGCCGCGGGCCAGGCCGTGCAGTGCTTCAACCTGAAGTTCGGCTTCGACGAGACCACCGCCCTCGGGCCCGCACGCCGCACCACCCTGGGGGTGCTTTTTTGACCGGGCCGCTGGTGGTCAAGCTGGGCGGTGCGCTGCTGGACGACGCGCGCGCCTTCGGCAGCGTCTTCGACGCGCTGGCCGCGCTGCACCGCGCCAGCGCGGGCGGCCTGGTGATCGTCCACGGCGGCGGCAAGGCCGTCGACCGCCAGCTGGAGCGCCTGGGGCTGCAGACCGAACGGCGCGAAGGCATCCGCATTACTCCCGCGGAAGTGGTGGAGCAGGTGGCGGCGGTGCTGGCAGGCGCGATGAACACGCAGCTTCTGGGGCTGCTGCTGGCGCGCGGAGTGCCCGCCGTCGGCCTGACCCTGAGCGACGGTCACCTGGCGCACGCGCGCAAGACCACGCGCTTCGCCTTCGACCCCGGTTGCGTCGGCGAGCTGACGCACGGAAAGGGCGCGCTGGTCGCGCACCTGCTGGCGGGCGGCTACCTGCCCGTCCTCAGCAGCATCGGCATCGACGCCGACGGCGGGCTGCTGAACATCAACGCCGATGACGCCGCCGCGCAGGTCGCGGGCATCATCGGCGCGCGCGGCCTGCTGCTCCTGACCGACGTCCCCGGGGTGAAGGACACGCAGGGCGCGGTGATCCCGGAGCTGGACGCCGCCGCCGCCGAGGCGCTCATCGCCAATGGCACCGTCACCGGCGGCATGATCGCCAAGGTGCGCGGCGCCATCGCGGCAGCCACGGCTGGTGGCGTCCCCGTGGTCATCGCCAGCTGGGCGGACCCCGCCGCACTGGGCGCGCTGGCCACCGGCGGACGCATCGGAACGCGCATCGATCCCGTCGGCTACGTCGATCCAGGCACACGCATCGATCCCAACACGAGCATCGATCCCGCCACCCGCACCAATACGGTCCAGGAGTACGCCCCCCATGGCTAAGTTCGCCCCCGTCGGCACCAAGGACCTGCTGCGCATCTCCGACCTGGCCCCGCACGAGGTCGAGGACATCCTGGAGACCGCCGCGGACTTCAAGTTGCACCCCGAGAGCGCCGCGGGCGCGCTGGCGGGCCGCAGCGTCTGCATGCTCTTCGAGAAGCCCAGCCTGCGCACCCGCATGAGCTTCGAGGTGGGCCTCTTCCGGATGGGCGGCCAGGCCATCTACCTGGACCATCGCGACTCGCCCCTGGGCGCGCGCGAGAGCCTCGCCGACTATGGCCGCAACCTGGAGCGCTGGTGCCATGCCATCGTCGCGCGCGTCAAGAGCCACTCCACGGTCGCCGCGCTGGGCGCCGCCACGCGCGTGCCGGTGGTGAATGCGCTCTGCGACATGCACCACCCCTGCCAGGCGCTGGCGGACTTCCAGACGCTGCTGGAGCGCGGCTTCGACCTGCAGCACTCGCGCCTGGCGTGGGTCGGCGACGGCAACAACGTCTGCCACTCGCTGATGGAGATGGCGTCGATCCTGGGCTGCGGGATGACCGTGGTGACCCCCAAGGGCTTCGAGCCCGACGCCGGCATCCTGTCGCAGTGCGTCGCGCGCAGCATGCGCAGCGGCGCGCGCATCGAGGTGACGCACGACCGCGGCGCCGTGCAGGGCGCATTCGCCCTCTACACCGATGCCTGGATCAGCATGGGACAGGCGGAAAGCGGCACGAAAAAGGCCGCTTTCGCCCCCTACCAGGTGAACCGCGACCTGATGGCCCTCGCGGGCCCCAAGGCGCTCTTCATGCACTGCCTCCCCGCGCACCGCGGCGAGGAAGTGACCGACGAGGTGATGGACAGCGTCGCCTCCGTCGTCTTCGACCAGGCAGAGAACCGCATGCACGCCCAGAACGCGCTGCTCTGCCACCTCTTCTCCCCCAAGGTCGCGCTCGGAGCGGGCCGCTTCTCGCACGCCACCATTCGATAGCACACCATGAATACCACCCCCACCACCGGCAGCTCATCCCGCACCGCCCATCCCAAGAAGGTCTGCGTCGCCTATTCGGGCGGGCTGGACACCAGCTGCATCATTCCCTGGCTGCGCGAGACGTACGGCTGCGAAGTGGTCGCCTGCGTCGCGGACGTGGGCCAGGGCGAGCGCGAGCTCACTGGCATCGGCGAGAAGGCCACCAAGAGCGGCGCCAGCGAGTGCATCGTGGTGGACCTGAAGCAGACCTTCCTGGAGGAATTCGCCTTCCCCATGGCCATCTCCGGCGCCGTCTACGAGAACCGGTACCTGATGGGCACCTCGATCGCGCGCCCGATCATCGCGCGCGCACAGGTGGAGATCGCGCTGGCCACCGGCTGCGACGCCCTCTGCCACGGCTGCACCGGCAAGGGCAACGACCAAGTGCGCTTCGAGAGCACCTACGCCGCGCTGGCGCCGCAGCTGCGCGTCATCAGCCCCTGGCGCATCTGGGACCTGAAGAGCCGCGAGGCGATGCTGGCGTACCTGAAGGAGCGCAACGTCCCCACCACCGCCAGCGCCGAGAAGATCTACAGCCGCGACGCCAACATCTGGCACATCAGCCATGAGGGGGGCGAGCTGGAAGACCCGTGGAACGCCCCGCCGGAAGACGTCTGGATGATCAGCGTCAGCCCCAAGGACGCCCCGGCGACCCCCGAGGACGTCATGCTCTCGTTCCGCCAGGGGATGCCCGTGGCGGTCAACGGCAGGGCGATGGACAGCGTCGCGCTGCTCACCGAGCTGAACGCCATCGGCGCACGCAACGGCGTCGGCCGCGTGGACATCTGCGAGAACCGCCTGGTGGGCATGAAGAGCCGCGGCGTCTACGAGACGCCGGGCGGCACCATCCTCATGGAGGCGCTGCGCGGCCTGGAGCAGCTGGTGCTGGACCGCGAGACGCTGCACTTCCGCGAGCGCCTGGCGCTGGACTTCGCCAAGATCATCTACAACGGCACCTGGTTCAGCCCCGTGCGCGAGGCGATGTGGAAGAGCTTCGAGGAGATCGCCACCGTGCTGGACGGCGATGTCGTGGTGCGCTGCTACAAGGGGCGCGCCGAGGCGGTGAAGCGCCGCTCGCCCAACAGCCTCTTCCACCACGGCTTCGCCACCTTCGGCGAGGACGAGGTGTACGACCACAAGCACAGCGAGGGGTTCATTCGCCTCTTCAGCCTGCCGATGCGCATTCGCGCGCTGCTGGGCCTCAGCGCCGATGCCGCACGCACCGCGCACGAGGCGGCGCAGCTGGCCAGCGTGCACGGGCTGGGCGGCGCGCCGGGCACGGGCGTCGCGGGCGGCGCCACCGGCGCCACCCCGGCACTCCCCGGCACCCGCCGCGGGCTGCGGCGCAGGCTGCGGCTGCCACACCAAGAGCGCACCCTCCACCACCGCGGAATCCGCGAAGGCGCACTGACCATGAGCACCGCCATCTGGGCCGGCCGCCTCGAAGGCCAGGCGGACACGCTCTTCCGCCAGTTCAACGACAGCCTTCCCTTCGACCAGGCGCTGGTCCGCGAGGATGTCGAGGGCAGCATCGCCTGGAGCAAGGCGCTGGTGCGCGTGGCGATCCTCACCGTCGGTGAGCAGCAGGCGATCGAGCAGGCGCTGGGGCAGATCCTGGCCGCGCTGCACGAGGACCCCGCGCTGCTCACCGACTGCGACGACGAGGACGTCCACTCGTGGGTCGAGCGGCAGCTGATCATGCGCGTGGGCGAGCTTGGCAAGAAGCTGCACACGGGGCGCAGCCGCAACGACCAGGTGGCCACCGACCTGCGCCTGTGGAGCGTGCGCCAGATCCGCACGCGCCAGGCCGAGATCAAGGCCGTCATCACCGCGCTGGTCGACCTGGCCGAACGCGAGAAGAGCACCGCCTTCCCCGGCTACACGCACCTGCAGCATGCGCAGCCGATCCTTTTTGCGCACTGGTGCCTGGCGTACGTCGAGATGCTGCGCCGCGACGGCGAGCGGCTGGCCGACGCCCTGAAGCGCGTGCGCATCAGCCCCCTGGGCTCCGGCGCGCTGGCGGGCACCGCCTATCCGGTGGACCGCGCGCTGCTCGCCAAGGACCTTGGCTTCCGCGGCGCCAGCGCCAATTCGCTGGACGCCGTCAGCGACCGCGACTTCGTCGTCGAGACGCTCTCGGCGTGCACCCTCTGCGCGCTCCACCTCTCGCGCATGGCCGAGGACCTGATCTTCTACTCCACCAGCGAGGCGGGGCTGGTCGAGCTGCCGGATGCCTTCACCTCGGGCAGCAGCCTGATGCCGCAGAAGAAGAACCCCGACGCCTGCGAGCTCATCCGCGGCAAGTCGGGGCGCGCGGTGGGCAACCTGGTCACGCTGCTGGTGACCCTGAAGGGGCTGCCGCTGGCCTACAACAAGGACCTGCAAGAGGACAAGGAACCCCTCTTCGACAGCATGCGGCACCTGAGCCTCTGCCTGCGCGTGCTGCCGCCGATGCTGGCTGGCCTCACCATCGACCGCGATGCCGCGCTGCTGGCCGCCGCCAAGGGCTACACCAACGCCACCGACCTGGCCGATTACCTGGTGCGGCTGGGCGTCCCCTTCCGCGAGGCGCACCACCAGGTGGGCCGGCTGGTGCGCACCGCGATCGAGCAGGAGCGCTCGCTGGAAGAGCTGCCGCTGGATGTCATCCGCACCCAGGCGCCGCGCGCCAACCAGGACGTCTACACCGAACTGACGGTGGGTGCGACGCTGGCCAAGCGCTCCGTCGAGGGGGGCACCTCGCTCAGCGCCGTCGAGGATGCCATCGGCCGCATCCGCCGCATGCTGCGCGAACGCGCCGTCGCCGACCAGGTGGCGGGCGATGTCGAATTCCGCCAGGCGCGCGCCGATGACCTGGACCAGATCGCATGGCTGGTGGACCACTGGGCCGAGCATGGCGAGAATCTGCCGCGCAGCCGCGAGGACATCATGAAGGCGATCCTGGACTTCGGCGTCGCGGTCCAGGAGGGCAAGGTGGTGGGTTGCGCAGCGCTGTGGATCTACACGCCGCAGCTGGCCGAGATCCGCTCGCTGGGCGTGCACCCCGATCACCACGGCCATGGCGTGGGCCAGGGGCTGGTGCGCTACTTCCTGCAGCTTGCCGGGCAGCTGCACATCCCCAAGGTCTTCGTGCTGACGCGCGCACCCAAGTTCTTCGAGAAGGCGGGCTTCCGGCAGGTCAGCGTCAACAGCCTGCCCGAGAAGGTGCTGAAGGACTGCTCCGCCTGCCCCAAGCGCGAGGAGTGCGACGAGATCGCGCTGGTGCACGACGTGGTCGCCACCAATGGAAACGGCAACGGCGGCGGGGGCGGGATCCGATGACGGCCCCCGATCTCCCGCTGGGCTTCACCGCGGCCACCGCCTCGGCGGCGATCAAGAAGCCCGGTCGCCAGGACATGGCGCTGGTGCGCTGCCCCGCGGGGGCCACCCTCGCCGCGATGTACACCACCAACCAGGTCTGCGCCGCGCCCGTGCAGCTGAGCCGCCGACACCTGCGCCAGAGCCGGGGCCACTGCGGCGCCCTGTTCATCAACTCGGGGTGCGCCAACGCCGCCACCGGCGAGCGCGGCATGGCGAACGCCGTCGACCTGGCCGATGCCGTCGCGCGGGCGTGTGACATCGCACCCGAGGCGGTGCAGCAGAACTCCACCGGCGTCATCGGCGTGCAGCTGCCCATGGACCGGATCCTCCCCTGCATCGCGCCCATGGCGGCGGCAGCCAGCCATGGCAGCCTCGAGCCCGTCGCGCGCGCGATCATGACCACCGACACCTACCCCAAGATGGCCGCGCGCACCGTGGAGCATGCGGGCCGCCGCTGCACCGTGGTGGGGTGCGCCAAGGGCGCGGGGATGATCCACCCAAACATGGCCACGATGATCGCGGTGCTGCTGACGGATGCCGCGCTGGAGCCCGCCGCGCTGGCCGCGCACCTGCACGCCGCCGTCGAGCGCAGCTTCCATCGCATCTCCATCGACGGCGACACCAGCACCAACGATGCGGTCTTCGCGCTGGCCTCTGGCGCGGCGGCGCCCGCGGGTGCCTTCCCCGGCGATGCGCTGCAGCAGGCCTTTAACGAAGTCGCGCGCGACCTGGCGCTGCTCATCGTCAAGGACGGCGAAGGCTACGAGCGAGGCATCCATGTCCGCGTCACCGGCGCGCGCACCGCCGCCGATGCGCTCACCGTGGCCAAGACGGTCGCCAGCAGCCTGCTGGTGCGCTGCGCCGTCACCGGCGGCGATCCGAACTGGGGCCGCATCTTGGCCGCGGCGGGCCGGGCGGGGGTGCCCCTGGATGTCAACGACCTGGAGCTGACCGTGGGGGGCGTGCGCCTCTTCGCCCACGGCAGCCCTGCGGACACCCCGATCACGGAACGCGAGTCCGCGTTCAGGCAGCCGATGGTCGAGGTGCTGCTGGACCTAGGCCAGGGTGCGGCCGGCGACGAGTTCATCTCCTGCGGCCTGACCAAGGCGTATGTGGAGCTGAATGCCGACTACACCACCTGACCCGGGCCGAACTTGGCGCAATCACGCCCTTCCCGCGGCGTTTCCCCCTGACTCGCAGCGCGGGCCCCCTTCGGCCGGCCCGCCAACCAAGCGTTCCGACCCCAACCTGCCTCAGGAGACCCCCCGTGTTGAACCGTCGCATCGTCGCCACCCTCGGACTGAGCACCCTGCTCGCCGCCAGCTTCGCCCCCATCGTCTCGGCCCAGGATGCCCCGCCCCCCCAGGGTGGCGAGCGCCGCGCGCCGCAGGGGCAGAATGGTCCGGGCGGTCCCGAAGGGCGTGAGGGCGGTCCCGGCGGCCCCGGTGGACAGAACGGTCCAGGTGGACAGAATGGACCAGGCGGGCAAGGCGGTCCCGGCGGCCAACGCGGCCAGCGCGGCGGTGGCGCCATGAATGTCGAGGGCGCGATGAAGGGCATGAACCGCGCGATGAAGGCACTCAAGGTGAGCATCGGCGATGCCGCCAAGAAGGACGAGAACCTGAAGCTTGTCGGCGAGATGCAGCGCAACTGCGCCATCGCCAAGAGCCTGCCCGTCCCCGCCGACATCCTGAAGAAGGCCGCCGATGACGCCGCGCGGGCGACGCTGGAGAAGGAATACCGCACCGAGATGCGCAAGACCCTTCGCATGCTCCTGGATCTGGAGGACGCGGTCCTGGATGGCAAGACCGATGCCGCCAAGGCGCTGCTTGCAAAGGTCGAGTCGGCGCGCGACGCCGCGCACAAGGAAATGGGTGTCAAGGACGAATGACGCCCCCCGATCGCCCGCGGGGCCCCGGTTCCGCTGGTGCAACCCCCGACGCGTCCACGAGCGCGCCGGACATGAAGTGAACGCGGCCCGCCACTTGCAATGGCGGGCCGCGCCTTCGTTTGCCCCGCTCAGAACTGCCGCAGGAAGCGCGCGTCGTTCTCGAAGAGCCAGCGAATGTCAGCGATGCCGTAGCGGCGCATCGCGATGCGCTCGATGCCCAGGCCGAAGGCGAAGCCCGTCCATTCCTCGGGGTCGATCTTCACCGCGCGCAGCACGTTGGGGTCCACCATCCCGCAGCCCCCCAGCTCCACCCACTTCCACTCCCCCTTCACGCGCATCTTCATGTCCACCTCCGCGCTGGGCTCGGTGAAGGGGAAGAAGCTGGGGCGCATCCGCACCTCGGCTTCGGCGCCGAAGTAGGCGTGCGCAAACTGCACCAGCGTGGTCTTCAGGTCCGACATCGTCACACCGCGGTCGATGTACAGCCCCTCGATCTGGTGGAACATCGAGAAGTGCGTCGCATCGTGCGTGTCCGGCCGGTAGACGCGCCCGGTGGCGACCACCTTGATCGGCGGCTTCTGCGTCTCCATCGCGCGGATCTGCACGGTGCTCGTCTGCGTGCGCAGCAGGCGCTTCACGCCCCCCTGCTCGCCCATGTAGAAGTTGTCCGTCGCGTCGCGCGCCGGGTGCGCCTCGGGAATGTTCAGCGCGGTGAAGTTGTGCCACTCGTCCTCCACCTCGGGCCCCTCGGCCAGGGTGAATCCCATTCGCCCGAACACCTCGACGATCTCGTCGATCGTCCGGCTCAGGACATGGCGGCGCCCCTGCGCCAGCTCAGCACCCGGCTCGGTGACATCGACCAGCGGGCCAGTGGGGCGCGCAGTGGCGGCGGCGCTGCGTCGCGCTTCATAGTCGGCATCCAGCGCCGCCTTCAGTTCATTCAGCCGCTTGCCCACTTCGGGCTTCTGCTCCTTGGGCACGTCCTTCAGGCGCAGCATCATCCCCTTCAGGCGCCCGTTGCCGCCGATCCACGCCGACTTCCACGCGTCCAGCGCTTCGGTGGTGGTGGCGGCGGCCAGCGCGGCAAGCGCCTCGTTGCGTGCGGTTTCCAGTTCGGCCAGCATCCCCCGCAGGATACGAAAAGCCGTGGACGCTCCGCGCGACGCCCGCGCACCAGGATTTGCACGAAGCTACGGCCAAAAACTCGGCGCGGCGCCCGTCTCAGGGGCGCCGCGCCGGGAGTCTCATGGTGCTCGCCGCGGGCTCAGCCCTTGGCGGCCGCCGCCTTCTCCTTCGCCTTCTTGGCGAAGGCGGTGCGGCGATCGGCGGTGGCGCGGCGGGTGGACTTGCGCCCCTTGACCTGCGGGCCCTCCTCGCCACCGATGAGCTGGAGCAGCACCAGGTCGGTGCCGTCGCCGAGGCGACGCTTGTCCAGCTTGACGATGCGGGTGTAGCCGCCCGCGCGGTCCTTGTAGAGCGGCGCCACCTTGGTCAGCAGGTGCTGCACCAGGCGGGGCGACTTGCGGAGCTCGCCGTAGCGGTTGAACTCGATCTCCTCACCCTTCGGAAGCTCCCAGAGGCGGCTCTGCGCCGTCTTGACTTCTTCCTTGGTGTTGGGATCGGCCACCCACGCGAAGAGGTTGCGGTCGGTCAGCCGCGAGGTCAGCTCGCGGCGGGCCACCAGGTTCCCGCGCTTGGCAAGGGTGACGAGCTGCTCGACGAAGGGCTGCACGGCCTTGGCCTTCGGGAGCGTGGTGACGATCTGCCCGTGCTCGAAGAGCCCGGCCGCGAGATTGCGCAGCATCGCCTTGCGGTGGCTGCTGGTGACGCTGAGCTGGTATCCGGCAATCCGGTGACGCATTTCAAGTTCCTTTGTTCAGGGCGCTGCGGCTCACATCGCCGCAGCGCGTTCGATGCCCATCATGGCCAGGGCCCCTGCCCCAGATCAGGGGGAGAGGGGGAAGGGGCAGGCCCGTTCGCCGGGCCGTTCCTGCGTGCTCAGCCCGGAGGGGTGTAACCCTCGGGCAGCGGCATGCCAAGCACGAGGCCCATGTCCTCGAGCTTCTTCTTCACTTCGCGCAGGCTGGTGCGGCCAAAGGCGCGCAGTTCCAGCAGTTCGTTCTCGTTCTTGGTGACCAGCTCCCAGACATAGCGAACCTTGCCGCCTTCCAGGCAGTTGCTGGCGCGGACCGAGAGGTCCAGGTCGCCGATCGGCATCGAGAGCTTCTTGAAGAGCTCCAGGTCGACGTCGATGGCGCTCGAGATGTCCTGCGGCACGATCTCATTGCCCGCGACGTCGTACTGGACGAAGGGGTTCAGGTGCTTGCGCAGGATCTTGGCCGCCTCGACCATCGCCATGTCAGGCGAGATGGTTCCGTCGGTCCACAGGTCCATCACCAGCCGGTCGTAGTTGGTGCGCTGGCCGACGCGGGTGTCCTCGACGCGGAAGCGCACGCGCTGCACCGGGCTGAAGATCGCGTCCACCGGGATCTCGCCCAGGACCTGGTCCTCGTCGCGCTTGTACTGCTCGCTGGCGGGCATGTAGCCGCGGCCGCGCTGCACGGTGAACTCGACCGCGAAGTCGCGCTTGTCCGTCAGCGTGGCAATGACCTTGTCGGGGTTGTAGATGCGGATCGAGGCGTCCGCCTCGATGAGCTCGGCGGTGACCTCGCCGGGGCCCTCGGCCATCAGGCGCATCGTCTTCGGCTCGTCCGAGTCCATGCTCAGCACCAGCCCCTTGATGTTCAGGATGATGTCGGTGACGTCCTCCAGGACGCCGGGCATCGTCGAGAACTCGTGCGAGACGCCCGCGATCTTCACCTTGGTGATCGCGGCGCCCTCGAGGCTGCTCAGGAGCACGCGACGGAGGCTGTTGCCGATGGTGGTGCCGAAGCCGCGCTCGAAGGGCTCGGCGGTGAAGCGGCCGAACGTCGGCGTGGCCGAGCGCTCGTCCTTGACGACACGGTAGGGAAGTTCGAGACCGCGCCAGCGAACATGCATTGCGATACTCCTGGTCTGTGTCCGGCAGGACCTCGGGCGCCCCGCCAAGCGGGGACGAGCCCATCTGAGGAACCCTCGCCTGATCGGGGTAGCGCGCCGCTGCCGGGCCGGGCGCGCCCCCCTTCTGATGGCGGAGGGACGAAAAGCTGACTTGCCGCACCTGCGCGGCGGATGCTCTTAGACGCGGCGCTTCTTGGGAGCGCGGCAGCCGTTGTGCGGGATGGGCGTGCAGTCCTCGATCGCGATGACCTTCAGGCCGGCGGCCTGCAGCGCGGTTACCGCGCTCTCGCGGCCTGGGCCGGGCCCCTTCACGCGGACCTCGACTTCCTTCATGCCCATGCGGCGCGCCTTGCCGGCGGCCTTCTCGCTTGCGCGGCTGGCGGCGAAGGGGGTGCTCTTGCGGGCGCCCTTGAAGCCGACGCTGCCGGCCGAGTCCCAGGACAGGGTCTCGCCGTTGACATCGGTGATCGTGACCATCGTGTTGTTGAACGATGCGTTCACGTGCACGATGCCCTTGGTGACGTTCTTGCGGACCTTCTTCTTGCTTGCCATAGTGTGTTCCTTGCTGGCGCGGTGCGCTCAGGATTCAGGACTTGATCAGGGCCGATTAGCCCTTGACGCCCTTCTTGCCGGCGACCGTCTTCTTGCGGCCCTTGCGGGTGCGCGCATTGGTGCGCGTGCGCTGCCCGCGGGCGGGCAGGTTCTTGCGGTGACGCTCGCCGCGGTAGCTCTTGGTGTCCTTCAGGCGCTGGATGTCCTGGCCGACCTGGCGGCGCAGGGCGCCCTCGACGGGATGGCTCGCGTCGATCTCGGCCGCGATCGCGGCCAGTTCCTTGTCGTCCAGCGTGTGCGCGCGGCGCTCGCCGTCGATCCCCAGCTTGCCCAGGATCGAGTCCGACACCTTGGGGCCGATGCCGTAGATGTAGCGGAGCGAGAAGCGGATCTTCTTCTTTTCGGGGATGTCAATGCCTGCGATGCGGGGCATGGTCGTTCCTTGGTTCGGTCTTCTGTGTGCCGGCCACTTCAGGTGCCGGGGCTTCCATCGGTGCGGTGTGCGGTGCGTGCCTGTGCGCGGGGCTCAGCCCTGGCGCTGCTTCAGGCGCGGGTTCTTCTTGTTGATGACAAAGCGCTTGCCCTTGCGGACGACGATCTGGCAGTCGAGGGTTCGGCGCTTGATGCTGCTTCGGACCTTCATGGCGATTCCTTCGTAAACGGGGGACGGGTGTTTGGTTCGGGGTCGGGCGGGAGCGGTGTTCGGCGTTGATCTTGGTGGCGGGGCGCTGCGTCAGAACCGGTAGACGATCCGGCCCTTGGTCATGTCGTACGGGCTGAGCTCGATGGTCACCTTGTCGCCGGGGAGGATGCGGATGAAGAACTTCCGCATCTTGCCGCTGACATAGGCCAGGATCTCCTGGTTGTTCTGGAGGCGGACGCGGAACATTGCATCCGGGAGCGCCTCCACGACCTCTGCGTCGAGCGTGATCTTGTCTTCTTTCGCCATACGAGTTTCAGCCGGGGTTCCGGCAGCGGCCTCCGTGATCAGGAACAGGGACTTCGGAACGGGTCTCGCCCGCAGCACGCGCGGGCGCGCGGCGGGTGAGGATGCGCGGGCCCGAACGGGTGACCGCGACGGTGTGTTCGACATGCGCGGCCACCAGGCCAGGCTCGACGGCGACGGTCCAGCCGTCCCCCGCCACCTTGGCCGCGACCGACGATGCGCACCCTTCCGCGTCGATCGCGGAGGCGGCGCCCAGGACCAGGATCGGCTCGACCGCCAGCACCATGCCGGGCAGGAGCGTGAAGTCGCGCTGCTCGCGCAGGCCCGCCGAGACGACCGAGGGCGCCTGCGGCGCTTCGTGCACGGCGCGGCCGATGCCGTGCCCGTACCAGCCATCGACGACGCCATGGCCGCGCGACACCGCGATGCGCTGCATGCGCGCGGCAATCTCGCTCCAGCGCATGCCGGGCTGCATGGCGGCGATGCCGGCGTGCAGGCATTCCCATGCATCGGCGACGAAGGCCTCCAGCGCAGCGGTGCGTTCGGGGCTGCCGCCGGGCACCACCACGGTGATGGCGGCATCGGCGTTCCAGCCGCCCAGGCAGGCGCCGACATCGATGCTCACCAGGTCGCCCGCGCAGAGGGCGCGCGCGCCGGGGATGCCGTGGACCACTTCTTCGTTGACGCTGATGCACGCCGCCGCGGGGAAGGCGCCGCCGCCTGCAGGGCTGGGATAGTTCAGGAAGGCGGGCTGGGCGCCATGGGCGGCGATCACCGCGCGCACCGTGGCGTCGATCTGCGCGGTGGTCGTGCCCGCGCACACCACCGCTGCCGCCGCGTCCAGGGCCGCAGCCACCACCACGCCCGCGTCCGCCACCGCCGCGATCTCGTCTGCGGAACGCAGCGCGATCGCACCGTGGCGAAGCTCCCGCGGGGTTGCCGCGAGAGCGCCATGGTGGAGCAGGACCGGGACTTGGGCGATGGCCTGCGTCATCCGCGCGCGCTCCTCATTCGGGCGCCCTTGGCTTCGCCGGGGCCACCCAGGAAGCCGGCGTAGTTGCGCATGACCAGGTTTGCCTCCAGCCGCTGGATCAGGTCCAGGCCGACCGAGACGACGATCAGCAGGCCAGTGCCGCCGAGGAACTGCGAGACCTGGAAGGGAATCCCCATCGCCTGCGTCACCAGCGTGGGGATCACGGCGATGATCGCCAGGAAGCCCGCGCCGACGTAGGTGATGCGACCCAGGACGGTCTCCAGGTACTCGGCAGTGCGCGGGCCGGGGCGCAGGCCGGGGATGAAGGAGCCGTGGTCCTTCAGCTGCTTGGCCATGTCGTCCGGGCTCATCTGCACGGTCGTCCAGAAGTACGCGAAGAAGTAGATCATCGCGATCTCGCAGATGATGTACGGGAAGGAGCCGATCTGGCTCTCGCGCGCCAGGAACTGCGTCATCGACTTGAAGGCCGAGTCCTGCAGCGTGGCGTTGTCCCAGGCGCCGAAGAGCGCCGAGGGGAAGATCATCAGCGAGCTGGCGAAGATGATGGGCATGACGCCCGAGTGGTTGATGCGCAGGGGCAGGTAGTGCTTCTGCCCGCCGTAGACCTTGCGGCCCCGGGTGTGCTTGGCCTGCTGGATCGGGATGCGCCGGGTCGCCACCGTCATGACCACCGCGCCCGCAGTGATCACCACGAAGCTGCCGACCAGGATCGCCAGCCCGGCGATGCCGATCTTGCCCGGCTCCGCCGTCTGCCGCGGGTCGAAGTTCTCGAAGACCCAGCCGATGGCGTTGGGCATGCGGCTCAGGATGCCAGCGGTCAGGATGATCGAGACGCCGTTGCCGATGCCGTACTTGTCGATCTGCTCGCCCAGCCACATCAGGAAGAGGCTGCCGGCCATCAGCGCGGCAATGCCGACGACGTAGAAGATGATCAGGTTGGGGCCGCCCTGCGCGAACATCGGTTGCACCAGGTTGCTCTGGCGCAGGTAGTTCAGCCAGATGAAGCCCTGCACCAGGCACAGGCCCACCGTCAGGTAGCGCGTCCACTCCATGATCTTCTGCTGGCCCGAGGTGCCCTCCTTCTTCAGCTCCTGCATGGGCGGGTAGACCGCCTGCACCAGCTGGAAGATGATGGAGGCCGTGATGTAGGGCATGATCCCCAGGCCGAAGATGGTGCTCTGCCCCAGCGAGCCGCCGGAGAAGATGCTGGCGAACTGCAGCAGACGGCCGAAGCCGGTCGCGTCCTGCGCAGCGGTCTTGGCGGCGGCGGTCAGCGCGGTCTGGTCGACGCCGACGACGGGCACCCAGAAGCCGATCCGGTAGACAGCCAGCACGCCCAAGGTGAACAGCACCCTGTTGCGCAGGTCGGGGATCTTGAAGATGTTGGCGAATGCCTGGAACATCAGGGGTCTCGGGGGTCTCGTGAGAAACGGTCAGTCGCAGCGTGGCGTGTGCGCCGGGTTCATGCCTTCGCGGGCTTCGCCGCCTTGGCGGGCTTGGCGCCGTACGCGCCCGGGGCCCGGACCTGCTCGATCACCTTGGCGGTGCCGCCCGCCTTCTCGATCTTCTCCTTGGCGGTGCCGGAGAACTTGGCGGCGACGACCGTGAGCTTCTTGCTGAAGTCGCCGTGGCCCAGGACCTTCAGCGGCAGCAGCGCATCGGGCACCAGGCCCTTCTTGGCCAGCGCCTCGGCGTCGACGGTCGAGCCGGCATCGAAGTGCGCCTCGATGGTCTGGACGTTGACGACATGGAAGTCGACGCGGAAGGCGTTCTTGAAGCCGCGCTTGGGGAAGCGGCGCATGAACGGCGTCGCGCCGCCCTGGTAGCCGGGGCGGCTGGTCCAGCCGGCGCGGCTCTTGGCGCCCTTGTGGCCGCGGGTGCTGGTGCCGCCGATGCCGCTGCCTTCGCCACGGCCGACGCGCTTGCGGGCGCGGTGCTTGCCGGTGACCTTGGTAATGTCGTGAATCATCATGGCAGGGTTACTCGCTTGCCTGGAGGCTTAAGGACTGGGGTGAGTGGACGGATGCGTGGATGCGTGTGCGTTGCTGTGCGACTGGGGAGCGCGCCGGTCAGGCGCCTGCCCCTTCGACGGGCGCCGCCGCCGGGGCGGCAGGCGCGGCAGCAGGTGCGGCAGCTGCGGCAGGCGCAGCGGCAGCAGCAGGCGCGGCGTGCTGGGGAGTGAAGTCGTCGCGACGCGGTCCGCGCGGACCGCCGCGTCCGCCACGGCGACGCTCGTCGCCGACGGTGTTCTTGGGGGCCTGTGCCTTGTCGGCGGACTTGACCTGCGGCATCGCGGCCAGGCCGCGCTCGACCGCCTCTTCCACGTGGGTCTTGCCGATCGTCACGCCGCGAAGGCTCTCGACCTTCTCGCGCGTCTGCAGCTGCTCCAGCGCCCGGACCGTGGCCTTGACCAGGTTCTTCGGGTTGGTGCTGCCGTAGGACTTGGTCAGGCAGTCCTGGATGCCCAGCATCTCAAGGATCGCGCGCACTGCGGCGCCCGCGATGACGCCCGTGCCGGGGGTCGCCGGGACCAGGCGCACCTTCGAGGCGCCGAACTGCCCCTCGACGGCGTGCGGGATGGTCTTGCGGAGCATGGGATAGCCGACCATCTTGCGACGGGCTTCCTTCTGCGCCTTCTCGACGGCCAGCGGGACCTGCTTGCTCTTGGCATAGCCGATGCCGATCTTGCCGTGCTTGTCTCCCACCACGACCAGCGCGGAGAAGCTGAAGCGGCGTCCGCCAGCGACCGTCGAGCTGGTGCGGTAGATGCCCACGGTCGTGGACTCGATGCTTGAAGTTTCGTCGATGAGCTCAGCCATTGTCGGTGTTTCCGTGAAGCAGTCGTTGTTCGATCGGGATCAGAACTTCAGGCCGCCCTCGCGCGCGCCCTCGGCGACGGCCTTGATGCGGCCGTGGTAGCGGAAGCCGTTGCGGTCGAAGACGATGGCGTCGACGCCGGCCTTCTTCGCGCGCTCGGCCAGCGCCTTGCCGATTTCCTTCGCAGCGCCGACGTTGCCGCCCTTGCGGGCAACCTCGCCGACGTCCAGCGAGCTGGCGCTGGCGACCGTACGGCCCGCCAGGTCGTCGATGAGCTGCGCATAGATGTGCTGCAGCGAGCGGTAGACGGAGAGGCGCGGACGCGAGGGGGTGCCCGACAGGGTCTTGCGCAGACCCTGCTTGCGGCGCGTACGGCGAACGGTCTTGGCGATGCACTTGTCCATGGATGTCTTCTCTCTGGCGGGGTGTCTTGCTGGCGCGTTCGGGCCAGGACCGGCGGGGCCGGTCAGGAGCCGAAGGCCTTGCCCTTCTTGCGCTGGATGACCTCGGTCGTGTACTTGATGCCCTTGCCGTTGTAGGGCTCGGGCTTGCGGTGCGCGCGGACGCGCGCGGCGAACTGGCCGACGGCCTGCTTGTCCGGGCCGCTGATGGTGACCATGGTCTGGTTCACCTCGACCTTGACTCCGTCCGGCACGGGCACTTCGATGGTGTTGGCGTAGCCGACGCTCAGCACCAGCTTCTTGCCCTGCAGGCGGGCGCCCCAGCCGACGCCGACGATCTCCAGCTTCTTCTCGTAGCCCTTCAGGACGCCGTCGACCGCGGTCTGGATGAGCGCGCGGGTGGTGCCCCAGAAGGCCTTGTTGCTGCCCAGCTCGACGATCGCGGGGTCCATCGAGACCTCGACGATCGAGCCGTTCACGGAGACGCCCACCTCTGGGCGGTGGACGAAGGACAGCTTGCCCTTGGGGCCGTCGAAGCTCAGCGTGCGGGACGCGGCATTGACCGCGACCTTGACGCCGGCGGGGATGGAGACTGGCTTGCGTGCGATGCGGGACATGGTGGGGACTCCTGGTTTGCGCGTTGGCGCGTGGTGCGCCTGGGGTGGATCCGGGATGCTTCCGGGCGCGGCAGTTCCTGTGCTCGTTAGCCGACGGTGGCGACGACCTCGCCGCCGAGGCGCTTCTCGCGGCACTCGCGGTCGCTCATCACGCCGTGGCTGGTGGAGACGATCGCGATGCCCAGGCCCGAGATCGGGCGCGGCAGCTCCTCGACGCCGCGGTAGACGCGGCAGCCGGTGCGCGAGACGCGCTCCAGGTGGTGGATCAGCACCTCGCCGCGCGGCCCGTACTTCAGGTCGACGCGGATGAGGCCCTGGCGGCCATCCTGCACGAGCTCGAAGCCGCGGATGTAGCCCTCCTTCTGGAGGACCTCGGCGACGCCGAAATTGAGCTTGTTGTTGAGCACGAGCACCTGCTTCGCCCGGTTGCGGCAGGCGTTGCGGATGCGCGTGAGCATGTCAGCGGTCAGGTCTTGGAGCGACATTGCATTGGTCCTTGCTGGGATCGTCCGTCGGATTCGGTCGTTGTCTCGAAGCGCGTCACCAGGACGCCTTGCGCATGCCGGGGATCATGCCCTGGAGCGCAAGCTCGCGGAGCATGTGGCGGCAGATGCGGAACTTGCGGTAGTTGCCGCGGCTGCGGCCGGTGATCTCGCAGCGGAGCTTCTCGCGTGACGAGAACTTCGGCTTCCGCTTCATCTTTGCGAAGACGCGCTTGCTAGCCATCGTGTGGTCCTTGGATGATCCTTCGGGGTCGGGTCGTTGGGGGTCGTCTGTTCCGGCGCGCGGTGCCCGCGGCCGGCGTGGTTCACTTCTTCTTGCGGTCTTCCGGCTTCTCGAAGGGCATGCCCAGCTCGCTCAGGGCGAAACGGCTCTTCTTGGGGTCGCTGTTGCGGAAGACGATCGTGACGTTCATGCCGTGCGAGAAGTTGACGTTGGCCATGTTGATCTCGGGCCACACCGCCTGCTCGGTCAGGCCGAAGCTCCAGGAGCCGCCCTTGTCGAAGGAGCGGTCGCTGACGCCGCGGAAGTCCTTGATACGGGGGATGGCCAGGTTCACCAGGCGATCCAGGAAGCTCCACATGCGCTCGCGGCGCAGGGTCACGACGAAGCCGCTGGGGGCCCCTTCGCGCACCTTGAAGTTCGAGACGCTCTTCTTGGCGATCGTCATGATCGGCTTCTGGCCGGTGATCTTGACGAAGGTGGAGATCACCGTGTCGCGGATCTCGGGCTTCAGCTTCTGGTTCTCCAGCTGCTTGCCGACGCCGGTGTTCACGATGATCTTCTCGATCACCGGGAGGCCGTTGACGTTCGACATCCCGAATTCCTTCATCAGCTTCGGGCCGACCTCCTCCTTGTACATGGTCTGGAGGCGCGGGCCGGTCTTGGTGGTGGTAGCGGTCATGGCTGGTTCACTTCGCCTTCTTGGCCGGCTTCTTCGCCGGGCTCACCTGGCCGAGTTCCTTGCCGCCCTTGGTGGCGACGCGGACCTTCGACCCGTCAGCCTTCGTCACGAAGCGAACCCGGGTGGGCTTGCCGTCGGCGATGGGGCTGACCTTGGAGATATGGATGGGGAGCTCGATCTTGACGATCGCGCCCTTGGGGCGCAGCTGCGTGGGCTTCAGGTGCCGCGTGCGGACGTTGATCCCCTTGACGACGCAGGTCGACTCCGCGGGGTCCACCGAGAGGACCTCGCCGGTCTTGCCCTTGTCGGAGCCGGAGCGGACGAACACGACATCACCCTTGCGGACATGGGATGGCATCAGATCACCTCCGTCGCGAGCGACACGATCTTCATGAAGTTCTTCTCGCGCAGCTCGCGGGCGACGGCGCCGAAGATGCGCGTGCCCTTCGGGTTGCCTTCCTTGTCGACCAGGACGCACGCGTTCGAGTCGAAGCGCACGTAGCTGCCGTCGTTGCGGCGGGTCGGCGACTTGACGCGCACGATGACCGCCTCGACCTTGTCGCCGGTCTTGACCTGGCCGTTGGGGATCGCGTCCTTGACGGCGCAGATGACGCGATCGCCGACGCCCATCGCGACGCGCGTGAAGCGCCCGGTCGCGGTGGAGACGCCCAGGATGCCGATCACCATGGCGACCTTCGCGCCGCTGTTGTCGGTGACTTCGAGCCTTGATTCCTTCTGGATCATCCGATGCCTGCCTTTGTGTTGCTCTGCTGTGGTGCTCTACTCGCCGCGGGTCGGCCGCTGGCTCACTTCTTCTTCTTGCCGTCGTCGGTCACGAAGACCGCGTCCAGCTGGACGGGGGCTTTCTCCAGGATCTTCACGATCGTCCAGCGCTTGGTCCGCGAGATCGGGCGGCACTCGGCCACCTCGACGCGGTCGCCCTTGCGGGACTCGTTCGCGGCGTCATGCGCGTGAAGCACGGTGCGGCGGCGGACGTACTTGCCGTACTTGGGGTGCTTCGACACGTACTGGATGGTGATCTTGCGCGACTTCTCGCGCGAGTCGCTCTCGACGATGCCGATGCGGCGCTGCGCGCTGTCGGAGATGACGATGTTCGCGGCGGGGCCGGGGGCGGTCGGCGCCTTGGGGGCGGCCGCCTTGGCCGATGCCGGCTTGGCGGTCGCGGCCCGGCTGGACGCGGATCCGGTCGATGCGGGCTTGTTGGACGCTGCCTTGCTCACTTGGAGACCTTCTTCCTGCGCGCTGCCTGCTCCGTGAGGACACGGGCAAGGACCTGGCGGTGCTTCTTGAACTGCGAGACGTCCTTGACCTTCTCGGTCACGGTCTGGGACCGGAGCTCGAAGAGCTTCTTGCGAAGACGCTCCGCCTCGGCGGTGATCTCGTCGTCGCGGAGTTTCTTGACTTCAGCTGCCTTCATGGTGTGGGCGCCTTTCCTTTGTTTCATCCGTTAGACGGCGAGCCGGCGGCCGACGAAGCGGCAACGGACCGGCATCTTGCTGGCGATGCGCGCGAAGGCCTGCTTCGCGAGCTCCTCGGGGACGCCGGCGACCTCGAAGAGGACGGTGCCCGGCTTGACCACGGCGGCCCAGAAGTCGACATCCGCCTTGCCCTTGCCCATTCGGGTCTCGAGGGGCTTCTTGGAGATCGGCTTGTCCGGGAAGACGCGGATGAAGACCTTGCCCTGGCGGCGCAGGAAGTGCTGCGCCGCGATGCGGCCGGCTTCCAGCTGGCGTCCGGAGACCCAGCAGGTCTCCAGGCTCTGCAGGCCGTAGTCGCCGAAGGCGACGTAGTTGCCGCGAGTGGCATTGCCCTTCATCTTTCCGCGCTGCTGCTTGCGGAACTTCACTCGCTTGGGCATCAAGTTAGACATCGAATGCTCCTAGGAATCCTTGGTGATCAATCAGCGACGGCCGCGGGCGCGAGCCCGTCCGCCGGCGGCGTTGGTGGTGGTGTCGTCTTCGGCCTGCTCGAACATCCCCTTGTAGACCCACACCTTGATGCCGATGACGCCGTAGGTGGTCGTGATGTGCGCCACCGCGTAGTCGATGTTGGCCTGCAGGGTGGTCAGCGGGATCGAGCCCAGCCGGGTGTCGAAGGTCCGCGCCAGCTCGGCGCCGCCCAGGCGGCCCGACATCAGGATGCGGATGCCCTTGGCGCCGTTCTGCATGGCGGCCTCGGCGCGCTGCTTGGTGACGCGGCGGTAGTTGGCGCGCTTCTTCAGCTGCTCGCCCATCGTCTCGGCGATCAGCCGCGCGGCGATCTCGGGGTTCTTGATCTCGATGATCTTGATCGAGACCTTGCGGCCCGTCAGGGCCTCCAGGTCCTTGGTCAGGCGCTCGATCTCGGCCCCCTTGAGGCCGACGACCTGCCCGGGGCGCGCGGTCTTGATGATGACCGTCAGCTCCTCGCGGGTGCGCTCGATGTAGATGTCGCTGACCGCCGCGTACGGAGGGGTGCGGTTCAGGCGCTTGTCGATGAACTGGCGGATCCGGTAGTCCTCGACGAGCAGCTCGCCGAAGAGGGCCTTCGGTGCGAACCAGCGGCTCTTGTGAGCCTCGGTCACGCCGACGCGGAAGCCGAATGGATTGGTCTTCTGTCCCATGGTGCTTTACCTCTGTATCGGCGTGCTCAGCGGACTCCCACGGCCACATGGATGTGGCACGTGCGCTTCATGATGGCGTGCGACCGGCCGCGGTCCTTCGGCTGGAAGCGCTTGATGGTCGGCCCCTCGTCGATGCGGCTCTCGGCGACGAAGAGGCGGCCGATGTCGGCGTTCGCCTCCTCGGCGTTGGCGATGGCGCTCTTCAGGACCGACTTGATGAACCACGCGCCGCGCTTGGGGCTGAACTCCAGCGAAGCGAGCGCGTCGTCGACGCCCTTGCCGCGGATGAGGTCAGCGCAGAGCCGCGCCTTGCGGGGCGCGATGCGGGCGAACTTGTGCGAGGCCTTGAAGGCGTTGTCCGAGGGCTTGGGGGGCATGGCTGGTTACCTTGCGTGAGTCGGTGCGGGGGCTTCGGTCAGAAGGCGCGTCAGGAGGGGTTCTTGGAACCGCCCTCGATGCCTTCCTTCTTGTTGGTGTGGCCCTTGAAGGTCCGGGTGTGCGAGAACTCGCCGAGCTTGTGGCCCACCATGTCCTCGGTGATGAAGACATCGGTGAAGGCCCGTCCGTTGTGGACCTGGAAGATCAGGCCGACGAACTCGGGGACGATCGTGCACGACCGGCGCCAGGTCTTGATCGGCGCGCGCTTGCCACCGGCTTGGATGGCTTCGGCGCGACGAAAGAGCTTCTCGTCGACAAAGGGGCCCTTCTTGAGTGAACGCGACATTGCGTGTGTCTCCGTGCGGTGTCTTGGTTAGAGCGCGTGCTGGTGCGTTGAAGCGTCGTGGCGTCGTTGAAGCGTCGTGGAAGCGTCGTGGAAGCTGGCGGCGTTAGAGCTTGAGCTGGCCGTAGCGACGGCTCTTGCGACGGCGGATGATGAGCTTGTCGGATGCGTGGCCGTAGGCGCGCGTGCGGCCGCCCTTCGCCTGGGTGCCCGCGGCGTTGGTCGGCTCCTGGCCGCCCTTCGAACGGCCTTCGCCGCCGCCGTGGGGGTGCTGGTGATGGCTCATGGCGACGCCGCGGGTGCGCGGACGGCGGCCGAGCCAGCGGTTGCGCCCGGCCTTGCCGAGGACGACGTTGCCGGCATCGGCGTTGCCGACGGTCCCGACGGTCGCGCGGCACTCCAGGAGCACCTGGCGGATTTCGCCCGAGGGCAGCACCAGGGTCGCGAATCGGCCTTCCTTGTTGGTCAGACGCGCGCCGATGCCCGCGGAACGGACCAGCGTGCCGCCGGTGCCCGGGGTCAGCTCGATGTTGTGCACTTCGATGCCGGTCGGGATGTGCTTCAGCGGCATGCAGTTGCCCGCGCGCGGGTCGATCTGCTTGGCCGAGCTGAGCAGGACGTCGCCGTCCGTCAGCCCCTTGGGGGCCAGGATGTAGCGCAGCGTGCCATCCTCGTACTTCAGCAGCGCGATGTGGCAGGTGCGGTTGGGGTCGTACTCGATGCCGATCACCGTCGCCTTCATGTCGTCCTTCTGACGCTTGAAGTCGATGAGGCGGTAGCGGCGCTTGTGGCCGCCCCCCTGCTGGATCACCGTCAGCTTGCCGTGGCAGTTGCGGCCGCCGGTCTTGCTGAGGGGGCGGAGCAGGCTCTTCTCCGGCTTGGTCTT
This sequence comes from Phycisphaerales bacterium, assembly GCA_044230125.1. GTDB lineage: Bacteria > Planctomycetota > Phycisphaerae > Phycisphaerales > SM1A02 > UBA966. The sequence goes on from JBGARR010000011.1 coordinate 73,621, forward strand.
GGTGACCTCGACGTGCATGTTGACCGACGCGTTGCGGCGGCCATTCGTGACGGGCTTGTAGATGCGGATTGCCATGTGTTCAGTCCTTAGCTGTCAGCCAGGGCGGGGGGCGCACCGGTGAAGGTGGTGCGCTGCCGACCCGTCGTGCGATTCAGAACAGCTCGATCTTCTGTCCTTCGGCGACGCGGACCATGGCCCGCTTCCAGTGTGCGCCTTCGATCTTTCCGTACTTGTAGCTGCGGTCGCGGTCGCGGCGCACCTGCGTGCGGACGTCGACGACCTTGACGCCGTAGATCTTCTCGACGGCGTGCTTGATGTCCGTCTTCGTGGCGCGGCGGTCGACCTCGAAGGCGTACTGGTTGTGCTCGGCCGCTGCGGTCACCTTCTCGGTGATGATCGGCTTCCTGATGACGGTGGTGGGTTCCATCGGTGTGTGCCTTTCGTGCGCCGCGGTTTAGGCGGCAGCTCCCGCGGTCTTCTTGTCGGCGCGCTTCTCGGTGGAGCTCTTCTCGCTCGCCGGGAAGCAGGTTCCGTTGATGAACGCCAGGAGGGACGCCTTGTCGACGACCAGGAAGCGGTGGTTCAGCAGCTCGAAGGCGCTGATCTGCTCGATGCGGCGCACGTCGACGCCCTCGAGGTTGCGCGCGGAGAGCATCGCGTTGCGGTTGGCGGGATCGACGGCAACCAGGCAGGTGCGGTTGATGCCGACCTTGGCCATCATCCCGGCGAAGCCCTTGCAGCTGGGTTCGCTGAACTTCAGCGCGTCGAAGCACTTCACCTCGTTGTCGACCAGCTTGGCCAGCAGCGCGTTGCGGTTGGCCAGGCGGCGCATCTTCTTGGTGATGGTGGTGCGGAAGTCCTCGCGGGTGCGGGTCTTCGCGAAGGTCACGCCGCCGCCCTTGCGGTTGGGGACGCGGGCCGCGCCCACGCGGGCGTTGCCCGTGCCCTTCTGCTTGTAGAGCTTGCGGGTGGAGCCGTGCACCGAGCCGCGGCTCTTGGTGCGGGCCGAGCCCTGGCGCTGGTTTCCGTGCGTGACGACATACGCCTGCTTGAGCAGCGCGTGGCGCACTTCGCCCCCGAGGGTGGCCTCGTCAATCTGGAGGACTTCGACCTGCTTGCCGTCGGAATTGTAGATCGGGAGATCGATCATCTTGGTGACCTTCGCGGCGGTTGCCGCATTCGCCTCCTCCTCCCGGCGCCTGTTGTTTGGTGGCGGCGGGAAGGATTCGACTCAGGTATCTGGGTTGCCCGCGGACTCGCGTCTGCGGGCGTTCATTGACTTGTCGCGGCTGTGCGGTTCCGCGCCTTGGAGGCGGCGGCCTTCACAGCCCCTGGTTGACGCTTACGCGGCGCCAGCCTGGACGCGAGCCTTGCGCTTGTAGAGCCTCGATGGGGTCTTGATGAGGAGGATGCCGTCATTGGCGCCGGGAACGGCGCCCTTGACCAGCAGGAGGTTGTTGGCGGTGTCGATCTTCACGACGTCCAGCGAGCGGACGGTGACCTGGTTGTCGCCCATGCGACGGGCCATCAGCTTGCCCTTCTTGATCTTGGCGCCGTGGCCGCGGTCGGTGCCGTGCGAGCCGATGCTGCCCGCGGAACGGTGCTTGCGCTCGGTGCCGTGGCTGGCGCAGAGGCCCTTGAAGCGGTAGAGCTTCATGACGCCCTGGAAGCCCTTGCCCTTGCTGGTGCCGACGATGTCGACGAACTTCAGCTGGGACATCTGCTCGACGGTGATCGCCTGGCCCAGCGTGAACGCCTCGGCCTCGGCGTCGGTGTCGAAGCGCAGCTCCTGGTGGATGCGCTTGGGGGTCGCGCCCGCCTTCGCATCGTGGCCGATCATCGGCTGGCTGCTGTTGCGCGCCTTGACGTCGTCGAAGGCGATCTGCACGGCGGGATAGCCGTCGGACTTGGTGGTCTTCACCTGGGTCACGACGCAGGGGCCCGCGGCGATGACCGTGACGGGGATGTTGGTTCCATCAGGCATGAAGAAGCGGGACATGCCCACCTTCTTGCCGAGGATTCCGACGTGTGCTGTCTTGGACATCTGGCGGTTCCTGCGTTTCGGCCTGCGGGGCGCGGCACCTGGCGTGATGCGTGGTGCGTTGCGTGCGGGCCTGGGTGACGAGCCAGGGGTCGCGCTGCCTTCAGGTGGGCGACATGGCTGGAGATGAAGCGGCCCGGCGCGCGTTGCGCCGGGCCACGGGGGACGATGCTAGGCCTTGATCTTGACGAAGACTCCAGCCGGGACGACCAGGCGGTTCAGCGCCTCGACCGTGCGGTGGTTGGGTTCGGTGATGTCGATGATGCGCTTGTGCGTGCGGATCTCGAACTGCTCGCGGCTCTTCTTGTCGATGAAGGGCGAACGCAGGACGGTGTAGATCTCGCGCCGGGTCGGCAGCGGCACGGGACCGGCGACGCGGGCGCCCGTGCGCTTCGCGTGATCGACGATTTCCCGCGCAGACGCGTCGAGCGCCTGGTGGTCGTAGGCTTCCATCCGAATGCGAATCTTGCCGCCCGTCATGGGTGTACGAGTCCTGTTGAGGTGCGCTGGTCGGTGCGCGGAGGCTGCGATCGCGGCCCTTTGGCGCCCATCCGGCAACGTGCCGGATGAGTTGCGCTGAAAAGTGCGCGAAGGGACAAGGATACCCAAACCCCTCAATCTGTCAATGGCGTCGCCCGAAGCCGCGCCCAGGGATTCGCTTCGGGTGTCTGGCGCGGATAGGCTTTCCAGCCCCGCCATGGCACCGCGAACCTCCAGCATCCCTGCGCTTCTTGGTGCCCTGACGGTGGCGTCGGCCCTGTGCGCACAAGCATTCTGCGCGCAGGCGACACCACCTGCCGCGCCGCCGCCAACGCCTCCCGCCGGTGGAAAGTCCAATAACCCGCCGCAACTGGCCCCCCCGCCCCGTGGCGGGTCAAAGGGCGCCGCACCAAAGGCGGCGCCGGGAGCTGCCGGAACTTCGAAGCCCTCGGCGAACCCGTCGACGCCTGCCGGCCCCAAGCCCGGCGGGAGCGCCCCAGCGGCGCCTGTTGCTTCCCCCGCCAGCGCTCCCGCAGCCGCACCTGGCACCCCTGCTTCCCCGGCGGTCGTCGTCCCTCGCCCAGCGGTTTCGGCGGACGGACTGGACCCGAACCCCATCGTTCTGGAATCGCTCGGGCTGAGTTTCCGTCCACCAGCCAACAGCGTGATGCGCGCCGATGGCGCCGGCCTCAGCGCCACGTGGACTGTCAGCGAACGCGCCGATCCACCCCGCTACATCCTGCGCATCTCGCGGCTGATCGCAAGCGTCCCCGAGTCAAGCCCCAGCGCACAGATGGATGAGTTCATCAAGAGCGTCAGTGCGCGGCCCGCGTCGGAGACCACCTTCGCAGTCCGCGAACGGCGGGAGCTGCAGCTGAGCGGCCAGCCCGCCGGGCTTCTCTACACCACGCTGACCGAGGGCACGGGCGAAGACGAAGTGGCCGCGGTACAGGGGTACCTGATCATCCAGACCGAGGCGAACGAGTTCATCGTCATCTCGTCGCTGGTGGGCGAAGCGGACTTCAAGGAGGTGGCGGCGCTGCTGGACCGCTCGTACCGGAGCATCACGCTGATCCGCTCCGAGGATGTCGCCAAGGCGCGCGCCGCGCGCATGGAAGCCGGGCAGCACCTGATCACCGGCCTGGACGAGGATGCACTGCGCCGCGCGCTGGACCCCACGACCGCCAAGGGGCAGCTGCCCGCGCCACGCTGGTACCGCATCAGCCGGAACTTGGCCGATGGCACGGTGCAGGAGGCGGGGTACATGACGATGACCGTGCTGGAGGGAAGCCAGGGCGACGCCAATCCGGACCGCAAGCCTGCTGAGTGGACCTCCGAGGAAAAAGAGCTGGGAATGCTGGTGCGAATCCAGGTCCGCATGCTGATGGACCAGGAAGGGACCACGCTTGCGGACACCGATTCGCGCTACTGGCTGCGCTGGGACCGGGCACGCGAATTCTGGACCTCGCGCACCACCGGGCGGCGCGGCCGCGCTTCTCACACGAATTCGCAACTGGGGCTGCGGCAGGCCCCCAGCCGTGCGCAGCCGCGTCCGGTGATCGAGGTGGCGAATGTCGATCCCTCGCAGAGCGCCTCTGAGCCAAAGCGATGGCCGATGCCCGAGGTCGGCTACCTCTCGCAGGTGGAGGCGCTGGTGCTTCCGCGCCTGCTGCCCAACACCGCCACCGCCGTTGACTATGGCTTCTACTGGTTCGACCCGCGCAGCGGACGGCTGGCGCAGCGGCTGGACAAGCGCACGCCCGTCGCCGGCGGGTTCCTGCTGGCGACGCAGCCGACGCTGGAAGCGCCGGCCGCAGAGCAGGTCTTCGATGCACGGGGCATCCTGCAGAAGCGCGAGTCCGAGGATGGCACCGTCATCGAAGCGATCGCGCCGCAGTCGCTGCTGGACCTCTGGCGCCGGAAGGGCCTGCCGACGGGATGACGCGCGCGCAACCTTCCGTGCAGCGCAGCGCCCACGCCCCGGCGAACTGCCCGAAGGGGACGCTCGCACGGCTGCGTTCCGGCGGCGCAGCGCTCGCGCTGGCGTGCGCGTGGATCGCGGCGCTGGTGCCGACCGCCTGCAACAGCGTCTCGGCGGGGGCGCAAGCAGGCCAGGGCGCGGTGGTGACCGATCCACTGCTGTTGGCGGCTGGATTCACGCTCCTGAGCGAGGGCCCGGCCCCTGCCGGGACACAAATTTCGGCGCGTGACTTGGAGGGGCTGACGCCCGGCACCCTTGCGTGGCAGGTGGCTCCCGCCACCGGTGCGCCGCGCTGCGTGGCGATCGAGACGAGCCAGGCGCCGGATGGGCGATGGCGCCGCACCGGGCCCGATGGAACGCGCATGATGGCAATCGCCGCCAACGGCGCCGTCTCGATGGAAGAGCAGACCGACGCGAAGGATGGCGCGACGACGCTCTTCGAGCCCGCGCTGCTCCTGGCGCCGCCGACGCTTGGCCTAGGGGACGAAGCACCTGCCGATTCCACCCTGACGATCGTGCGCGGCAAGACGCACGATCGCAACGGCGGACGGGCGCGGCGCACCGCCAGGATCATGGGAATCGACCGCGTCCGCACCCCTCTTGGCGAATTCGACGCCGTGCGCGTCGAGACCGCCTTCGCGTTGAAGGCGCCCTATGCCAGCCTCCGCAAGGACGCCACCGTCTGGGTGCGCCCGGGCACCGGCCCGATCGCCACGTTCATCGACGAACGGGTGCTGGTGATGGGGGTGATTCCGCGCGACCGCCGCGAGGCGCTGGCGCGGATGCCCCCAGGCACCGCCGTCACCGCCACCCAGCCGGGAATCTCTTCGGGAGCCACGCCATGACTGCCGCGCCGCGCACGCTGCTGGCGATCCCCGTCTACAACGAGGCGAAGTCCATCGACCGCGTGCTCGGTGCGGTGCAGCCCTACATGCGCCATGTCCTGGTCATCGACGACGGCTCGATGGACGAAACACCCATGCGCCTGGCGGGGCATCGCGTCGAGGTGGTGCGCCACGCCGAGAATCGCGGATACGGCCGCTCGATGCAGGACATCTTCCGCTGGGCGCTCTATGACGGCTACGACTGGGTGCTCACGATGGACTGCGACGAGCAGCACGAACCTGCTTCGATCCCCGACTTCCTGCAGGCCATCCGCGGCGGCGAGGCGGACGTGGTGAGCGGCAGCCGCTACCTGCGCCAGAACCAGCGCGACAGCGACGCCCCCGGCGATCGGCGCCGCATCAACCAGGCGCTGACCGAGGAGATCAACGCCCGCCTTGGCCTGCGCCTGACGGACAGCTTCTGCGGATTCAAGGCGTATCGCGTGGGCGCACTGCGGCGCCTGACGCTGGACGTCGACGGCTACGACTTCCCGATGCAGTTCTGGGTGCAGGCGGTGGCGGCGAAGCTGCGCATCGAGGAGCTGCCGGTGCCGCGCATCTACAACGACCCCAATCGCAGCTTCGGCGCCCACCTGGACAACCCCGAGCGGCGCATGGGCGTCTATCGCTCCACGCTGCACCGCGAACTGCTGCGCTGCAGGGACCGCCTGCCCGCCGAGGCGCTGGCGGGCGTCTCCTGACCACGGGGCATGCGATGGGCGAGGCCGCCACGAACAACCATGACCGTGCGAACGCACCCGATGCGGGCGGACCTTCGGTCGCCACGGAGAGTGCGGGCGCCGTGCGCGCCGTGAGTGGCACGCTGCTTGGCAGGCCACTGGCGCACTGGCGCGAGCAAATGGCGGCGGAACTTGGCGTGCCCAGCGGTGTCACCGTCGGAGCGGGGCACCAGGCCGAGATCTGGCACGCCGGCATCCTGGCCAAGTTCGTCTGGGCGGAAGCGCAGGCCGAACGCGCGCGGGCCGCGACCGTGTGGCTGGTGGTGGACACCGATGTGCGCGACCCCCTGGAGTTGCGCGCACCGGTGCGCGCCGAGGGAGCGCTGCGCGTGCAGGCGCATCGCTTCGGCGCGGCGCGCCCCGCGGGGACGGCGGCGTGCGCTCGCACGGCCACGGAACCGGCCCCGTTCGCGCTGGCGCGCGGAGCCTTCGAACCCGCCTCCGTGGCGGAGGGCGTCCGCGCCCTCACCGGCGCCCTGGCCGCGAGCACCGGCCAGCCAGACGCTGCATTGCAGGCATTCGAGTCGATGGTGGTCCTGGGCGCCGGTTTCTTCGCCCCCGCGCCGGTCGTGCGCACTTCGACGCTGCTTCGCTCCTCGCTCGGGAAGGCACTGATCGAACGGGCGCTGGCTGATCCAGCGGGCTGCGCGCGCGCATTCAACGAAGCGGCTGCAATGGTGCCGCGCGTCGCGCGCCCCCTGGCATCGCACGCACGCGACGGCGTGGAGCTGCCCTTCTGGACGGTGCGCCCCGACGGCCAGCGGGCGCGCCTCTTCGCAACCACGCTTCGCAGCGCGCACGAAACGGGCGCGCCGATCTGGCCCCGTGCCTTCCTGACCGGCGCCATCGCCCGCGCGGCGCTCTGCGATCGCTTCGTGCACGGCACGGGCGGACGGATCTACGAGACCGCCACCGAGCTCTTCTTCGCACGCTGGCTCGACGCCAGGCTGCCCGCCTTCGACACCGCCACCGCCACGCTCCGCCTGCCCTTCCCCCCAGACGCAGGCCCGCCGATGGTCACGCCCGCGCAGCGCCGCCACAAGTGGTTCGACCCCGAGACGAGCGATGGTTCGCCCAGCGCCGCCAAGCAGCGCGCGCTTGCCGAGATTGCAGCGTTGCCACGCCGCTCCCCGGCGCGCCGCGCCGCCTTCCGCGAAATGCACCAGGCGCTCTCCGCGCGCCGCGCCGTGCAGGCCGACGAATTCGCCCAGCTGGCAGCCCGCGCCGAGGCCGACCGCCTGCGCGCGCACGAGGCCGCGATTCGCGCTGACCGCACCTGGCCCTTCGCCTACCACACGCGCCAGGCGCTCACGTGGATGTCGGACGCTCTGCGCTCGCAGCCGTAGCGTCTGTCGCCAGCGGGTCGGGACGGAAGATGCGCGTGTCCAGGCTCCAAACGCGCTCGGTGAACTCCTGCCCCGGCTCGATCGTGCGCTGCCGCTGCGCCGCGTAGAGCCCCACCGCCGTCTTGGCATCCAGGTTGTCCAGCATCGCCACGAAGATCGCCTCGGGGGTCGACGGCACCTTGACCGCTCCGAACTCCAGCGATCCGTGGTGGCTGATGACGATGTGCTGCAGCACCAGCAGCGCCTCGCCCGGGAGGCGCTCGCCGGACTCGCGCGCCGACTTGGCGGCCATCGCGGTGAGCATGATCACGCCCTTCACGGTGTGGCCGATCAGGTTGCCCTCTTCGGTGTAGGTGAAGCCACGGTCCCAGGAGAGCTCGGTGGTCTTTCCCAGGTCGTGCAGGAAAAGCCCCATCAGGATGATGTCGCGGTTGAGCCCCGGATAGAGGGGGAGCATCACGTCGGCCAGGCGCAAGAGCTGCAGCGTGTGCTCCAGCAGGCCGCCGATCCACGCATGGTGCACGCTGACCGCCGCCGGGGCGCAGCGGAATCGCTCCATCAGTATCTCGTTGCCCAGGTACGCCTCCGCCAGGCCGCGCATGCCAGGGTGCGCCATCGACCGCAGGATTCGCGCCACCTCGGCGTACATCGCCGGGATGTCATGCCGCGTCGTCGGCAGCAGGCGGCTGAGGTCGGAGAGCTCCACCTCGATGGACTTGATCGAGTCGACGACCACCTGCACCTGCCCGTTGTACTCCTGCGCCTGCCCGCCGATCCAGACGAAGCCGGTGCGCGACACCTCGCCGATCTGCGACTCGTCGAAGGTCCACTGGCGCACGGGCACCTCGCCCGTCGCGTCGCGGATCATGGCCTTCAGGTAGTGCTTGCCGTTCTTGGCGGTGCCCACCTGCGGGTTCACCAGCGAATAGACGCCATCGACATAGGTGTGCGGGCGGATGTGGTCCACGGGCACGTGCGGCCGCTCGCGCGAACCGGCGCCCGGGCCGCCCCCCTGGGAAGCGCCGGCGACGGGGCTGGAGGCATTGCGCGCGGCGGGCCGCGCAGGCTGGGATTGATCGGATGATTGCGGAACGGCGGAAGTCATGGGGGCGCGAGTGTACGGGGGCGGGCGTCGTCCCCTGCGATGTGCGGCTCAATCGCCGCGCATCTGCGCCAGCGCGCCGGGAATGCCCGCCGCCAGCTCGACCGCGAGCATGCCGGCGGTGCCGCCCGCGCGCTCAGCCCACCGTTCGCCGGCGATGGCATGCGCCTGCACCGCCAGGCGCGCGCAGTCAAAGATCCCCAGGGAGCGTGCGTACTGCGCCAGCAGCCCCGCCACCACGCCGGTCAGCACATCGCCGCTGCCGCCGATCGCCAGCGCGTCGTTGCCGTGCGCGCAGGTCCAGGTGCGGACGCCATCGCTGACGACGGTCCCGTGGCCCTTCAGCACCACGATGCATCCCAGCCGCTGCGCCAGCCTCTCGGCGGCCTGCGGCCGGCGCAGGGGGTCGATGGCATCTTCGGAGAGCCCCAGCGCCGCGGCCAGGCGCGCGTATTCCCCCGGGTGCGGCGTCAGCACCGCGTGCGCGCGGAAGTCCAGGTCGAAGGCCGGTGTCAGCGCCAGGCAGTTCAGCGCGTCGGCGTCCAGGACGATGGGACGCACCAGCTCGTTGGCTGCAATTCGCATCACGACCTGCTGCTCGGCATGGCCGGTTCCCATGCCCGGGCCCACCGCCAGCACCTGCGCGCGCGCCGCCCCGGCGTCCAGCGCTTCGGCGACGCGATGCGGCAAGAGGTGCCCTTGGGCATCGACGGGGAGCCCCAAGCCGGTGCATGAAGGATTGGCCGAGAGGATCGCGGGAAGGATCGGCTCCGGAGCGGCTGCAATGCAGAGCGCGGCGCCGGCGCGCAGCGCCCCTAGGGTGGCCAGCACCACGCTGCCCAGCATCGTGCTGCTGCCCACCGCGTGCCCACCCACGACGCAGACCGTGCCGTAGGTGCCCTTGTGACCGGCGGGGTCGCGGGCGGGGAGCGCGGGCGGCGGCGTGGGCTCGCTCATCGCGGGGCCGGCTGCTGCGGTGCCAGCAGCCTGCCATCGATGGACTTCACCTCGATCACGATGGCTCCCATCAGGTCGACGATGCGCACCAGGTCGGAGTCGAGACCGGGCCCGTCGGCGGCGCTGCTGCCAGTCATCAGCCGCGAAGCGTCGAAGCGACGCGGACCGGCGGGCATCACTGCGTCAAAGTCGATCCAGCGCCCATCGATGATGCCCTGCGTCCACATGTGCCACCCGTACGAGTTGCGCGCCGCGCCCACCTGCTGGACATAGACCAGCCCGGTGACGACCCGACTGGGTATGCCCGCCGCGCGCAGCATTGCCGCCAGCAGCACCGCGTGCTCGGTGCAGTCGCCCGCGCGGCTCGTGGCGGCCTCGCTGGCGCTCCCGAAGCCGCTCGCCAGGTCCTTCTTGCTGATGTGCCTGGCCACCGCCGATCGCAGCGCCTCGGCGCGCGCCAGCGGTGCCTCGCCCGCGCCCTTCAGCGCAGCGGTCGCCAGTGCGCGCACCTTCGGGTCGTCGCAGTCGACCATCACGCTCGCGCGCCGGTAGCGCGGGTCCTGCAGCTCGCCGGGCGTCGCCTCGCTCCCTCCGCCGGCATCGACCGCGATGTCCAGCACCCCCGGTGCCACGCGCGTGCACCGCTGCGCGCCAGCGCTGGGCAAGTCGCCCAGCGTTCCGGCACGCGAAGAGATGCGCAGCTCTGCGGATCGCGCGCCGGTCAGCGCGCGCGCATCCCCGGCGACGGGAACGAAAGTCTTCGCCATCAGCTCGACAGATCCCTTGGCGGCGGTTGCCGCCTCGCGCGTCGTCAGGCGCGACTCAAGGACGCCCACCCCGATGTCGGTGCTGCTCCTGACCAGCACGCCGTCGGCGGAGAGAAGCTCGGTGGAGGGCCGCTCCACCAGCGTGGACTTCGTCGTCCACTCGGAGACGCTGACCGTTCGTCCGTTCACCACCGCCTGCGCGGCGCCGGTGCGCCGGCTCTCGACGCGCACGGGTGTCGGCCCGCTCTCGGGATCCAGCGAGGTGTAGGCAAGCTCCCTGGCATCTGCGGCCAGTCGCCGACGCACGAACTCATCCACGCCGCGCGGCGTCAGGCACCCCTCGGGTGGCAGCGGGTATCGGCGCGCCGCGGTGCGCCCCCCCTGTTCCTCGATGACGTCGATGCCCCCCGGACCGAAGAGCCAGCTGCTCTTGATGGGGGCCGTCCCCGACTCCTTCACGACCGTCACCTTCACCGGCTCGCCGCGGGCGGTCTCCTCGAAGGTGGTGCGCGTGCTCAGCACCACGCTCTGGCCCAGGCGGCCGATGCGCATCTGCGTCTCGGTGTTGGTGCGCACGCGGTCACCGGCGCGCTCCACGCGTTCGCTGTACCAGCCGCAGGGCTGCCCGCCGATGCTCAGCTCGTACCAGCGCTCCTCCAGCAGCGATGGGGCAGGCGCAGGGGCGACCGCGGGTGCGGCCGCAGGCGCACTGGCGGGCGGAGCAGCAGCGGCGGCAGGCACCGCCCCGTGCACCAGCTGAAGCCCCAGGAAAAACGCCGAGGCCGCTGCAGCCGCAACTCCGCCGAAGGCCCCGAATGCCCTGAAGGCCGCGAAGGCCCTGATTGCCGCGAGATCCCCTAGAGCCCCGAGAGCGCCGAAAGCCCCGGACGGCGCGCGGGAGCCACTTGCGGCGAGATTCACGCGGCGCATGCGCAGGTCACTCCGGCCGCATCAGCGGAAAGAGGATGACGTCGCGGATCGATTCGGAGTTGGTCATCAGCATCACCAGCCGGTCGATGCCCATGCCCATTCCGCCCGCCGGGGGCATGCCGACGCGCAGGCTCTCGACGAAGTCCATGTCCAGGCTGCGGAAGGTGGTCTCCTCGTCGTCGGCACCGGCCAGCTGCTCGGTGAACTTGGCAAGCTGGATGTCGGGGTCGTTCAGCTCGGTGTACGCAGGCCCGATCTCCATGCCAGCGATGAACAGGTCCCAGCGCCCCGCGATCTCGGGCTCCGCGGCGTTCGGGCGCGTCAACGGGCTGATGGCGCTCGGGTAGTCCAGCACGAAGGTAGGGCGCAGCGGGTCGATCAGCGCCTCGGCCTTGGCCTCGAAAAGATGGTTCACCAGCAGCCAGCGGTCCAGCGTCTGGGCCTTCTCGATGTGCAGCGCACTCCCCGCCGCGCGCACCTTTGCCTCGTCGCGCATGTCGAAGCCGAGGGCGCGCTGGAAGAGGTCTTCATAGCGCACGCGCTCGAAGGGCTTGCGGTAGTCGATGTTCATCGTGCCGAAGGGCAGCACCGGGCCCGCGCCCCCCTCGGCGCAGCCCGCCATCGCGCACGCCACGTGGTGCACCAGGCTCTCGACCATCTCCAGCATGGTCATGTAGTCGCCGAAGGCCTCGTACGCCTCCATGGCCGTGAACTCGGGATTGTGGCTGCGATCCACCCCCTCGTTGCGGAAGTTGCGGTTGATCTCGTAGACCTTGCGCATGCCACCGACCATGAGGCGCTTCAGGTACAGCTCGGGCGCGACGCGCAGGAAGAGAGGCATGCCCAGCGCGTTGTGCTTGGTGACGAAGGGGCGCGCCGCGGCACCGCCGGCCAGCGGCTGCATCATCGGCGTCTCCACCTCCAGGAAGCCGCGCGCATCCATGAAGCGGCGCACCAGGCTGACGATGCGGGAGCGCTGCTCGAAGACGCGCACCGTCTCGGGGTTGCTGTACATGTCGACGTACCGCTTGCGATAGCGGATCTCGGCATCTTCCAGGCCGTGCCACTTCCCCGGGGGCGGCGCCAGGCTCTTGCTGGCGATCTCGACCGACTGCGCCCAGACGCACACCTCGCCCTTGTTGGTGCGGCCCACCGGCCCCTCGGCCACCACCACGTCGCCGTAGTCCAGCATCTTGGCCAGCTGGAAGACCGCATCGGGAACGCTTGCCTTGCTGACCGAGACCTGCAAGTCGCCGCTGGAGTCGCGCAGCCAGAAGAAGACCAGCTTGCCGAGGTCGCGGTGCTGCACCACGCGGCCCGCGACGCGCGCCACCTGACGCAGGTCCTCCACTGGCGCGGCGGGGTCTGCCTTGCGCGCCTGCTGCGAAGCCTCGTAGGCGGCGTGCACCGCTTCGTCGAATCGGCCGCGCGCCGTTGCCAGCGTCTCCAGCCCGTCGACGCGGCGGCCATAGGGCTCCAGCGCCATCGGACCGCGCAGCTGCGCCAGCTTGGCGCGCCGTGCAGCGACCAGCGCCCCCTCGTCCAGCGGTGCGGGCGTCTCGTTCGTTTCCGGTGTGGCGTTCATGGCGTTTGGTTGCAAGGAAGGGGCCCATCGTAGCGGCGGCAACGGCGCATTCCGCTATCCTTCGCCATTTCGCGCCCGTCGGCGCAGCCAGCAGAAACACCCCACATGCCCAAGAACATCAAGCGCATCGGCGTCCTCACCGGCGGCGGAGACTGCCCCGGACTCAACGCGGTCATCCGCGCCGTCACCAAGACGGCGATCTGGCAGTTCGGCATCGAGGTGGTGGGCATCGAGGATGGCTTCCAGGGGCTCATCGAGGACCGCGTGCGCCCGCTGAGCGCGCGCGACGTCAGCGGCATCCTGACGCGCGGCGGCACGATCCTGGGGTCGAACAACCGCGCGAACCCGCGCCGCTACTGTGTTCGCGTGGACCCGCAGACGGGGCCCGTCTTCGAGAACGTGACGCACCGCTGCCTGGAGACGGCGCGTTCGCACGCGCTGGACGCCATCATCGTCATCGGCGGCGACGGCACCATGGCAAGCGCCGCGCCGCTGGTCGAGGCGGGCGTCAACATCATCGGCGTCCCCAAGACCATCGACAACGACATTTTGGGCACCGAGATCACCTTCGGCTTCCTGACCGCGGTGAACACCGCCACCGAGGCACTGGACAAGCTGCAGTCCACCGCGGACAGCCACCACCGCGTGATGGTCTGCGAAGTGATGGGGCGCAACGCGGGCTGGATCGCGCTGACCAGCGGCGTGGCCAGCGGCAGCGACATCATCCTGCTTCCCGAGATCCCCTTCGACCTGAACCACATCTGTGACAACGTCGAGCACCGCATGAAGAAGGGGCCGGGCTTTGCCATCGTCGTGGCCGCCGAGGGGGCGCGCCCCAAGGAGGGGCAGCAAGTGGTGGATCGCGTGGATCCCACCTCGCCCGACCCGATCCGCCTGGGCGGCATCGGGCGCTGGGTGGCGGACGAGATCGGCAAGCGCACCGGCGTCGAGACGCGCTCGAGCGCGCTGGGGCACATCCAGCGCGGCGGCGGGCCGATCCCGGCGGACCGCATCCTGGCGACGCACTTCGGCTACCACGCCATCAAGACGCTCATGGAGGGCAAGCAGGGGCGCATGGTGGTGCGCCACGGCAATGTCTTCGGCGACGTCGACCTGCTCTACGCGGCGGGCAAGCAGCGCCTGGTGAACATCGACAACCCGCTCATCGAGGCGGCGCGCGCCATTGGCACCGGCTTCGGCGATGGCCGGACGCAAGAGCCCGCGTTGGCGCACGACATGCAGTCCGTGGTGGTGTGAACGCAGCGGCGCGCGCCTAGACTGCGCCGATGCTCCCGAACACGCAGTGGGCACTCTTCGCGGCGCTTGCCTTCGCGTGCGGCAGCATTCCCTTCGGGCTGCTGGTCGCGCGCGCCAAGGGCATCGACCTGCGCACGGTGGGCAGCGGAAACATCGGCGCGACAAACGTCGGCCGTGCGCTGGGGCGCAAGTTCGGCATCGTCGTCTATTTCCTGGACGCGGCGAAGGGGGCGGCGCCGGTGCTGGTGGCGGGCGGCGCTGCAGGCATCCTCGGGCTGCCCGCGCACGAGATGCCCGCCGCGCAGCTCTGGTGGTGGCTGGCCGTCGCGGTCTGCACGGTGCTGGGGCACATGTTTAGCCCCTTCGTCGGCTTCAAGGGGGGCAAGGGGGTGGCGACGGGAAGCGGCGCGCTGCTGGCGATCTACCCGCTGCTCACCGCTCCGCTGCTGATCGCGATCCTGCTCTGGGGCGCCTGGCTGGCCGGCACGCGCATGATGAGCCTGGCCAGCATGATCGCGGCCCTCTCGATTCCTGTTTCGGTGGCGGTCATCGCGCTCATGAGCACCGGGGAGGGCACCCCCGACGGTGCGCATCCGCTGCAGCATGCGATGCCAGCGGTGATCGTCACCTCGGCGATCGCCCTGCTGGTGATCTGGAAGCACCGCGGCAACATTCAGCGGATCCGCAGCGGCACTGAGGCGCGCATCGGCGCACACAAGGCAGGCGCGGCCGTCGCGGGCGAGCCGCAGGCAAGCAAGTCACGGCAGTGAGGTTCCGCGCGGGGACGCGCTAACCGCGCGGGCGCAGCCGCACGAAGACGGGCACGTCGATGCGTGCGTGGTCGGGGATCGCCCACACTTCAGCGTCTGCCCCGCGATCCTCGATGCGAGCTCCGTCGGCGCGCGCGATCGCGCCCATCGCCGCCGAGAGGTCGCGCCGGTCGACGCTCAGGGTGTGCGTGGCCCCTTCGCTGGCCAGCAGCACGCGCGTTTCCACCTGCGCGGCATCCGCGTCCGAACCGACCACCGGACGAGCCAGCGGGACATCGGTGTCCATGCGGCCGCTTCCGCTGTGCTCCTCGAAGGCCGCGTCCAGCGCGGCCACTTCGGGCGATGCCACGCGCTCGATGGCGCGCAGCTCCGCAGGGGCAAAGTTCGACACGACTGCCGCGGAGCCCAGCCCCGCAACGGCGGCCGCCAAGGCCTGTTCCGCCTCTTCGTTGGTCGCGGCGTCGATCACCACCACGAAGTCCAGCATCGACTCGCGCTCAGGCTGCGCCACCGTGGCGGGGGCGGGCGGAAGTGCGGGAAGCGCAGGCATCAGCGCCAGGGATTGCGCACGCAATTGCGCGCGCGCCGTGGGCGCGGCGACCGCGACCGCCGTGCCGGAACCGCTGGCGGGCCTTACCGGGGCGGGCCGCAGGAAGACCCACGCTGCGCCCGCGAAGGCCAGTAGGGCCACAGAGGCCGCGAGGGAGAGCGCGGCGATGCGCCACGGTCCGCGTTCCGCGGTGCGCGTTGCGGGCGCACTCCATGCAGGGAGCTCGGCCGAGGGCGCAGTTGCGCCGAAGAGCTCCTGGCGCTCGACGGCCGCGAGCACCGATTCGGTCAGATCGAAGGGCGCGGCCGGGGCCTCTTCTGCGCGCATCACGGCGCGGTCCTGCCGCATTGCGTCAAGCCTGCAACGCTGCGCGACGTCCAGCGACTCCAGCAGCAACGCCTCCTGCGCCGCCGAGAGTTCGCACTCGATGTAGGCGAGCGCCAGCCCCGCGTCGATCGCACCGCGCCCGGCGTCGGACCCACCTGGCGTGTTTGGTTGGCTCATCGCAGCCCCCCTTCGATCCCGCCGCGCCGCTCGATCTCCTCGCGCAGCGTCGAGCGTGCACGGAAGAGGCGGCTCTTGACGGTGCCCACCGGAACGCCCAGCACCGAGGCGATCTCGGCGTAGTCCAGCCCCTGGCCATCGCGCAGCACGAGCATCGCGCGCGCGTCGGTGTCAATGGAGGCAAGGGCTTCGTGGAGGCGCTGGTGCATCTCGTCGGTCTGGACGCGCGAGGCGGGCAGGGGTTCCGTGGCCGCCTCCCCGCGCATCGACTCCTCGCCCTGGTGGCGGCGCAGCTTCTCCTTGCGCAGGTGCGAGATGCAGGCATTGGTGCAGATCCGGAAAATCCACGTCCCAAAAGCCGCACGGCCGTCGAAGGCGTCCAGGTGCCTGATGGCGTTCAGGAAGGTCTGCTGCGCCAGGTCGGTGGCGTCTTCATGGTTGCGCGTGAAGCGCCAGCAGGTGGCGTGGACGCGCTGCTCGTAGACGCGCAGCAGGCGCCCCAGCGCCGCACCGTCGCCCGCGCGGTAGGCGCGAATCAGCGCAAGCGCCTCCGCGGCCGTCGGGTCGGCAGCGGACGCGGCCAGGTTCACGAGGCTCGCAGCGCGTTCGGTCATGGCAGGCGGCATCGGAAGCCTAACGCAGGCGGAGCCCTTCGCGTTCGAGGTTCCCGCCCGGGGCGCTTCCCCTACGATTGCGCCACTGTGACGACCCCGTCCCGCCCCGCCGAACCCCTGCCTCCCGCCGAACGCGACGAGCACTCCGGGTACCGATCGCCGCTGGAGAGCCGCAACGCCAGCGCGCAGATGCGTTGGACATGGAGCGCGCGGCGGAAGTTCGGGACATGGCGCCGCATCTGGCTGGCGCTGGCGCAGGCGCAGCACGAAGTGGGCCTGCCGATCACGGTCCAGCAGCTGGAGCAGCTGCGTGCGCACCTGGACGACATCGACTTCGCCGCAGCCGATGCGCACGAGGCGCGCCTGCGACACGACGTGATGGCGCACGTGCATGCCTTCGGCGAGGCGGCCCCCGCGGCGCGCGGCATCCTGCACATGGGCGCAACCAGCCAGGATGTCGTCTGCAACGCCGACACGATCATCCTGCACGAGGCGCTGACGATCATCGCGCGCAAGCTTGCGATGCTGGTCGACCGCACCGGGCGCTTCGCCACCGAGCACCGAGCGCTGGCCACGCTTGGCTTCACGCACTACCAGCCCGCGCAGCCCACCACCGTCGGCAAGCGCGCCACGCTGTGGGGGCAGGATTTCGCCATCGCACTGGCGGAGGTCGAGTTGCGCCTGGATGGGCTGCGCCTGCGCGGCCTGCGCGGCGCGACCGGCACGCAGGCCTCGTACCTGGGGCTCCTGGGGGGCGATGCCGCGAAGGTGGACGACCTGGAGAGCCGCTTCGTGAAGCACCTGGGCTGGCCCACCGACCGCCGCTGGTCGGTCTGCGGGCAGACCTACCCCCGCCTGGCGGATGCGCAGCTGCTGGCGAGCCTGGCGATCGCCGGCGCGGCCATCCACAAGTGCTGCAACGACCTGCGGCTGCTGGCGAACCTGAAGGAAGTGGAAGAGCCCTTTGAGAAGGAGCAGATCGGCTCCAGCGCCATGGCGTACAAGCGCAACCCGATGCGCTGCGAGCGCGCCACCGGTCTGGCCCGCTTCGTGATGAACCTGTCGCACAACGCCCTGGACACCGCCGCCACGCAGTGGCTTGAGCGGACGCTGGATGACAGCAGCAACCGCCGCCTGACGCTGCCCGAGGCGTTCCTGGCACTGGACGGGGCGCTGGACATCATGGCAAACGTCATGGGCGGGCTGGTGGTGTACCCACGCACGATTCAGGCGCACCTGCTTGCCGAACTTCCCTTCATGGCCAGCGAGGACATCCTGCTGGCCGCCACAAAGCGCGGTGCCGATCGCCAGGATGCGCATGAGGCGATCCGCCGCCACAGCCAGGCCGCCGCACTGGCGGTCAAGAGCGAGGGGCGCGCGAACGACCTGCTGGAGCGGCTGCGGGCGGACCCGATGTTCCATGGCCTGGACCTGGACCGCGTGATGGACCCCGCGGCCTTCATCGGGCTCGCGCCGGAGCAGGTGGACCGCTTCGTGCACGATGTGGTGGCGCCGATCCGCGACCGGTACCGGACGACGCCCGCCGCCGAGCCGCAGCTGCGCGTCTGAGACACCCCTCATCATGCCAATCCAGCGCCTGCGACCCGATTCCACCGTGCTGCTGGTCATCGACCTGCAAGAACGCCTGATGCCCACCATTGCGCACGCCGAACGCACCGAAGCGAACGCCGCGATCCTCTGCCGCACGGCAGATCTGCTGCAGATGCCCGTCATCTGCACCGAGCAGTACGTGCGCGGGCTGGGGCACACGGCGCCTGCGGTGCGCGAGGCCCTCCCACCTGGGGCCCACATCGTGGAGAAAACCCGCTTCAGCGCGCTCGTGGAAGGGGTGAAGAGCGCGCTGCGCACCCACAACCGCCCCACGGTGCTGGTCTGCGGCGTCGAGGCACACGTCTGCGTGCTGCAGTCGGTCCTGGACTTGGTGGGTGGCGGCTGGAGCGTCTTCTATGCCACCGATGCAATCTCAGCCGGGCAGCAGGACCAGATCGAGCCTGCCTTCCGCCGAATGGAGCGCTCCGGGGCGCTCCCCACTGGCACCTTGAGCGCCATGTATGAACTGGTGGCCGACGCATCCCACCCGGCCTTCCGCGACTTGCTGGTCCTGGCGAAGCAGGTGCAAAAGAAGGCCTGACGCGCCAGCGGCCGCACGGGGCGGCCACAGGCGCGTCAGGCGATGACTCAATGTTGGTCGGCACGGCCCGCCGACCGCCACGAGGCGCTTCGCTGGGTGGCGCTCAGCTGGGCTTGTCGCCGCCTTCGGCGGCATCGCGCATGTTCAGGACGTCCCCGCGGACGGCTTGGGCGCATTCCTTGATTTCCTGCATCGTCTTGCGGACCCGGGTGCCCGCGGCCTTGTTGCCGCCGACGGCCTTCTTGATGTCATCGTCAACTTCCGCGATGAGCTTCTTCATGCGCTCGTAGGCTTCCATGACTCTTCTCCTGGCTGAATTTCTTCCGCGCCACACGGTGCGGCGCCCTGCTAAAGATCAATACTGGGGAAGACTTCCGGAGGACCGGTGCCAATCCCCGAACCGGCGGGTAGCGTACCTCCTGGAGCGTCCCTTCCCGAGAAACTCATCGGTTCAACCCCCCATGGCGCGCCAAAAACGCGGGTAGATCCGCCCTGCCGCGCACTGAACCGAGAGATTATCCTTTGTCCATTCGGTCGCCTCGCCCTTCGGCGCGGCTAAGGAGATAGCGCGTGGCTCAGGAGTTCATCCTCGATTTGGACAGCCACCTTGATGATCCCGTGCTCTTCGGGAAGGCGGATCTGGACGCTTACCTGCCGCAGACGGGGCATATGCGCCACTGCGACGCCGTGGTTTGGCACGACCAGCCCTTCACCGAAGGCATCGGCCGGAAGGTGGTTCGCCACGACGAGTTCTGGGTGGAGGGGCACATTCCCGGACGCCCCCTGCTGCCGGGGGTCCTGATGATCGAGGCCGCCGCGCAGATGGCCAGCTTCCTGAATACCAAGTCCGGCCGCGTGAAGGGCTTCCTGGGCTTCACCCGCTGCGACGATGTCAGCTTCCGCGGGCAGGTGGTGCCCGGCGACACACTCTGGCTGCTGGCCCGCCTCACCGACTTCAACCGCCGGCGGTTTGTCTCCGAGTGCCAGGGCGTGGTGAACGGCAAGCTGGTCTTCGAGGGCAAGATCACCGGCATGACCATGTAACGCGTGGGTGCGCCCGATTGTCCCCGCTTCTGCCTGCAGCGGTCACGGTTCAGGCGCTACCGTGGAGGAGGTCCCATGCCCCTGCCTCCGCTCCGATTTGCACCGATCCTGAAGAGCCGCACCTGGGGCGGCCGTGGGCTCTCGCAACTGGGGAAGACCTCGCACGCGGGCGGATCCGCCTCCATGCACAGCGGCAGTCCCTCTGGAAGCGATTGCCCCTATGGCGAGAGCTGGGAGGTCGCCGACCTGGCGCCTCCCGTGGAAGAGGGCGTCTCGCGCGTCGCAGGCGGTCCCTTCGATGGGCAGTTCCTGACCGAGCTGGTGCGCGGCCATCGCAAGGCCCTGCTGGGACGCGCGGCAGCGACGCGCGATGATCGCTTTCCGCTGCTGGTGAAGTACCTGGACGCGGGTGAGCCTCTTTCGGTGCAGGTGCACCCGACGCCCCGCTATGCAGCGGCGCACCCGGGCGCGCACGCCAAGAACGAGGCGTGGGTGGTGCTGCACGCGGATCCAGGCGCCGTGATTTTTCGCGGCCTGCGCCCCGATGTCCGTCCCGAAGCCTTCCGCGCGGCCATCCGCGCCGGCACGCTGACCGATCTGTTGGTGCGCGAGGAAGTGGAGCTGGGCGACTGCATCCCGCTGGAGAGCGGCCTGTGCCACGCATTGGGTGCAGGAGTGGTGGTCGCAGAGGTGCAGACCCCCAGCGACACCACCTTCCGCGTCTACGACTGGGACCGGCACGATCCGGCGCGCCCACTGCACGTGGACGAAGCGATGGAGTGCATCCTCTTCGGCGCCGAGCAGGGTCTGGAGGCGGCCCCGATCCGCAACCTGCGCGACACCCCCGCCGCCTGGACCGACGGACTGCGCGCCGCGCGCCTCTGCACCAACGACTTCTTCGACATCGAGGCGATCGAGTCCGCCGCCGCCATCGATGCGGCCCCGATGCCGGTGGCGACCAACGGGGTGCCGATCGTCGCCATGCTGGCGCGAGGCGAGGCGGCCCTGGTGGGTGCCGGCGGACGGCGCGCGATCCTGCGCGCGGGCGACACGGTGCTCTTCCCTGCCGATCTGGTCCCGACCACGCTCGCGCTGGGCCGCAACGCGCTCCTGCTGCACGTCACCCCCGCCGACCCCGCGCGGCGCATCCGCGATCCCCGCCCCTGGAACGAACGACTCGCATGACCACCGCCGCACTCGCACTCCTCGTCGCGCTGCACGCCGGGCTGGGCCTCCTGCAAGGGGCGCCGCCCGCACCCGTGGACCCCAACGCAAAGTCGCTGGACGGAGCGCCGCCCAAGGACGGGCACGCACCGATTGCACCGCCCTTCGTTCCGCGCGTCGGCGCGTCCCCGCAGCGTCCCAACGCGCGCGACGGCGAACTGCCGCCCCCCTACATCCCCGGCGCGCGCCAGTTCCTGGTGCAGACAGGGCAGAGCTGGGGACACATCATCCGCGACGCGAAGCCCGGCGACGAGATCATCTTCCCCGCCGGATTTCACCTGCCGCAGGTGATCGACGGCCTGCAGGGGACGCGCGACAAGCCGATCTTCCTCCGCAGCCGCGACCGGGTTCCCGCCGCAGTGGCGTGCGAGGGCAACGGCTGGGTCTTCCGCCGCTGCCGGCACCTGGTGGTCGAGAACATCCTCTTCCTGAATCCGCGCGACGCCGCAGTGGTGGTGGATGGCGCTCCCGTGCCGGGGGCCCCCGCCGACAGCGAACTGGGAATGCCGCTGGCGCAGCCTTGGCAGGCGGAGATCACCATCCGCCAGTGCACGGTGGCAGGCACGCGCCCCAACCCCGACCAGGACGCCTTTCGCTTGCACGACGTGCAAGACGTCCGGCTGGATTCGTTGCGCGTGGATGGCTGGAACGACGCCGCGGTCGAAGTCGACGGTTCGCGCCGGGTCCTGGTGCGTGCGCTGATGATGGTGCCCACCGACAAGTACGCCCAGCGCTGCGGCATACGCGTCCTTGGCGCCTCCGGCGAGATCTCCGTGACGGGTTGCTCCTTCAACAAGACGATGGGCGTGGGCGTGAGCGTGGGCTCCCCCGCTCCTGCGGGCGCCGATGGCACGCGGCCCATGGTCGCTCCCGTCGAGCGCATGCGGATCGACCGCTGCATCTACGAGAACATCGGGACGCCTGTGGAGATCGTGAACGCGCGCGACCTGGTGCTGAGCCGGCTGACCATCGTCAACCCGGTGGATGCGATGTACGCGATCCCGCAGGATGCGGGCATCGTGGAGCAGGTGCTGATCGAGAAGGTGGCCGCCTTTTGGTTTCCCGGTGCGATGAAGCGCTTCTCGCCGCACCCTGATCGCATCCCGCCGACGGCCGTCACCCTGGCGGACAACCTGTGGTACTCCGTCGAGCTGCCGACGGCGTGGGAGGAACTGGGCGCCCCCTTTGGATACCAGACGGTGCCGCAGGTCTTCGGCATCGATCCCAGCATCGATTCGCGGACGCTGCGCGCGAAGAACCCCGACGCGATTCGCTTCGGGGCGCACAGCATCGCATCGCCGGGCGGGCAGCGGCCTGGGCCCGACGACATGAATGCACCGGACCCCGCAGAGCCTGCGCGGGCGTCCCCCGCCCCGGCGACGGCGAAGCCCCCGGCAACGCCCTCACCGACGCCCTCGGCCGCGCCCTCTGGGCCGTCACCCGGCGCCCCCCCGCTCCCCACTCCGGAAGCTGCGCCTGCGGCGCCTCCTGGCGCTCCCTGACGCCGACTCGCCGTCGCGTCCACCGTGAGCGCGGCGGGAGGGATTCGCTATCATCTTGCCCTCTCCCGCGCGCCGGACCCCTGGTCCCGAGCGCGGGTTTCTACCCCCGGAGCCCACGCCCATGCCCACCACCGGCACAGTCACCCAGGTCATCGGTTCGACCTTCGACGCCCAGTACCCCGAGAACGAGATCCCCCAGATCTACAACGCAGTCACCATCGAGCTGGAGCTCAATGGCGAGAAGCAGGTCCTGGTGGGCGAGGTCGCCAAGCACCTGGGCGGCGGCCAGGTCCGTTGCGTGGCGCTTGCCAGCACCGACGGCCTCCGCCGCGGCGTGGCGTGCGTCGACACCGGTTCGCCGGTGCGCGTGCCCGTCGGCGAGGGCGTCCTCGGACGCGTCTTCAACCTGCTGGGCCAGGCAGTCGATGGACGCGGGCCGGTCAACGCGACCGAGACCGCGCCGATCCATCGTCAGGCGCCCAAGATCGCAGACCTGAACTCCAAGACCGAGATCCTGCAGACGGGCATCAAGGTCATCGACCTGCTCTGCCCCTTCGTCCGCGGCGGCAAGATCGGCCTCTTCGGCGGTGCAGGCGTGGGCAAGACCGTCGTGATCCAGGAGATGATCGCGCGCGTCGCCCGCAACTTCGGCGGCTACTCGGTCTTCGCGGGCGTCGGCGAGCGCACTCGCGAGGGCAACGACCTGTGGCTGGAAATGCAGGAGGCCGAGTACACCGACGCCAGCGGCAAGAAGATGCACGTGCTGGACAAGGTGGCGATGGTCTTCGGCCAGATGAACGAGCCGCCGGGGGCGCGCCTGCGCGTCGCCTTGAGCGCACTGACCATGGCGGAGAACTTCCGCGACAAGAGCGGCAAGGAAACCCTTCTGTTCGTCGACAACGTCTTCCGCTTCACGCAGGCTGGTTCAGAGGTGTCGGCGCTGCTGGGCCGCATGCCCAGCGCGGTGGGCTACCAGCCCACGCTGAGCACCGAGATGGGCGCGCTGCAGGAGCGCATCACCAGCACCAAGGATGGCGCCATCACCAGCGTGCAGGCGATCTACGTGCCCGCCGACGACCTGACCGACCCCGCGCCCGCCACCACCTTCACGCACCTGGACGCCTTCATCACGCTGGAGCGCAAGATCGCCGAGAAGGGCATCTATCCCGCCGTCGATCCGCTGTCGTCGACCAGCCGCCTGCTGGATCCGCAGGTGGTGGG
>JBGARR010000044.1:0-19548 GCA_044230125.1 Phycisphaerales bacterium
GGGGTCGTCGAGACCGGCTCCACCAAGACGCCGATCTTCGTGCAGACCGCGCCCACCAAGAACGCCCGCGGCCAGTGGATGGGCCAGGCGTACGGCTTCGCCTACGACGAGAACCCCGGTCCGTACGTGCCCGGTTCTGGCATGCCCACCACGCAGCCCGAGGTGCCCGCAAAGTTCGATCCCGTCCCCGCAGGCACCACCACCATGACCGTCACGCTTGGCGCGTGGATGCCAGCGAGCGACATCAGCGTGGTCAACGGCTGTCTCCTGGTGGTCGGCAGCTCCAGTAGCGACCGCATCGTCGTGCAGCGCGCCCCGCATGGCATGATGAAGGTCTTCATCAACAACGTGAGCCAGGGCACCTTCGGCCCCGTCACCTGCGACGTCATCGTCTACGGCCTCGGGGGCGACGACCATATCGATGTCGATGGGCGCATCCCCAACCGCGTCAAGGTCGATGGCGGTGCGGGTCGCGACACCATCGATGGCATTCAGGAGGCCGAAGAGGAAGAATGAGGAGTGAGGGCTGCAGGCGTTCTGCGGCAGCTGCCCGCCGGCCGTTACGGCAGGCGTTCCGGGCACGGTCCCCAATTCGCCAACACCATGCCCAGGTCGGCACCGTTCACGTTGCCATCATGATTGACGTCCGCCGCCACGTTGGGTGCCGCCGGTCCCCAGTTTGCCAGGAGGATTCCCAGATCGGTGCCGTTCACAATGCCGTCGTGATAGAGGTCCCAGCGGCACTGGCAGAGGGGATCGCCTCCGCACTGGCAGGCATCCGGGACGCCGTCCCCATCGGCATCGGGAGCACCAGCGGCAAGCTCGCACGCATCACCGACGCCGTCCTCGTTGCAGTCCGCTTGGTCCGGATTCGCGACTGAGGGGCAGTTGTCCAGGACTTCGGGAATCCCATCCAGGTCGGCGTCGACGCCGGCGTAGCGGATGAGGTGGCCCGCGCCGCAGGCGACACCTCCATCGGGGGCTAGGCTCTCGGGGCCGTTTTGCTGCCCGCTCGTGGAGGTGCCCCACACCTGGACCTTCCCGTTCGCCTGGAGCACTGCAGTGTTCAGTCCACCGCATGCCACCTGCACTGGAGGGGAGGCCGGGCTGCCCATGCTCCAGTTGCTGGGGCACTGTCCATTTGAGTTGTTGCCCCAGCCGATCAGCGTTCTGTTTGAACGAAGCGCGACCGTGTGGCCGTAGCCGCACGCGATCTGAGCCACCGATCCGACGGTTGCAGGGACGTTGCACTGGCCGTACGTGTTGCTTCCCCAGCACGCGACAGATCCGCCGACCGTCACCACCGCAGTGTGCGAGAAGCCCCCCGCAACGGACTGGGCGGCGGGGAGATTGGTAGGGACGTTGCACTCCCCCGAGTCGTTCATTCCCCAGCACGCAACCGTTCGGTTCGCCCTGATGGCGATGGAGTGCATGCCGCCCGCCGCCACTTTGAAGACTGGACCAAGGCCCGTGGGGATGTTGCACTGCCCTGCGGTGTTCAGCCCCCAGCACGCGACGCTTCCATCCTGCTTCACGACAATCGTGTGTGCATCCCCGCCCGCGATGTCTGCCACCGCGCCCAGGTTTGCGGGAACCGCGCACTGGCCGAAGGAGTTGTCGCCCCAACAGGAGACCGCTCCTTCGATGTTGCGTGCGACCGTGTGCCAGCTACCGCACGCGGCCTGCACCACCGTTCCAAGGTGCTGCGGGACATCGAAGAGGCTCACGCTGTTGTTCCCCCAGCAGACAAGGGTTCCATCGGACTTGCGCGCGATCGAGTGCGCGTATCCCGCCGCGACCGTGGATGCCCCGCCCAGGCCAGCCGGAACGCTGCACTGGCCCGCGTCGTTCAGTCCCCAGCATGCGACGGCACCGGTGGCCTGACGGGCGATCGTGTGGAATCCGCCGCCCGCGATCTCGGTGACGGTGCCAAGGCCAGCGGGAACGGTGCACTGCCCTTGGCCGTCGAATCCCCAGCAAACGACGCTGCCATTGGCCCGCAGGGCGACAGAGTGGAGCGACCCGGCGGCGATCCTCGTCGCGGCGCCCAGGCCGCCGGGCACGTTGCACTGCGCCAGGTCATTGCGCCCCCAGCACGCCACGGAACCATCGACCCGCAGCGCGATCGTGTGCCCGCCGCCACCGGCGACCCTTGCTGCTGCACCCAGAGCCGAGGGAACGCTGCACTGGCCGTAATAGTTGGAGCCCCAGCAGAGGACGACGCCGTCGGAGCGCACCGCGAGCGAGTGCCGCTCGCCCGCAGCAACCTGCGTGAAGAGGCCGATTGTCGGTGAGTTGCACTGTGCGGACTCGTTGGCGCCCCAGCACCTGACCCCGCCTGCGGAGTTCAGGCCGACCGCATGATGCGCGCCACAGGCGACCTGGACCGCGGTTCCCATGTAGGGGGAGACGTTGCACTCGCTCTGCTCGTTGGCGCCCCAGCATGCGACGCTTCCATCCGGCAGCACCGCGGCTGTGAACGCGAATCCGCCGCTCGCCTGGGTGACGGAGGTCAGGTTGTCGATGTTCAAGCACCCCATGGATCCCCACCCGCTCACTGACTGCGGCGCAGCCATGGCGGGTGCGGCGCTGCATGCCGCCAGGCAGGCGCCGAGCAGGGAGGCGAGCGAGGCGGTGAAGCCGGTGCGCGCGCGGTGCGTGGGTGTGTCAAAGCTGCCCAGTTCATAGGCCATTGCATTCGCCTCGTTCGGGTGGTCCCGTGTCGGCATCCAGCCAATTCCGGTGCCGTCACCGAGGGGATACGGTCTCACTTTCCTCAGTCATGAGCAATGCTTGAGATTTCTTCGCCAGGCCTTCGCTCGGCTGTCAGGTGCAAGCCGTTCGTGGCGCGGCTTGCGGCTGCGACGCGCGCGCCCGAGCGCCGGATGGCCGCGCGCGCGATTCCCCCGGGACTCACCCCTCTGGGGGCACGCCAGGGGCATTTACGCGCCCAATTCACAGATCCAGAGCGAGATCTCGCACCGGGACTCGGAGCATGGCAGGGGGGGCGCGCCCTGGCAGTTCCGCCGGGGCCCGCCCTTCCTTCCGTCCACCCGCCCCTCAGAGAGGATCGCCCCCGATGCGCAACGTCCAGTTCTCTCCTGTCCCGTTCGCCTGGTGCTGCATGATCTGCGCGGCCTTGGGCATGTGCTCCGCCGCGCTCGCCCAGAACCCGATCAAGGGCGAGCACATCATGCCCGTGAACCCGGCCGCAAGCGTCGAGGTGCGCGCGCTCGCCCCAGTGCTGGTCAACCCGAACGGATCGCATTCGTTCATCTCGGCATCCAGCAACGTCTCGGCCGGTGGCCCGGCGCGCTTTGTCTACCTGGACTCGAATGGCGTCTACTCGAACGTGCCCTTTGGCGCCGCATCATGGATCCCCTCGGGCACCGGCGGCTGGTACGACGTCCGCAGCATCGATCAGCAGGTGACGACCGGCAACTTCGTCGCGGCCGGGCGGGCCTTCGGCGGATCGGTGTCGGGGATCGGCGCAAATGTGCTGCTGCTCACTTCAAGGCTGGGATACGTCGCGAACATCGAGCCCGGAGGGGCCGACCCCGCCGACACCTCGATGAAGGCGGTGGCGCTGCCCACAGGCGAGATCGTGCAGATGGTGAACACGACCACCTCGGCGGGGACACCCTCCGCCTGGCTCATCTGCTACAACGCGAACCTGACGCAGGTCCTGTGGTGGTACGCGTACAGCACGACGGCGTGCGACCAGCTCCACTTCAATGACATGCGGGAATTCGCGGGGAATCTCTATCTGGTGGGGAAGATGGGCCCCTATCAGGGCGCTTTGCAAAGGCCCTTCCTCATGGTGGTCGGGGCGGACAACTCGATCCCCACGGACTTCGGCAGGCCGCTGAACATGTGGAGCTATGCGGTCGGCTCGAATCCCGCTTTCACGTCCCGGTTCACGGCCGTCAATGTCGATGCCGGTCCGGGCGGCAACCCCGTCGTGTGGATCGGTGGCCAGAACGTCTCGTCTTCCGGCGGATTCGCTCTGAGCTGGGTGCGTGTCATGAGCATTAACGGCGGCACCGGTGCGAAGAACCTTGACTATCAGTACTCAATGTGGTTGACCCCCGCACCTGGTGCGATCGTGCACGTCGGGATGGGGAGCTGCGGTAATGCCAACTACCTGGACCGGGTCTACCTGGCCGGCTTCGACCCGGGCAACACTCCGACTGCTCGCCACATACGCCTCGATCCAGCCTTGCCCGCGAGCGCCTGGGGACGGGACTTCAGTCCCGGCCAGCCGCCCTTCTCCGCGTTCAACGCGATGCTCCCTTCGAGCAATCCCAGCGCCATGCTCATGGGCGGGCGGTATCGCGTGAGCAACGCGCCGGGCACCTTTCACGACCCCTATCTGGTCATGACCGACTGCGATGGCCGGACCTGTCAATCCACGGATTGGACGCAGCCGGGCCAACCGATCAGCGCCCCCCCGGTCACCGAGTCGCCGATCCGGCGGAATCCGCATCAGGCGTGCGATGGGACGCCAGGTGGATTCGCCCTCATCATCAGCCGAAACATCCAGGAGTACTTCGATGTCGGCAGCGGAAGCGTCACCCTGTGCATGGGGTGCATTCAGGACCTGGATGGCGACCAGGAAGTCGGCGGTGCGGACCTGGGCATCCTGCTCGGCAGCTGGGGCGCATGCGCGGAAGGCCCGTGCAATTCCGACCTCAACGGCGATGGCATGGTGAATGGTGCCGACCTCGGGGCGCTTCTGGGTAGCTGGGGGTCGTCCTGCCCCTGAGCAAGGGCGCGCAAGGCACACGCAGTTGAATTCTCTCATTCCACATCCGGTTCGAACCACGAGGAAGCCATGTTCAACAGATTCACGGCGATGACGGCAACGACAACAGCGGCGCTCGGCGCACTTGCGCTGGCCACAACGGTTCAGGCGCGGCAGGCGCAGATCCAGCGCACGCTTGGCGGGACGAGCGCTGATGTCGCCGCGTGGGTGGAGCCGACGGATGACGGAGGCTTCGTCGTCCTGGCCGCTCCTGATGCCGCGTACTCCAAGACCCGGGTGCTGAAGCTGGACAGCGGCGGCGGGATCAGCTGGGCACGCGACTACCTCTCCGCTTGGCAGTCGGAACTCAACCTGGAGCCCTCCGAGATCACGGCGGCGCACTCAGGAAATGTGACGCCCGCCGGCTACGCCTTCACCGCGATGGTCGGCAGCGACCGCGCCTGCCTGGTGCGAACCGATGGCGCCGGGACGCCGCAATGGTCGTGGTTGTTCCCTCCCCGAGGCGGGAGCTGGTTCTTCGACCTTGGCCCTTCGCTGGATGAGCTTCCCTACGCGGGAGGCGGCTTCGTCGTCGCTGGACGGGAAGGTGGCGAGCCGTCGCTGGCCCGCATCGGCCCGGACGGCTTGCTCGGGTTCTCCGTGCGCCTGCGGGACACCAGCGTGCCAACCGGTCAGTCGAGGGGGGGATTCAACGATGTGCAGGCCGTGGAGGCGGGGTTCGGCTTCCCTGCGGGCTTCATCGCAGTGGGCTGGCTCGGCGTGCCTCCTGTCCCGGGCGCGGCGCCGCAGCCTCACACGCTGGTGGTTCGGACCAACCTTGCGGGCACCATCGTCTGGGCCAAGACCTATCGGCAGTCCCCGCACGACACCGCATGGGGCGTCGACCAGGCCGCCAATGGCGACTACCTGGTCAGCGGCTGGACCAAGTCTGCCGCCGAGGGCGGTGGCACCTACTTGATGCGGATCAAGCCCAACGGCGCATTCATCTACCAGAAGTGGTTCCTGAACTTCTCCGGGACTCGATCCGTCGAGGAGATGCCGGACACCAGCGTCCTGCTGGGGGGCACCGCGGGCTCGAACGGCGGAGTCCCGCAGCCGACAACCGCGGTGCTGCGCACCGATTCTGCAGGGGTGCTCCTGCCGATCGGGCCATGCCTTGACTTCCGCGGGCCCCTGGCGGGGAGCATCGATCGCGGTCGCTGTGCCATGCCCACAGCGGATGGCGGATTCGTGGTGCTGGGCGACACCAGCTCCTTCCCGCTTTCGACAGCGCCCGATCTCTACCTGGTCAAGTGCGATGCAGCGCTCTATCCGCACTCGGGCTGCTACGAGTCAACCTATGTCCCCACGCTGTCGCAGGTGATCCTGGAGCCAGTGAACGAGAACTTCGTCCTGGACCAGGGCGATCCGCGGCAGACCACCACCTACGTCTCCGATCCCGCCGTCGACACCAACCTGTGGTGCATGGACTGCCCCGAGAACGACCAGTGCCCGTCGGGCGCGGTGCAGGAGGGCGAGGCTGGCACCTCGGACATCAACGGAGGCTGCAACAGCCAGCCGGTTCCGCTCTTCAGCCCGATCGCATGCGGCACCACCGTCTGCGGCCAGTTCTGGTGGCATCCGCAGCCGCCCAACCTGCGCGACACCGACTGGTACCTGTTGACCATCGGCGGCGGCCCCGGCTATTCGCGGCAGGTCACCATCTCGGCGCACGCGGATTGCGACGTGGACATGTACATCCTGGATGCGACCACCAACTGCTCGATCGTGGGCATCGAGGCGGGCACGGGCACCTGCCCGACCGTCGCCTCGGCCTGCCTCTACGAGGGCAGCTACTGGATCTTCATCTCGCCCAAGTTCAGCAACGCGGCCATCCTGCCCGGCTCAAGCGCATCCAAGTACACGCTGCAGGTCTCCTGTGGCAGCTGCCCGCTGCCTTGCGTCGGCGACATGAACGGCGACGGCATGGTCGATGGAGCCGACCTGGGTCAGCTCCTGGGCGGGTGGGGGATCGCGGGCGGCGGAGGTCCGGCGGACTTCAACAGCGATGGCCTGGTGGATGGCGCCGACCTTGGCATGCTCCTGGGCGGCTGGGGAGGATGCGGAGGATGACGAAGCGCCCCGGACCGCAGGCGCGCCTTCGGGCGCGCCCGGTCCGGGCGGGGTATCCTGCAGGCAATCCGCATGCCTCGCCCTACGGTCATCTCGATGCCGTTGAGGTTTGTGAACGGGCACCTGTTCGTCGAACTTGCCTCCGGGCTATGGCTCGTTGACTCGGGCGCTTCGACCACGTTTGGCAAGGGCAGGCACCTTGCGCTCGCGGGAGAGGAGTTCACATTCGATGACAGCTACCACGGACTTGGCATCCAAGGGCTGGTGAAGCACGTGGGCGTCGATTGCGTGGGTCTGCTCGGTGCAGACGTTCTCTTCAACTTCGACATCATCTTCGACCTCAAGCGGGGCATGGCGGCCATCTCGAAGGACGAGCTTGAGCTTGACGCGATGCCGGTCCCGCTCTGGGAGTTCATGGGGCTGCCGCTGCTCATGGCAGAGGTGGCGGGGACGGACTTCCGCACCTTCTTCTTCGACACAGGGGCGCAGGTCTCCTATTTCCAGGACGACGCAATCACCAAGTTTCCGAAGGCCGGGGTCGTCACTGACTTCTTTCCTGACTCCGACGACTTCGAGACCGAAACGTACAACGTTGCCATGTCGCTTGGCGGGGTGCATGTCACCTTGCGCTGCGGCGTGCTGCCGGAGGCGATCGCCTCTACGTTGGCAATGGCCAAGGCGCAGGGGATCATCGGCAACCAGTTGCTGCTGGATCGGCGCGTCGGGTTCTTCCCGCGCCAGGGCGCGCTCATGCTGGACGAAGTACAGGCGCAGTGAAGTGTCGCAGAGGCGCCGCGCGCCGGCACGCCGCGGCCGCACCGATGCGGCGGACACCCGCGCTCAACCTCCGCACGATCCCCAGCTGCCAAGCAGCACGCCCAGGTCAGCGCCATTGACCGTGCCATCGCAGTTCAGGTCCCCGGCTCCGCCGATGACGGTCTGCGCTCCCCAGCTTCCGAGCAGCGTTCCCAGGTCAGCGCCGTCGACGGCGCCGCTGCCGTTCATGTCCGCCACGCATGGGTCGAGGAGCGAGAGCGCGTACCCATAGTCGCCGTCCGGGTCGCTGTTGTCCTCGTAGAGCGAATCGCTCGGCGCCAGGAACAGGTGCGTCGCACCAGCCGGAACAACCACGCAGATGATGCCGCTGGGGTAGTCCCCCGAGCAGATCACGAAGTCCTCAGGAATGTCCGTCGGCTCGCTTCCGAAATAGGTCAGCGAGGTCGGGCACGGGACCCCCGCTGCGATTGCACCGGGCACGCGGTGCAGGTTGCTGGCCGGGAGCAGCGTCGCGCTGGAGCTGAAGACGCCGATGAGCGAAGTGAAGGTGTCGCCCTGCGGCCCGTTGTCGAAATCGCCGGTGCGCATGATCTGGATTCGGTCGCCCGCGGCGATGCCCAGCGGCGCAAGCGCGATGGCCACTGAGTTCAGCGAGGAGTCCGCGCTCGCCGTGTGGATGAAGGTCGCCCGCGAGTCGAGCGTCGTCGCGGCCACGGCTGTGGCGCCGCTGGAGCCCGCAAGACCACAGGCCACGGTCAGCACCGCGAGGCTCGAACGCATTTGGAACGACTGTGCAACGAAATCCATGGTCTTCTCCTGAATGAAGGCGCCGGCACGCGCACGGCAACACTGAGTGCCATCGAGTGCCGCGTGTTGCCGCCATGGTAGGCATCAGGATGACAGTTCCATCAGGGGATACGCAGATGGCGGACACCCAGCCGCGCGCAGCTCGCGGTCGAGTTTCTGCATTTCTGGCGGATTTTTCCGGGGACCCGAGCGCCATTTTGCGCTCCCATGCGTGGGGACGCCCCCGACCTGGAGAACAGCCATGCGCACCGTGACCTTCATCGCCGCAGCCGCTTCATGCATCGCTTCGTCCGCGCACGCGGACGTGACGAACTGCTCGTGGTCCGCCACCAGCCAGTTCGCGTACCGGGTGGTTCACATGCCCGACCTGGACCAGCGGCGCTACAACCTGCCGTCGTGGGGCAGCATGTACTGCGTCCCGACCGCGGCGGTCAACCTCTTCTGCTATGCGGCCAACCACGGCATCCCATCCGCCTACCCGGGCCCGGGCAACTGGCAGAGCCAATCCCGATACGCCGATGCCACCACTGCGATCTTCAGCACCGGCGTGGTCATGGGGACGGACGAAGAGACCGGAACCGGCGGAGCGGGCGGGCTCGACGGCCTGAACTACTGGGCGGGACAGAGCAATGCGCTCATCACGATCAGGCTCTCGAAGACGGGCTCGTACACGCCGACCGTGGCGAAGATGACCAAGCTGGCCTGCCAGGGCTGGATCCTGTCATTTGCCTACGGCCGGTATGAGATTGTCGGGAGCCAGGGCGGCGATCCGATCCTGGACCGGACCGGCGGGCACGCCGTGACCTTCGTCCGTTCGCAGCGCAACGATTCCGAGTACTTCATGCGATACCGGAACCCAGCGGACGACGACGAGCTGCACTCGCAGAGCGACTTTGCGGTGAAGCACGTGAATCCCGTCACCTACGTCGGCTACTTCGACGACAGCCAGCTGCGGGGCATGAACGCGATCGGGCATCCGTCCAGCGACGGAAAGGTGCGCATCGTCGACAGCTACTGGGGCATCCGGCCCATGTGGGGGTTTCGCTTCGTCGGTTCCCCCAACCTGCTGGGTGGCGGCGGCGGCACGATTCACATGATGGACCCGACGCCGCTGGAGGGCTCGGTCAACCTCACCCTGCCGCAGATCCAGGTATCGAGCTTCACCACCCTGCTGGACCTGGCGATCCATCCCGACATGACCGAGGCGCTCGTGCTCACGCGGTCCATCTTCGTCGGCCAGCCCACCGTGCTTCGTTCGCTGGACCCGATGACCGGGGCCATGACCACGCTGCCCGATGCTCCGACGGACCTGGTCGAGCTGGCGCCAAGCCGCGAGGGCTTCATCTACTCCTTCGACCAGGCGGGCACGCTCTTCAAGCTCGGGCCGGATGGCGCGGTCGACGCCTCGGTTGCACATGCGCCATTCCCGGCTTCGATCTGCTTCGACGGCACGTCGGACACGCTTCGGCTGCTCTCCGTCTCAGAGCGCCGAATCGCCAAGTACAGCAAGTCGCTCGGTGCGATGGAGAACATTGCCGTGCCAACCAGCGTCCCGCTCTCCGGAGATGGATCCGTGCGAGTGGATCCGACCACGGGCAGGTCATGGTTCAAG
This sequence comes from Phycisphaerales bacterium, assembly GCA_044230125.1. GTDB lineage: Bacteria > Planctomycetota > Phycisphaerae > Phycisphaerales > SM1A02 > UBA966. The sequence goes on from JBGARR010000044.1 coordinate 10,074, forward strand.
ACCGACGGTTCGGCGCTCCTCTACAACGTGATCATTGGTGGCGCTGGGCCGATCGTCTCCATCATCACCCCACCGGCCATCAGCGGGGGCCTGCAGAGCTTCCAGTTCGGCGATGCGGGCGAGCTCTACCTGATGGGCAACGGCTCGATCAAGGTCATGAAGCGCCTGGCCAACGGCACGTGGGCCGAGGATCCCACCTCGCCGTTCCATGGCCTGCCAGGCGGCCAGCGCATGGCGCTCTTCGGCAGCACCACCAACGAGGATCCGGCGATCCATGCCACCATTGGATGGCGCGACATCCCTGCGGAGGAACTGCTGGACATCGGCCAGACGCGCCTTGACTGCGACGCCGACCTCGACGGCGACGACCTCGCCAACGGCGCTGGACCCGGCATCCTGCTCGGCAAGTGGGGGGCGGTGCGCGAACGCCGACCTCAACCAGGACGGCATCGTGAACGGCGCCGATCTCGGCGCCCTCCTCGGCGCACCCCGCACCTGCCTGACACAAAATGCGCCGGGCATCACTACCCCTTTCGGCCGGGCCGCGAGGGCGCGAGGCGGGGGCAGGGAGGGGGCGCGATCGAAGGAGATGGCGTCGCCTCCCTCCACGCCGCCACGTCGGATAACCCGGAATTGACTGGGCCACGTGCAGATTCCGTCGCAGGATTCCCTTTGTCCGCGCGGCCGCGATCTGTATCGTCGGCGAAATGCACAACAAAGCCTGGGTCGTTTCCTGACGCTCGCCTCCTGCACCGCCGCCGCCGCATTCGCGGGCGCCGCCGCCGCGGTGCCGCCGCCGGGCATCCTGGCGCACTGGACCTTCGACCAGACTGGCGCAGCGACCGCCGTCGACAGCGTCAACGGCTTGAACGGCGTTGTCCGGTGGCGCGGCCATGGTGGCCGGCGGAGTCAGCGGCGGCGCGCTGCAGCTGTCGACCGCCAGCGCGTCCTTTGTGAACATGGGCGCCATCCTGCCCCAGCGGCACGCAGCCCTGCACCATCTCCTTCTGGTGCAAGACAACCCCGGGAATCACCACCACCCAGTTTGCGGTGACCAAGCACGCAACAAACTCGCACAATGGCTACATCGTGGGCCTGAACACCACGTCTTGCTACGGCGCGACCGGCCGCGCGCTCTCCTATCGTTCGAACAACTGCGGCGGCGAAGCGATTTCCACGACCGCCACCAGAACGACGGTCAGTGGCACTTCATCGCCTCCACCTACCACCCCACCACGGGCACGCGCCTCTATGTCGATGGCGGACCGCCCGAAGCGATCGTCGGTGGCGTGTCTGTGGCTGGCAACAATGCACCGTTCCTGGTCGGCGGCGTGACGGTCGCCGGCGTGCCGACGGCCATCTTTGACGGCATGATCGACGACGTGCAGGTCTACGGGCGCGCGCTGACTTGCCACGAACTGAACATGCTCTTCACTCAGCCGGGCATCGAGTCCACGGTCGAAGCGGACCTCAATGGCGATGGGGTCGTCGACGGCGCGGACCTGGCCATCCTCCTGGGCGCGTGGGGCACGCCCGCCTGCGACCTGGATGGGAACGGCGTCGTCGATGGCGCCGACCTGGGCATCGTTCTGGGCAAGTGGGAAGTTGCTGAGGCACGCTCCGCCTGGCCGCGGTGCCCGTGTTCTCACGGGGCGCTGATCTTTCGCAATGGGCGCGCACGCGGGTACCATTTTGCTATGCGCTACTCAAATACTTGCCGGGCCACCATCATTGGAATTGCAGCACTCGGCAGCCTTGCGCTCGCGGCTCCTGCCGCGGCGACGCTCTTCGAGACGGGGCGCCAGAACGACTACGGCTTCTCCTTCAGCAACGACATGTTCATCGGCGCGCACGCGCACATCCACGTGACCTATGAACTGGGTGCGGTAATCGCCGGCGAAGCGCCCTACAACGCTTCGTTCACCACGCCAAGCACCGCCTACAACCTGTCCATGTTCACGACAGGGGGCATCGTGGCCTCGAACATCGTCATCGCGCCCCCCACGATCACGGCGGACATCAGCTGCCCGAGCGGCATCCCCGGAACGCGCGAGTACGACTTTGACGTCCCTGCGCTCCCGGCAGGGCCCAAATTGCATCTCCGAGGAGATCGGCGGGCTTCGCGTGCTCCGCTGGACGTCCCAGGCAGGCGGTGGCGGCACGGGAATCCCGTATGTCTATCGATTCACCATCCCCGGCGACTACTCGGTGGCAGGCACGCAGCGTGGCCAGCACGAACTGCTTGGCATCTCGCCTGACTGGACCATCGACCAGAACTTTGTCTATCACCCCGAGAGCAACCTGACCGTCTTCGAGGCGCACCAGAGCCCCTACTCGGTGGCGCCTGCGCTGAGCCTGCGCATTTACGGCGCACCGGTCGGCATCCTGGGCGACCTGAACTTCGACGGAGTCGTCGATGGGGCGGATCTCGGGATGCTGCTCGGCTCGTATGCAGCCCGCCGCCGACCTGAACGGTGACGGCATCACCGACGGTGCTGACCTGGGCATCCTGCTGGGTGCGTGGACGGGCTAAGCCGCATGGCGCGCGCCGTCCGCCGCAACCAGGCAGCGTCATGACAGGCCTGCGGGGCAGTTGTGCGCGCCCTGGATCTGACCGGCATGAACGAGTACGGCCAGCAGGCGTATCCCCGGCCGGACGCTCTCCTTGCAGGGGTCAGCGCCGGCGGGCATCGGAGGACCTCGGGAACGGTGTGCACCGGCCGGATCTGCTGAAGTGGGACGACTTGGGGGTCGAGCTCAGGCGCGTGCCACCCGACTGGGCAGGCGCCCAGGCTTCCGGCACTGACGACGCCGTGGTCACCTTCGATGGGCTCTGGCTGGCCGGCTCGCGCGACGCTCTGAGCAGTCACGCCGCCGCAGCGGTGCGGAAGGGCGCATCGACGATTCCCCGATGTGGGAGACCGAAACGAAGGAGCGGGACATAGCCAATCGCAGCGATATCGAACCAAGTTCCAACCAACGTGCGGTGCGGTGGGGAGTGAAAGCAGTCGGAAGCACACGGTTGGACACTGATGGACACGCTTGCGCACGAATGCCGTTGGCGAAGCAGGGGTCCAATCCTTGGGCCGTGGCCCGCTGCCAAGCTTCAATCGCGCGCCGAGGCGGTGCGGCCGCACTCCGGACAGATGGCCGCGCCCACGAGCGGATAATGGCAAGCTGCGCAGACATTCTTCCTCCGCTGCCTGCGCACCAAGTGAAATCCAGCGTAGGCGATCGTGGCAGGCGGAACCACAATCGCCCACCACGGCAGTATCACGATACGACCACTCGGCAAGAGGGAGACTCCCTTGAACCACCAAAAGAGCCGATCCGGGCCGCGCGCGGAATCCAAGCTCCACGACACGCCCTTGCCAAAGTAGGAACTGCTCGACATCACCATCACGCCCGGGCGCGTGGTTGCGAACTCCATGCAGGTGCCCATCCAGTCGGTGCACCAGATCCGGGCAGTCGCTGTGCACGCATGGCGCGATGCCATCGTCGCGGCCGCCAACACTGCGACGATCGCCATCGGCCATCGCGCCCAGATCAGCAACCGTGGCAGGAGTCGCACGGGGGCAGGATAGTGCTTCGCGCGTGGTGAACCGCTTTACTTCGAGGTCTCGCGCGGGACCGTCGGCGCCCACGCGACAACCGCATTGCCATGGTGAAAGTGCGCCCATGGAACCCCGCGTGGAATACGTTCGGACGTGCGATGCCAGACCGAGCGCCAGGCGCCTGGACTCACGGAATTGCATCGGGCCGCCGTCGGTGGCGGACTCGGACTTTCTGACGTGCAAACTTGCTCATTTGGCAATACTCTTCGTGAGCCATACATTGGCCTACGCGATGGGCGCCCGCACGAGGAAACCCTATGAGCCGCCCCTTGGCAGCCGCAGCCTTGATAGCACTCGCCGCAGTTTGCATCTCCTGCACCAGCCGACCGCCCGCGCAGAGCGCCGATCAGGTCGCCGCTCACGACGCCGATGGGCAAGCCCCTGGCGTTCAGAGACTTGACGCAGCCGTCCGGCGGGTTGTCAACTCGGCCACGCCGTCAGTGGTTCGGATCTTCTTCGGCGAGGGAGATGCGCTGACCGGGACGATCATCTCGCCCGATGGCATCGTGCTGACCTGCGCGCATCTTCCGGTTCCGGTCGGTGGGGCGGTCACCGTCGGGCACGCCGACGGACGCAGATCGCCCGCAAAGGTGCTCTCCAAGCTGCCCGAGGAGGGGGAGTTCCGTGTCGGGAAGGACATCGCCCTCGTGCAGATCCTCGCCCCGGGGCCTTGGCCGTGCGCGCCGGTCGCCGCGGCGGCGCCGGTGTCGTCCGAGGAACCGCTGCTGGCGCTGGGATTCCCCGACACGATGCTGTTCGGCTCCGATCGCGCAACGGACCCGCTCTACGTTCGGATGGGCTTCCGGATACGGGATCCGTAACGAACTCATCGATCACCTCCCTATGTGCCAACATACATGAGACACTCAGCATCGCTCCAGACACGGCAGGGCGACGAGGTGACTCAAGATGGCAGATCAAGGCACGAATGGCTCCGTTCCGGCACCCGGCGACGGCCGCGCGAAGCGCCGGCGGTTCACTGACACGGAGAAGCTGCGCATCCTGGAGGCGGCCGACCGGTGCTCCAGGCCCGGCGAGCTCGGCCTGCTGCTGAGGCGCGAGGGGATCTACTCCTCGCACCTTGCGACGTGGCGCCGCTGGCGCCGGCGCGTCCATCCCGGGATGCCGCAGTCGCAGCAGCCGCCCACTGAGAGCCAGCTGCGCCACGACAAGGCGCGGCTCGAGCGCGAGGTCGTGCGGCTGCGGCTCAAGCTCGAGCACGCCGACAAGCTGCTGGCGCTCCAAAAAAAGATGGCCGACATGATGGAGGCGCTGGACCGCAGGGACCAGGGGAGCGGCGGCAGCGAAGGGAGGTCGGCATGAGCCTCGTCGATGCGCACCATTCCCAGGTCGGCGTCGCGCCCGCGTGCTCGGCGCTCGACGTCTCGCGCGCCACGTGGTACCGACGCCGCGCGCGGCGCGACGCGCACGGCGACGCGCGCCCTGCCCGGCAGGGAGTGCAGCCGCGCCGGATCGGCCAGCCCGATCGGCGGCGCGTGCTGGAAGTCCTCTGCGCGGACGAGTTCATGGACTGCTCGCCCCGATTCGTCCATGCCGCGCTCCTGGACCGCGGCGAGTACCTCTGCAGCGTGCGCTCGATGTACAGGATCCTCGCGGAATCCGAGGCGGTCCGCGAGCGCCGCGCGGTCCGGAGCCACGGCGCCCACGAGATCCCGGTGCTGTGCGCCACGGGGCCCGACCAGGTCTACTCGTGGGACATCACCAAGCTCCCCGACGCGCTCGGCGGATGGCTCAGCCTCTACGTGGTGCTCGACATCTACAGCCGCTACGCCGTGGCGTGGCTGCTGGCGCGGCGCGAGTCGGGAGCGCTCGCCGCGGATCTCGTGCGCGATGCGGTCCTGCGGCGCGGCATCGATCCGGGGACGCTCACGCTCCACGCCGACCGCGGTGCGCCGATGACATCGACGCCCATGGCGCAGATGATGGCCAGGCTGGGCATCGACGCGTCGCACTCGCGCCCGCGCATCTCCAACGACAACCCGTTCTCCGAGGCGCACTTCAAGACGCTCAAGCACTGCCCGGCCTATCCCGCGGGCCGCGGCCTGTTCGACCAGTGGCACGCATGGTGCCGCGATTTCTTCCCCTGGTACAACCGCGTGCACCGCCACGAGGGGATCGCCTTCCACACGCCGGAGGACGTGCACCTGGGGCGCCACCGCCGCAAGGAGCGCCTGCGCCAGCTCACCCTGGACGCGGCATACGCGAGGCACCCGGAGCGCTTCGTGCGCGGACGGCCCCGCGCGCTGCTCGCGCCGCGCGAGGTCTGGATCAACAGGCCCGACGAAAAACTGCTCCTGATCCAGCGAAAGGCAGCGGGGTCCCTGCGGGACCCCGCATGCGAGCACGCATTTTCATGAACGAAAGTGTCTCAAATTTGTTGGCACGTTCCGCCTGATGGAGGGTGCGAAGTGGGATCCACCCGTAAAGGCCGAACCCGCGAAGAAGTAGCGTTCGCCGGGCGCGAGTGGGGAAGTGACAGCCGGGTTCCTTGTCGGAGCTTCACCTCGCCAGTCAGGCCGCCTGCTGAGTCGCTGCCGGCTCGGTCCCCTAGCCCAAGCAGCGACTGATCAACGCCTCTCACGCTCACGCGATCACGGGACCTGCTTTCGCCGTTCTGAGCGGCCGAGCATCTCCTCAGTGACCACCGAGCTCAGCACCCCAGAGTCCGTGAGCTCATCGAGCCGTTTCTGGACCTGCGCTGTCCACTCTTTCACTGACCTGTCGAACGCTTCCGGATTCCAGCTGGGATTCGCCTGTGCAAGTTCGCGAAGGGCGACGATTGTGCGTTCAGCGCCCTGCTGCCCAGCTTCATGCGACTTCAGCATCGCTCGGGCGAAGCGTTCTCCTTCGGCGCGATCCCTGACCTTTCCCTTCTCAAAGGAGCGCATCCACGCCTTGTCGAAGTGTCTGAGCAGCTGCTCGAGCGATGTCTCGCGCTGGCGAGAGTCTTCTTCGATCACGCTTATGGCGGTGACACGCCGTTCCGCATCCTTCGCCTCCATTGCAATGGACGCAGGGGCCTTGCAAGCGAACAGATCGACCGCAAGCGGACCATAGGCCAGGCTGCGGTACGACCTGCTGATGTCACCACCCACCTCCGGCGGAACTATCTCCCGCATCGCAGCGAGCAGCTCCGTATTCAATGCGATGATTCGCTCGAGCGAGAATGCGACTGGTCGATAGACGCCCGCTGCGGCACCTGTCGCCCTCTCGCCCGCCTGGATGGCCTGAGCTTTGGCAGCGGTACCGCGGTAGCCGATTCGCAGAAATGCTTCAACTGTCCTCCGCCGTAGTTCCAACACCCGTGGCGCGTTGTCGATCGCATACTGCCTCAGTGCAGACGCCTGCGGGGCACTGGTCCGGGGGTCCGTCGCGGCGTCGAAAAGCAGCTTGAGAGCGTTGGGTGTCACATGGCCGCAGAAGAGGCCATTCAAGTCCACCGCGTCAGCGGCCCGCGCCATCATGACGCGCGAAGCGAAGAGCTCGATCGACGCATTGTCTCCATCGGTCGCAGGCTGAAGGGTCTTGAGATGCGCTGCTTCTCGCTTCATCAGGACATCGACAAGTGCGTTCCTCCGCATCATCAGCTCTTCCAGGGCCCTCGCGCGTTCCTCGGATGGGGGACCGTGCATGAACTGATGGTAGTACTGCGAGGCGGGTGCATGAAGTGGCGTGAACAGCTCGTCGATCCATGCTGGATCGAGTTCGACAATCGCCGCGGCCCACTGTTGAATCACCAGGGCATCGCGACCTTCAGCGCCGGATATCCACACAAAGTAGCCAATCTCATCGCGCCCGATCGGCCGCGGAGGAAAGAGATGGACTCGCGCGTCCTGCGGAAAGAGCTCAGTCGCAGAGGGAGCTTCCGCCACCGGCACAGGCGGAGTGGCGTTTGGCGCAGGCGGTGTGTAGCCCTGCTGTCCGACCGAAGTTCGCGCCACCGTCAGCTGACCGACGACAACCAAGATCGCGACGAACGCAACCCGACTGGAGACTTGGTTCATGACGACTCCTTGCCCATGGGATCTAATCGCTTGCCGGCCCGAAGATGTCGTCTCAGATCCGCCATCCAAGCCATGCTATGCCCCCAACCATGAAGCTCCTGCGGATCGTCGGGTTCAGGCGGCAACTTGTCGAAGTCCCTGAACCAATCATCTGGCTGGCAGTTCGCCCGCACGTAGGCAAGGCCATCGTCGAGACGGCTGCCGACTATCCGACGCCAGGGCGATTGAGATGGAACGGACGATGAAATGAGCAACGCCTCGCAGGAGCCGACGGGGTTCATCCCTTACCGCTCACTCTTCCGCTTGACTTTCGACTAGCAAGAGGCCGTTGCATGGTGATCCCCATCCAGGCGATCGCCACAAGGGATGATGTTGCCATGACCGTGTTCTCGGCCCGGGGCCACCCCATGCCCAGGTCATAGACCTCACCGAGGGATGTCTGACGCTCGACTGCGTCTCTATCAAGCCCCCAGGCAGACAGGTCCAAGTCCCCAAGAACCAGGCGTTCAACAAGCTGCACAGCCTCCTGGATCGCTCGCGTGTTTCGTGAATGATCATTCGTCGGCGCCCACCCTTTCAACACCGTTCCTACGGCATCGGCGATGGCGCCCGGCGCCGCAAGGCAGGACATGCTGCGTCGGCTGCCGGTGCAGCGCTCCAAGACTATCTCGTACCCGACATCCTCCTCGCGCGTCGCATGCACCTCGAAGCACGTGCCCTCTGCAAGTTTCGGAGTGTCGATGCGCACCGTGACCTCGCGCGCCTGTGCCACCTGCGATGCCCAAGGGAAGGGCCGAGCGTCTCGGTCATACTTCGCAGTCACACCGACCGAGGAAGACTCGGCAAGCTCCCCTGCATCGTGGACGGCGAACCACACGCAGTCCGTGCGAGTGGTGGCAAGCCAGCGATAGCGGTGAGCCGCCAGCGCGAGATGCACAGCCCATGCGCCGAGGAACACGACTCCGACCCAAGGCGCAGTGCCCGCAAACAGCCTTTTGCCAGCGCATACGTTGCGCTTCAGCGCGAGCCCGGTCATCAAGCACAGCCCGAGAAGCGAAAGCAGGGGACACAGCAAAAGCTCACCTCGATCTGAGTCGCTTTGGTTCCCTCAAGACCACGCTCACGGATTCACCAGGTTGAGCGGGCAGTCCGACGGCGGTATGTCGTGGCGCGGTGCATCACCCCAGTAGCCCAGGACCAGGCCCAGGTCCGCCCCGTCGACGCGCTGGTCGTGGTTGATGTCGGCAGAGGCGGCGTAGCCCTCGGCGGGGTCGCTGACCACGAGCCAGCTGGTGCACGGCCCGGACGCCCAGGAGCAAACACCTTGGGACATCGCGAGCTCACCGTACTTCACTTCGATGCGACCATTGGACCACGCACGGGCAATGACAGTTCCGTTGTAGTACGAGTAGGCGAGGCCATACCACACGATCGTCGGCTCCACCTGGCCCACCACAGCCTTCGCCACGTTGGCCAGGGGCACGCCCCCGTGCGCGGTGCGATCGACTGGTGCGAGGCGATCGAGGATGGGGTAGCAGGCGATGCCCAGGCCGAGGACGCAGAGGCCGGTGCCGGTCGAGATGTTCTTCACGGTGAATCTCCTTTGAGGTAAGCGTGCTTCAATTCGGACAGGGGCCCCAGCCTGCCAGAAGCAGGCCGAGGTCCGCGCCATTGACGATGCCATCGTGGTTGATGTCGGCGGCGGGGAACGTCGTCACGGGTCCCCAGAATGCGAGCAGGACGCCCAGGTCCGCGCCATCGATGCCGTGGCTTGCGTTGAGATCCGCGAGGCACTCACAGGAGTCAGGCACACCGTCCAGGTCGAAATCGGTCGAG